>JANLJK010000406.1:7562-14635 GCA_029255525.1 Pseudolabrys sp.
GCGCGGCCCCCGGAATGACATCTACATAAAATACAGCGCGAAGATGCCGAAGCTGCCGAGCAGGATGCGCCACCAGGCGAACAGCGCGAACGAGTGGCGCTGCACATAGCCGAGGAACGTCTTGACGACGATCCAGCCGAAGATGAATGAGAACGCGAAACCGATAGCGATCAGCATGATGTTGCCATGCATGAGATCGGCGCGGCTCTTGTAGGATTCATAAGCGAAGGCGCCGACCATGGTCGGCATCGCCAGCCAGAACGAAAATTCCGCCGCCGAGCGGCGATCGGCGCCGAACAACATCGCGCCGACGATAGTCGCGCCGGCGCGCGACACGCCGGGAATCATCGCCACGCATTGCGCGATGCCGATGCCGAAATACATCGGCAGCGAGAACTCGGTGGCGTCGTGATAGCGCGGGCGCAGGGCCATGCGGTCGACCCACAGCAGCACGAAGCCGCCGAGGATGAGCGTGATGCAGACGACGCGGATATCGAACAGATACTGCTTGATGTAGCTGCCGGCGAGCGCGCCGATCACCGCAGCCGGCAGGAAGGCGAGCAGCACGCCGATGACGAAGCGTGCCGCCGGCCAGGACGTGAACATGTTCTTCGCCAGACCCCAGAGCCTGCCAAAATAGATCGTCAGCAGCGCGAGGATGGCACCGAGCTGAATGAGGACCGCGAAGGACTTGCCGAAGGCATCGTCGCCCCAGCCGAGCACATGTTCCATCAGCAGCAGATGACCGGTGGATGAAACGGGCAGGTATTCGGTCAGGCCTTCAACGAAACCGAGCACTGCGGCCTTGACCACATCGATGTGCGTTCCAAGCAGGCCGGCGAGCGCCGCCTTGATGGCGTCCAAATTCATGTGAGTTTAGCTCCGGAGACGTCGATGCTCGCCCGGTTGCACAAGCGTGCGGGACGGAGGGCTTTTGGCGTAAACGATTGATTGACGCAAATTAAAAAGGCGTAGCCACGCCAATTTGCGCCACCGGGGCGGCTTCCTATAGTGCCACCATCGATTCCTTTCCTGTTCAGCGGCCGTGGGGGCCGCGCAAGTCCGGCCGGCCATGCTCACATTGTTCCAACATCCACTCTGCCCGCGGTCGCGCTATGTCCGCCTGATCCTCAACGAATACGGGGTCGAGGCGCGACTGCTGGAGGAGCGATTCTGGGAGCGGCGGGAGGAGTTTCTGCTGCTCAATCCGGCGGGCGAGATCCCCGTTCTGGTGGCGGACGGCCAGCCGGCCGTGCCGGGCACGGCCATCATCGCCGAATATATCGAGGAAACGCACGCCGCCGACCTGACCGAGGGCAGGCTGCTGCCGGAATCGATCGGCGCGCGGGTCGAGGTGCGCCGGCTGGCGAGCTGGTTCAACGACAAATTCCATGACGAAGTCAGCGGCCCCTTTGTGCTCGAACGCGTGTTCAAGCGGCATATGACGCGGGAACAAGGCGGCGGGCCGCCGGACACCGAGGCGCTGCGCGCGGCGCGCCACAATATCCGCTATCATCTCGCTTACATCGGCTGGCTCGTGCGCACGCGCGACTGGCTGGCCGGCGACGAGCTGACGCTCGCCGATCTTGCCGCGGCGGCGCATCTGTCCGTCTGCGATTATCTGGGCGAAGTGCCGTGGAACGAAGACGACGTGGCGAAGCACTGGTACGCGCGGGTGAAGTCGCGGCCCTCGTTCCGGCCCTTGCTGGCCGAGACGCTGGCGGGCGTACCGGCGTCGAAGACCTACGCCGACCTCGACTTCTGAGCGATCCCGCCAAACTCAAGACGCTGATTGCGGAACAGGCCCGCACGCACGGCTTCGATTGCCTGGGCGTGACGCGGCCCGATGCCGTGCCGGAAGCCAAGGCGCGGCTCGAGCGCTTCATCGCCGATGACGCGCATGGCGACATGGCCTGGATGGCGGAGACCGCCACGCGGCGCGCTTCGCCTTTGGCGCTGTGGCCCGATGTGCGCTCGGTCATCATGCTCGGGCTGAACTACGGGCCGGACGAGAATCCGCTCAAGGTGCTTGAGCAACGCGCGCACGCGGCCATCTCGGTTTATGCGCAAGGCGACGACTATCATGACCTCATCAAGAAGCGGCTGAAGGAAATCGCGCGCTGGCTGGTCAAAGAAGCCGGCGGCGACGTGAAAGTGTTCGTCGACACCGCCGCGGTGATGGAGAAGCCGTTGGCAGCGAGCGCCGGTTTGGGCTGGCAGGGCAAGCACACGAATTTGGTGTCTCGCCAGTTCGGCTCATGGCTGTTTCTCGGCGCGATCTTCACCACGCTCGATCTGCCGGCGGATGCGGCGATGGAGGATAGCTGCGGCAGTTGCCGCGCTTGTCTCGATGCCTGCCCGACCGCGGCCTTTCCCGAGCCCTATCGGCTCGATGCGCGGCGCTGCATCTCGTATCTGACCATCGAGCACAAAGGCCCGATCCCACGGGACTTAAGGCCGCTGATGGGCAACCGTATCTATGGCTGCGACGATTGCCTCGCGGTCTGCCCATGGAACAAGTTCGCGCAAGCCGGCCGCGAAGCGAAGCTCGCCGCGCGCGAGACGTTACGCGCGCCGCGGCTCGCCGACTTGGCGCGGCTCGACGATGTGCAGTTCCGCGCGCTGTTCACCAAGAGCCCGATCAAACGCATCGGCCGTGATCGCTTCGTGCGCAATGTGCTGATCGCGATCGGCAATGCGGGCGATGCGTCGCTGGCGATTGAGGCCGAGCGGTTGCTGGACGATGCGTCGCCTGTGGTGCGCGGCGCGGCGGTGTGGGCGTTATCGCGACTATTGCCGCGTCAGCAATTTGTCGAACGAGCACAGAAGCAAAGTGATTGCGATTCTTCTGTGATGGAAGAATGGAGCGCAGCGCTGACGTGACTCGTGTCCCGGGTCTGCAGCGCAGCACGAAGTGATGCGCTGCAGACCCGGGATCCAGCTTTCTTAAGATACCGGGGTCCCGGATCAGCGATGCACCGCTACGCTGCGCTTCGCGCTGCACCGCATCCGGGACACGGGGCTTTTAAAACTCCTTCACCGCCGCGATCAGGCGCTCGATGTCCTCCGGCCGCGACAGGCGATGGTCGCCGTCCTTGATCAAGGTCAGCACCACATCGTCGCGCGACAGCCGCGTCACCAGCGCCTCGGCATGCCGCCACGGCACGTCGGGGTCCTGCACGCCTTGCAGGATGTGCACGGGACAGCGCGTCTCGATCAGGCCGCCGAGCATCAGATGGTTGCGGCCGTCTTCGATCAGGCTCTTGGTGATCGGATAGGCTTCTTCGCCGTATTGCGACGGCCGCATCCAGCAGCCCTTCTCCTCGACCTCTTTCTTCATCGCCGGCGAGAACTGCTTCCACATCAACTCTTCGGTGAAGTCGACCGCCGGCGCGATCAGCACCATGCCGGCCAGCGGCGCAACGTCCGTCCTGGTCGCAATCACGCGCGCCAGCAGCAATGCCAGCCAGCCGCCCATCGACGAACCGATCACCACCTGCGGACCTTTGGCGAACCGCGTGTAGACCGCCACGCTTTCCTCGAGCCAGCGGCCGATGGTGCCGTCGGTGAAGGCGCCGCCGGATTCGCCGTGGCCGGAATAATCGAAGCGCACGCAGGCGCGGCCGTTTTCCGCAGCCCAGGCGTCCAGCGCCACAGCCTTGGTGCCTTTCATGTCGGACTTGAAGCCGCCGAGCCAAAACAGCCCGGGCCCGGTCGCCGGGCTCTTGCCCTCGCGCAGCCGCACGGCGATGGTCCGCGCAGGCGGCGGTGATTCTATCGTCAGGGTCGTCAGGCGCGCTTCGCTCATGGTCGCTCAGGTCCGTTCAGGAATGATCGCAGCTTCCACACCTTCTGGCCGCAACGAAACGCCGAGCGCAAGGGGCACGGCATGGCCGTAAACCGCGGCGCGCGACCGCGCTCGCTGGCCGGTGCGACGATTCTGCAGATCGTGCCGGCGTTGAGCGACGATCCCGCCGGTCACGCCGCCGTCGACATTGCCATGACGCTGATGAAATCCGGCGCGCGCGCCATCGTCGCCGGCGATGGCGGCCCACTGGTCGGCGAACTGCGCGCCTTCGGCGGCGAATGGCTGCCGATGATCAACGACACCATCAATCCGATCCGGATCAGCCGTAACGCCAGCACCATCGCCGGCCTGATCGCGGGCGAGCGCGTCGATATCGTGCATGCGCAAAGCGCCGGCGGCGCCTGGAGTGCGCTGCGGGCGACGCGCAAGCAGCCGGTCTTCCTGGTGACGTCATTTCCCGACCGCCTCGCCGCCGACAACTGGCCGGGCACCGTATTTCGCGGCTCGCTGGCGCGCGGCGACCGCGTCATTGCGCCGTCGAGCTACGTTTCGCTGGCGATGATCGAACGCTACAAGCTTCCGGCCGACCGCATCACGGTCATACCGCGCGCGGTCGATACCGCAAGCTTCAATCCAGCGGCGATCAGCTCCGACCGCATCGCGGGCCTACGCCGCGTCTGGGGCCTGCTGCCGCAAATGCGCGTGGTGCTGATCTCGGGCCGCGTCGCGCCGTGGAACGGGCAGATGGCCATGGTCGATGCCGCGCGACTCCTGACCGCCGGCGGCGATCGCAACATCGCCTTCGTCTTCGCCGGCGAGGATCGCCGCCACCGCCGTTACGCGCAGAGTCTGCGGCGACGGGCACAGATGCACGGCATCGATACTTTGTGCCGCTTCATCGGCCATTGCCCGGATATGCCCGCCGCCATCGCCGCCGCCGATGTCGTGGTGGTGCCGGCCCTGCAACCGCCCTTGTCGGGCCGCGCTGTGGCAGAAGCACAAGCCGTCGGCCGGCCGGTCGTCGCCACCACCATCGGCATGCTGCCGGAAAACCTGTTGGCGCCGCCGCGCATGCGGGAGGAACTGCGCACCGGCTGGATCGTGCGGCCCGGCCATGCGGGCGAACTCGCCAACGGTATTCGCGCGGCGCTTGCGATGAACGCCACCGCTTACGAGGCATTGGGCGCCCGGGCCCGCCAATTCGCCGAATTCATGTTTTCCCCGCAAAGCGTTGCCGAAGCCATGCGTGGGGTCTATACGTCGCTTCTGGCCCGCGACGCCTGACCGCCATAACAAGACCGTCCGCGGCGGCGTTTTGTTACGTTCACGTTCGAGATGTTTTTCAGCGCGGCGGTGCTTCAGGACCGCTGTTTCCGAGGTCGCCGATCCGTATGTCGAGCCTGCCCGTGTCCCAAGCGTCCGCGGCCCCAGAGCGTACCGTGTCCGGTACCGCGCCCGTGCTGACGCAGGACACAGCGCCAACGCTGAGCATCATGATCGTCACACCGACGCTCGACGGCGGCGCGTCCGATGCCGGCGCGGTGGAGCTCACCCGCATTCTGCGCGAGGCCGGCCACCGTTGCATCGTCGTCTCGCGCGCCGGCCGCCTCGTCGCCGACATCACGCAGGCCGGTGGCGAGTTCGTGCCGCTCGATGTCGCCACCAACAATCCGGCGGTGATGCTGCGCAATGCCTACACCTTGACGCGGCTCGCGCGCGAGCACCGCTGCAAAGCCATTCACGCGTTGGGCCGCGCCGGTGCCTGGAGCGCGCTGATCGCCGCGCGCACGCAGCGCATTCCGTTCGTGACGAGTTGGTTCAAGGGCTTCCGCGAGCAGAACATCTTCAAGCGCCTCTATAACGGCGTGATGGCGCGTGGCGACCGTGTCATCGCCTCGAGCGAGCAGATCGCCCAGCTCATCAACGATCGCTACGGCACGCCGTGGGACAGGATCGCGGTCGTTCCCTGCAGCATCGATCTCGACCGTTTCGATCCGGCGCGCGTGTCGCATGAGCGCGTCGAGGCCATGCGGCGCAACTGGGGCGTCGCCCGCGACACCAAGGTCATCCTCATCACCGGCCGCATCCTGCGCCGCAAGGGCCACACGACTGTCGTAAAGGCGGCGAAGCGGCTCAAGGAGATGGGACTCAAAGACTTTCTGTTCGTGTTCGTCGGCGAGGACCGCGGCCGCACGCATTACACCGGCGAATTATGGGATCTGGTGCTGGCGACCGGCACCATGGACGTCGTGCGCATGGCGGCGCCCGTCGCCGACATGCCGGCGGCCTACGCCGCCGCGGCCGCCGTCGCCTCCGCTGCCATCCAGCCCGAGGGCGCGCCGCGCGCCATCCTTGAAGCGCAGGCGATGGCCCGACCCGTGATCGTCTCCGATCTGGCGGCCGGTACCGACGTGGTGCTGACAGCGCCGGCGGTGCCGGAAAGCCGCGTCGCGGGCCTGCGCTTCCAGGCCGGCGACGATGCCGCGCTTGCCGCCTCGCTGCTGCGCCTGTTCTCGATGCCGGAGCCGAACCGCGCGACCGTGGGCCAACGCGGCCGCGACTGGGTCGTCGGGCATTTCGACGCCACCACCGTCGCCGCACAGACATTGCGCGTCTACGACGAGATCGTCGACCACCCCGGCCTGCGGCAAGACGCTAAATCGGCTGGAATTTGAACAATTTGAGCGAGAAATTTGGGTCTTTTGGCACGCTTTGCCGATGAACCGCGTTGACTTATTCGTCGTTTGTACCAATCTCTCGCTCACCGAGGCGCGCATGGCGCACCCGGGAACTCAAACGCCGCACGACAGTCGAAACAGCAAGAGGAGAAAGTAGCCATTCGTCGTCCGATGAAGTCCGCGCTGCCCGTTCAGAAGGACGGCCCGCGCATCAACGAGGAGATCCGCGTCCGCGAGGTACAGCTGATCGATGCCACTGGGCACAACCACGGCCCAACCCCGATTCTGGCCGCGCTAGAAATGGCGCAAGCCGCAGGGCTTGATCTCGTCGAGATCGCCCCGAATTCGGCTCCGCCTGTCTGCAAGCTCCTGGACTACGGCAAGTACAAGTACCAGGCGCAGAAGAAGGCAGCGGAAGCCCGCAAGAAACAGCACGTCGTCGAGATCAAGGAGATCAAGCTCCGCCCGATGATCGACGATCACGATTACGACGTGAAAATGCGTTCGATGAAGCGCTTCTTCGAGGAAGGCGACAAGGTGAAGATCACCCTGCGCTTCCGCGGCCGCGAAATGGCGCACCAGGAGCT
>JANLJK010000406.1:14735-16687 GCA_029255525.1 Pseudolabrys sp.
CGGCAATGGTTGCAAGAAATGCCCGCCTCTGCCATAACGCCGCCCTTCGCCGCCCGGCTGATCAAGGGCTGCCGTGGCGGCGATATCCGCTCAATTCCGAGCACCATGCCTGAGGCCTCGCGCCCCGGGCTTATTTCCGGTCGTGCGGACCTGTCCGCACTGGACCGATCAGGAGAGCAAAATGCCCAAGCTGAAGACCAAATCGGGCGCCAAAAAGCGCTTCAAGATCACCGCCCAGGGCAAGGTGAAATACCAGCAGTCCGGCAAACGCCACGGCATGATCAAGCGGACCACCAAGCAGATCCGTGAACATCGCGGCACCTCGGTGCTGTTCAAGACCGACGGCGACAACATCAAGAAGTACTTTCTGCCTAACGGCTGATCGTATTTCTTAAAGCCGCTCCGCGCGGCATGTCCCCGTATCAACGTTTGCAAAATTAGCGACTAGCTCAGGAGTTTCCCCATGGCCCGCGTTAAACGTGGCGTCACCGCGCACGCCAAGCACAAGAAAGTCTTCAAGGCCGCCAAGGGCTATTATGGCCGCCGCAAAAACACCATCCGCATCGCCAAGCAGGCGGTGGAGAAGGCCAACCAATACGCCTTCCGCGACCGCAAGCGTCGCAAGCGCACCTTCCGCGCGCTCTGGATCCAGCGTCTGAACGCCGCCGTGCGTCCGTTCGGTCTGAACTACTCCAAGTTTATCGACGGTCTCGCCAAGTCGGGTCTGGTCGTCGATCGCAAGGTGCTGTCCGACCTCGCCATCCGTGAGCCGGCTGCCTTCGCCGCGATCGTCGAGAAGGTGAAGCCCTTCGTCTCGGTTCCGGCCGAAGCCGCCTCGGCTCAGGCTTAAGACTCTCAGTCGTCATGCCCGGCCTTGTGCCGGGCATCCACGCCTTCCTCACTTGCCAAGACGTGGATGGCCGGGACAAGCCCGGCCATGACGAGGCACATAATGGGCCTCGCCATGTCTGATATCGTGAACGCTGACAACGATATTACCGGCCTTCAGTTCGAGCTGCTTAACGCCGTTTCGTCCGCAACGGACGAGGCCGCACTCGAGGCCGTGCGCGTTTCGGCGCTCGGCAAAAGCGGTTCGGTTTCCGCTTTGCTGAAGACCCTCGGATCGATGACGCCGGACGAGCGCAAAGCGCGCGGCCCGGCGATCAACGGCCTGAAAGATAAAGTCACCGCCGCGATCGCCGCGCGCAAGGATGAGCTGGCCGCCGCCGCCCTCGATGCCCGCCTCACCAGCGAAACGGTCGATGTCACGCTGCCGGTGCGCGAGCCCGCCGCCGAGATCGGCCGCGTCCATCCGATCAGCCAGGTGATCGACGAGCTCACCGCCATCTTCGCCGACATGGGCTTCGCGGTGGCGGAAGGTCCCGACATCGAGACCGACGACTACAACTTCACCAAGCTGAACTTCCCCGATGGCCATCCGGCCCGGGACATGCACGACACTTTCTATTTCCCGCAGAAGGCCGACGGCTCGCGTCTCCTGCTGCGCACGCACACCTCGCCGGTGCAGGTGCGCACCATGCTCGCCCAAAAGCCGCCGATCCGCGTCATCTGCCCGGGTCGCACCTATCGCAGCGATAGCGACCAAACGCATACGCCGATGTTCCATCAGGTCGAAGGCCTGGTGATCGACAAGGGCTCGCATCTCGGCCACCTGAAATGGATCCTGCAGGAATTCTGCAAGGCCTTCTTCGAGGTCGACAACGTCAACATGCGGTTCCGCCCGTCGTTCTTCCCCTTCACCGAGCCGTCGATGGAAGTCGACATCCAGTGCAGGCGGGGTAAGGACGAGATCCGCTTCGGCGAAGGCGAGGATTGGCTGGAAATTCTCGGCTGCGGCATGGTGCATCCGAACGTCCTGCGCAATTGCGGCCTCGACCCGGACGAGTACCAGGGCTTCGCCTGGGGCATGGGCATCGATCGCATCGCCATGC
>JANLJK010000407.1 GCA_029255525.1 Pseudolabrys sp.
GATCAGAAGTACCGCCACCAGACGTATACGTGAGCGATCGCCACCGACAACAACATCATCGGAAAGGCATAGAGCGTGTAGGTGACGAACTTGAAGGGCACGCCGTTGCGTTCGCCGATGCCGGCAACCGTCAGGTTGGCCGAAGCGCCGATCAGCGTGCCGTTGCCCCCGAGACAGGCACCGAGCGACAGGCACCACCACAGCGGCAGGATGTGCTCGGGCCCGCCGAAGGACGGCGCCATGTTCTTGATCAGCGGGATCATGGTGGCGACGAAAGGGATGTTGTCGACGATTGCCGACAGGATTGCCGAGGCCCACAGGATGGCGTAGCCGGCGTGCGCCATATTGCCGCCGGTGGCTGCCACGAGCTTGCCTGCGAGCAGGTTCAACAAGCCGCCGACATCGACGCCATGCACGACGATGAACAGGCCGATGAAGAAGAAGATGGTGATCCATTCCACGTCGCCGAAGGTGGCGTGCACATTGTGCGCGGCCTTCTCCGAATGATGCGACCAGTTGTCGAGCAGCATCAAGACGGCGGCGCCGAACAGGGCGATGGTGGCAGGCTCCAGATGCAGCGGTCGTGCCAGGATGAAGCCGATCATCACCAGCGTGAGCACGACGAGCGACTGCTTGAGCAGTCGCCAGTCTTCGATGGACTCGGTCGGGTTCATGGCCATGACCCGCGCCTGCGCTTCGGGCACGGCTCTGAGGGCCTTACCCCACAGCAGATGGATGATGACCGCCTGCACCGCCATGATCACCAGGATCACTGGTGTGAGGTGATAGACGAAATCGTTGAACGACAGATCGACCTGCGAGCCGATCAGGATGTTCGGCGGATCGCCGATCAGGGTCGCGGTGCCGCCGATGTTGGAAGCGAAGATTTCGGCGAACAGATACGGATAGGCCGGCACCTCCAGCGTCTTGCAGATCGCCAGCGTCACCGGAACGATCAGCAGCACCGTTGTGACGTTATCCAGGAAGGCGGACAGCACGGCGGTTGTGATCTGCAGCAGGAGCAGGATGCCGGCCGGGTGGGCCTTGGCCGCCTTGGCCGACCACACCGCCAGATACTGGAACATGCCGGAGCGGCGCGAGATCGAGACCAGGATCATCATGCCGGTCAACAGACCGATCGTGTTCCAGTCGACGCCCTTGATTGCTTCTTCCTGATCGAGCACGCCGATGATGACCATCACGCCGGCGCCGACCAGCGCGACGATCGCGCGGTTGATCTTCTCCGACATGATAACGGCGTAGGTGACGGCCAGGATGCAGGTCGAGACCCACATCGGATTGAGACCGAAATAAACGTGCGAGGCCGCGTGCGCGGTCATGTCCGGCTTCCCCCCAAACAACGGGTGCTTGCGGTCGAAAAAACGGCCGACTGCGCCCTTCCTGAGCCCTGCGGAAGCTCAGGCAAGGGCGCGCTCAAGTCAAGACAGCCTGAGGAGCGGCGAGATCGGCAGCAGGGTGAGCAGCAGGAACAGCGGCACCAGCACCGCAAGCGACCACAGCATGTAGCCGAAGAAGCTCGGCATGCGTACGCCTTGCTCGCCGGCAATGGCATAGACCATCAGGTTCGGTGCGTTGCCGATGTAGGTGAGGGCGCCCATGTAGACCGCGCCCATGGAGATGGCGGCCAGCGTCCCGGCAAGCGGACCCATCAGCGCCTTGGCGTCGCCGCCGGTAAGCTCGAAGAACACGAGATAGGTCGGGGCATTGTCGAGGAAGGCGGACAACAGGCCGGTGAGCCAGAAATAAGCCGCCTCGTGCGGCAGGCCGTCGCGCGCGGTCACGGCCTGCAACAGGAAGGCGAACGTCCCGCTGGCGCCGGCGTTGAGCATGGCCATCACCGGCACAATGGCGACGAAGATTCCCGCGAACAGGATTGCGACCTCGCGGATTGGCTCGAAGGTGAAGCCGTTGGCTTCACGGTGTTCGTCCGGGGTGAGCCAGAGCGAAACCAGCGCGGTGAGAATGAGCACGACGTCGCGCAGCACATTGGGCAGTGTCAGCGTGGTGCCGTAGACGTTGAAGGTAATGCCGGGCTGCCAGGCTGCCGACAGCAGGATCGCGGCGACGATGATGGCGATCAGTACCAAATTGATGCGGCCGCGCACGCGGATCGGCGCCGCGTCGAGCGAGGCCGGCTTTTCGCGCCGATAGATGAAGGCGTCGACCGCGAAGAAAATCGCCAGCACCAGCAGCGCAACGATCGCGGTTTGCAGCCATAGATGCTGCGCGGTCCAGAAGAAGTCGACGCCGTGCAGGAAGCCGACGAACAGCGGCGGGTCGCCGAGCGGGGTCAGCGCGCCGCCGATATTGGCGACCAGGAAGATGAAGAAGATGACGACATGGGCGTTGGCCTTGCGGCCGGCATTGGCGCGGATCAGCGGACGGATGAGGATCATGGCGGCGCCGGTCGTGCCGACGAAGCTGGCGATGACCGTGCCGAAGGCAAGAACACTCAAGTTCTTGACCGGCGTGCCGCCGAGATTGCCTTTGATCAGGATGCCGCCGGCGGTCACGTAAAGCGCAAACAGTAGCACGATAAAGCTGAGATATTCCGCGAGCGCTGCGTGTACGAAGGCGGCGAGCGCGGCGGGAATACTGAAGGCGATAGCGAGCGGCACCAGCGTCAGCAGCGCCCAGCCGAAGGCGATCTTGCCGTAATGATGGTGCCACACACGCGGGAACAGCAGCGGTCCGGTGGCGATCGACAGCAGCATGCCGGCAAAGGGCAGCGCCCAGGGCCACGCCATTTGCGTGCCGTCGAGCGCGGGGGCGGCATGGGCGGCGGACGTCAGCCCCAGCAGGACGGCCAATGCGGCGGGGGCGGTTCGTCGTCGCATCACCATTCCTCTCAAATATCTTCAGTCCTGCGAATGATCCGGAGGAAGTAACATTTGGCTGCCGTTCGGCCAACCCAGGGCTCTGCGGGCGCGCGCTCATGTCGCTGCTTGCGGCGGACGGGCCGGCATGTCACTTCCTGGGCAAGGGGCTCATCCTGCAACGCATGATCCCAACCCGTAGGCGCGTCCCCAAGGCAATGACAGCAATGCGCGCAGTGAAGGTGCTGACGGCGATGGTGATGGCGCTCGGCCTTGCCGGCTGCGCGACCGTCTATAACCTGCCGCTCAACGAGCCTTCGGCCAATCCGATCGGCGACATCATCACGCGCGCGGCGGCGAGC
Organism: Pseudolabrys sp.; assembly: GCA_029255525.1. Lineage (GTDB taxonomy): Bacteria > Pseudomonadota > Alphaproteobacteria > Rhizobiales > Xanthobacteraceae > Pseudolabrys. Next base: position 3,200 of record JANLJK010000407.1, read on the forward strand.
GAAACGCGCGGCAACCGGCAGGCCTTGAGCGAGGGCAGCGTCATCGCGCTGTCATTCTCCGGCGGCGGCACGCGCGCCTCGGCCTTCTCGTTCGGCGTGCTCGAGCAGTTGCGCCGTACGCCATCGCCCGGCGCGGGCCGCGATCTCATCGACCATGTCGGCATGGTGTCCGGCGTGTCCGGCGGCGCGATCACCGCCGCCTATTTCGGCCTCAAGGGTCACGCGGCGCTGAACGACTTCCGTGAGCAGTTCCTCACCCAGGACCTGATGTCGCAACTGCGCACCGATGCCAGCCTCGTCAATATCAGCCGCGCGCTCGGCGGCGGCGCCAACACCGACGAGAAACTGCGCCAATGGTTCGACGAGCATCTCTATCACGGCGCCACCTTCGGCGACCTGATCGCGCGCGGCCGGCCGATCACCTTGATCAACGCCACCGACATCTACAACCGCACACCCTTCCTGTTCGTGCCGCCGACCTTCCTCGCGCTGTGCAGTGATCTTTCCCGCTATCCAATCGCCGCTGGCGTCGCCGCGTCGGCGGCAGTGCCGGGGGCCTTCGCGCCGATCGTGGTCGAGGCCTTCCCCGAGCAATGCAAGACGCCGCTGCCGCCTGAGATCGAGAAGGCGGCGAACGATCCCACCGGCTCGCCGTTGGTGCATTCCTATGCGCAGTCGCTGCAGCGTGCGCGCAATGGCGGCGTGAAATACGTCAAGCTGCTCGACGGCGGCCTCGTCGACAATTACGGCCTGAGCGGCATCACCATCGCGCTCGGCCTGTCGGGCATGCCCTACGGCCCGTTGCAGCCGCGCGAGGCGCTCAACATGCGCCGGCTCTTGTTCCTGGTGGTGGATTCCGGGCGCGGTCCGTCCGGCAACTGGACGCAGACGATCGAAGGACCAACCGGCAAGGATCTAATCAGCGCGGTGGTCGACGCCACCATCGACGCCAATACGCGCTCGAGCTACGCAGCCTTCGAGGCCAGCATGACCAATTGGCGCGAGCAACTCGTGAAGTGGCGCTGCAGCCTGAAGCCGGCGGATGTGGCGCGGCTGCGCGGTCAGGGTGGCCCCTGGAACTGCCGCGACCTCAAGTTCATTATCGGTCGCGTGTCGTTCGATCAGTTCGACGCTGAGCGCGCGCGTAAGCTCAATGCGGTGCCGACGTCGTTCACGTTGCCGGCCGACACGGTGGATGAGCTGCGTCAGGCCGGAGCGGAAGCCCTGAAGGCCAACCCGATGTTCCAGGCCTTCATGAAAGAGGCGAGGTAGCGCGTTTATGCCTCTTCATCGAAGAGCGGGATAACCTTGCACCGTCATCCTGAGGTGCGAGCGAAGCGAGCCTCGAAGGATGATCGGCCACCGCAAATCCAGCCAATTTGTTCCGCGTCGGGGGCCGTCGCCCTTCGAGGCTCGCCGCTGCGCGGCGAGCACCTCAGGGTGACGGGGCTAGCTCAATGCGCCTCGTCCCAATTGTCGGCGGCCCGCGCGTCGACCTGGAGCGGCACGTGCAGCGATACGGCCGGTTCCGGCGCTTTTTCCATCACCTTTTTCACCAGGGCGATGGTGGCCTTCACTTCCTTCTCGGGCACTTCGAAGATCAGTTCGTCGTGCACCTGCAGAAGCATCTGCGCGTTGAGCTTGGCGGCTTCCAGCTCCGGCTCGATGCGCATCATGGCGCGGCGGATGATGTCGGCGGCCGAGCCTTGCAGGCGGGCATTGATCGCCGCGCGCTCATTGAAGGCGCGGATCGACGGGTTCGACGCTTTGATGTCCGGGTAATGGCACTTGCGGCCGAACAAGGTGACGACATAACCGTGCTCGCGGCAGTAATCGCGCGTCTCGTCCATATAGGCGCGGATGCCGGGGAAGCGCTCGAAGTACTTCTTGATATAGGCGCCGGCTTCCTCGCGCGGGATGGCGAGCTGGTTGGCGAGGCCGAAAGCCGAAATGCCGTAGATAATACCGAAGTTGATCGCCTTGGCTCTACGGCGCACGTCCGGCGTCATGTCCTTGATCGGTACGCCGAACATCTCCGACGCGGTCATCGCATGAATGTCGACGCCGTCCTGGAACGCCTGGCGTAGCGCAGGCACCTCGGCGACTTCCGCCAGCAGACGCAATTCGATCTGTGAGTAATCGGCGGAGATAAGTTTCAAGCCCGGTGCGGCGATGAAAGCCTTTCTGATCTTGCGGCCGTCCTCGGTGCGGATCGGGATGTTCTGCAGGTTCGGCTCGGACGACGACAGGCGGCCGGTCGAGGTGGCGGCCAGCGAATACGATGTGTGCACGCGGTGCGTGGTCGGATTAACGTAATTCGGCAGCGCCTCGGTATAGGTCGAGCGCAGCTTCGATACGCCGCGCCAGTCGAGGATCTTGCGCGGCAGTTCATGTTGCTCGGCAAGCTCTTCCAGTTCGCGTGCGCCGGTCGACCATTGGCCGGTCTTGGTCTTGGTGCCGCCCGGCAGGCCGAGCTTGCCGAATAGGATGTCGCCGATCTGCTTCGGCGAGCCCGGATTGACCGCCTCGCCGGCGATCGCCTTGATCTCGTCCTCGAGCCGGGCCTGTTCCTGCGCGAACTCGCTGGTCAGGCGGGAGAGCACCTGTTTGTCGATGGAGATGCCGCGCCGCTCCATGCGGGCGAGCACGGTCGGCATCCGCCGTTCCAGCGTCTCATAGACATTGGTGACGCGCTCGGCGGCGAGTCGCGGTTTGAGCGCGTACCACAGTCGCAACGTGACATCGGCGTCCTCGGCGGCGTACTCGCTGGCCTTCTCGATCGACACGCAATCGAAGGAGACCTGCGCCTTGCCGGAGCCGGCGACATCTTGGAAATGGATGGTGTCGTGGTTGAGCCAGCGCTTGGCGAGATCGTCCATGCCGTGGCCGCCTTTGCCGGCGTCCAGCACGTAGGAGATCAGCATGGTGTCGTCGTAGCCGGCGACCTCGATGCCGCGCTGGCGGAACACCAGCCAGTCGAACTTCATGTTGTGGGCGATCTTGAGGACGCTTTCGTCCTCCAGGAGGGCCTTGAGCGCGGCCAGCGCGTCGAGCTCCGGGATCTGGCCGTCGCAGAGCTTGGCTTCCGGCGCGAACAGGTCGGTGCCGCCTTCGCCGCCACCCTCGCGGTGGCCGATCGGCACGTAACAGGCCTCGTTCGGCGCGACGGCGAGCGAAAAGCCGCACAGATTCGCGGTCATCGGGTCGAGACTGGTGGTCTCGGTGTCAACGGCGACAATACCGGCGTCGCGCGCTCGTTCGACCCACTCGGTGAGCCGTTCGAGCGTGCGAACGGTCTCGTATTTCGAGCGGTCGATCTTGGCGCTGCGCGATTTGTCGGCGCGCGCGGTGGCGAATGCGAGGGGGGTGAGCGAGCCAGGCTCCGCGGCAGCGCTTCCTCCCCCCTTGCGGGGGAGGGTCGGGGAGGGGGGTGTGCCGAAATCGAGCTGCGGGGCCGCGCTCTCTTGCTTCGGCGCGGCCGAGGTGAGCTTGGCGTCCGCCTCGATCTGCGACGCGTCGATGCCGGTCTTCTCGGCGATGCGGCGGGTGATGGTCGAGAACTCCATCGCCTTGAGGAAGGCGATGAGGTGCTTGTAATCCGGCTCGTGCACGGCGAGCTCGTCGACCAGGACATCGAGTGGCACGTTCTGGTCGAGCGTGACGAGGCGCTTGGAGATACGCGCCTGCTCGGCAAACTGGATCAGATTCTCGCGCCGCTTGGCTTGCTTGATCTCGGAGGCATGCGCGAGCAGTGTTTCCAGGTCGCCGTATTGGCCGATCAGTTCGGCGGCCGTCTTCGGGCCGATGCCCGGCACGCCCGGCACGTTGTCGGTAGAATCGCCGATCAGTGCTTGCGCCTCGATCACCTTTTGCGGCGGTACGCCGAACTTCTCGATGACTTCGTCAGGACCAATACGTTTGTCCTTCATCGTGTCGTACATCGTGACGCCGTTGCCGACGAGCTGCATCAGGTCCTTGTCGGACGACACGATGGTGGTGGTAGCCTTGGCCTCGCAGGCGAGCCGCGCGTAAGTGGCAATCAGATCGTCCGCCTCGAAGCCGGCCTGCTCCAGGCAGGGAATCTCGAAGGCGTGCACGGCCTCGCGGATCAGCGGAAATTGCGGGCGTAGATCCTCGGGCGCTTCCGGGCGGTGCGCCTTGTATTCGGGATAAAAGTCGCTGCGGAAGGTCTTCTCGGATTTGTCGAAGACGACGGCGAGATGGGTCGGTTTGTTGTCTGCCGGCATCTCGGCCAGGAGCTTCCACAGCATGTTGCAGAAGCCGAGCACGGCATTGACCTGCAGGCCGTCGGATTTGCGCGTCAGTGGCGGCAGAGCGTGGTAGGCGCGGAAAATGTAGCCGGACCCGTCGACCAGGAAGAGATGGTCGCCCTTTTTCAGCGGGCGCGCGGCCGGATGGGTGGGCACGGCCTTCGCGGGCACAGGATTGGCGGCTTTGGACTTGGATTTGGATGTCGGCATGGCCCGAATGTGGGCCGGGGCGCGTGTCGAATCAATGACGGCGACGGCGCCTGTGGACTTATTCCGCGGCCTGCAGGGCGCTTTGGGCTTTCGGCTCCGCGAGGCGGAACCAGGCCGGCCGTTCGAACAGGAAATTGGCCGCCGTGCCGCGCACCAGCCAGAACAACGCCAGAGCACCGACGACGCCGGCGCTGGTGACCAAGACCGACAACGTGCCCACGTCGAACAGGCCGGTGCTGATCAGCAATTCGCGGGACACCGCCATGGGCAGAAAGAAGGCGAGATAAATGACGATGGAGCTGCGGCCGCAAGAGCGCAGTGGTTTGAACAGGGCGCTCTGCGCCATCAGCGCGGCGGCGGTGACGACCGCACCGGCGCCGAGGAGGCCGAGGACGATCGAGACGTAAGGCATGGTGCTGATGCCGGCGAAGACGGCCGCGCCGTTGATCAGCGCCCAAGTCGCGAGCCCCACCAGCGCCAGATCGGGACGCGCCTGCGCGCGGCTGGCGAGCGTGAAGACGTAAGGGGCAAGGACGTAGCCGGTGTAGAAATAGACGAAGCGGTTGGCGAATTCGTCGATCACCATCCAGCCGCTCTGGACATGCGTGATCTCCAGCGCCGCGCCGATGCTCCAGACCAGCACCACCGGCAGGCGGCGGGCGAGCTTCACCACGACGAAGAAGATCGGCAGCAGGTAGATGAACCAGAGCGTGCCGAAGGGTTCGATGAACGAGAGCAGATACAGCCGGATGACCTCGCCCGCGCCGGCGCCCGCCGCCATGGCCGGCGACTTGAAGGCGAACTGGATGGTGGTCCAGAGCACGTAGAAATAGACGAAATGCACGACCTTGCGGTCGAGGTATTGCCGCCAGGGCCGGTCGACCACCTGGGCGAGGAACAGGCCCGAGATCATGAAGAAATCGGGCATCCGGAAGGGCCTTGCGAATTCGACCAGGGGGTGCAGCCAGCCGGTCTTGCCCGCCGCCGCCTCGACGCCCAGCGTCGAGTGCATCATGACCACCAAAACGATGCAGAAGCCCTTGGCATAGTCGACCCAGTCGACCCGGCCCGTGCCTGCCGCAGCGTTTCCTGTCGGTTCGTTACGCGACGCCATGGAACGAATGTGTCAAAAACCGGTTTCAATCGTCTTTACGCGGTCATCGAATCTTCAGGATTCTCGGCCCCTCTCGCCTCGTACGGAGCCCTCTGCTAATAGGCGCGGGGGGCCTCCGGTCCGAATCGCTTAACCATCTCAGTGGCGGAATAACCCATGCGCGTTGCGATGATCGGCACTGGCTATGTCGGCCTGGTGTCCGGCGCCTGCTTTGCCGATTTCGGCCATGACGTGATTTGCGTCGACAAGGACAAGGGCAAGATTGCCGCGCTGGAGCGCGGCGAAATGCCGATCTTCGAGCCGGGCCTGAGCGATCTGGTCGCGACCAATACCAAGGCCGGCCGGCTGAAATTTACCACCGACCTGAAGCCCGCGGTCGCCTCCGCCGACGCGGTATTCATCGCGGTGGGCACGCCCTCGCGGCGCGGCGACGGCCATGCCGACCTTAGTGACGTGTTCGATGCCGCCCGCGAGATCGCGGCCGCCATCGACGGCTTCACGGTGGTGATCACCAAGTCGACCGTGCCGGTGGGCACCGGCGACGAGGTCGAGCGCATCATCGGCGAGACGCGGCCGGGCGCTGAATGTGCCGTGGTGTCCAACCCCGAATTCCTGCGCGAAGGCGCCGCCATCCAGGACTTCAAGCATCCCGACCGTATCGTGGTGGGCACCGAGCACGCCCGCGCCCGCGAGGTGATGAGCGAGCTGTACCGGCCGCTTTACCTCAACCGCTCGCCGATCCTGTTCACCGACCGGCGTACCGCGGAGCTGATCAAATACGCGGCCAACGCCTTCCTGGCCACGAAGATCACGTTCATCAACGAGATCGCGGACCTCGCCGAAAAGGTCGGCGCCGACGTGCAGGAGATCGCCCGCGGCATCGGTCTCGACAACCGCATCGGCTCCAAGTTCCTGCACGCCGGCCCCGGCTATGGTGGCTCGTGCTTCCCCAAGGACACATTGGCGCTGCTGAAAACCGGCCAGGACAATGAAGCGCCGTTGCGCATCATCGAGGCGGTGGTCTCGGTCAACGAAGCGCGTAAGCGCGCTATGTCGCGCAAGGTTTCGGCCGCGCTCAGTGGCGACGTGCGCGGCAAGACGGTGGCGCTCTTGGGCCTCACGTTCAAGCCGAACACCGACGACATGCGCGACTCGCCGTCGCTGCCGCTGATCACGGCGCTGCAGGACATGGGCGCCAAAGTGCGCGCCTACGATCCGGAGGGCATGGAGCTGGCCAAGCCGATGGTCTCCAACGTGACCTTCTGCAAGGACGCCTATGACTGCGCCGAAGGCGCCGCTGCTTTGGTGATCGTCACCGAGTGGGAGCAATTTCGCGCGCTCGATTTCGTGCGACTGAAGAAGATCATGACGCAGCCCGTGCTGGTCGATTTGCGCAATGTCTACCGGCCGGATGAGATGGCGCGCCACGGCTTTGCTTATGAAAGCGTCGGGCGGGCGCGGAAATAGTAGTCCGACGAGCCGCTAACTCTGCTGTCATGCCCGCGAAGGCGGGCATCCAGTAAACGCCGGGATTGCGTTTACGACCGGCGCTTGTGATTACTGGATCACCCGCTTTCGCGGGTGATGACCGCCGAGAACGATGCGCACCTTCTCCTCACCCCTTCCCATTGATGCCGCGCTTCCGGGTCTGACCGCAGCGCTCACGCGCAGCAATGCCGCGGTGCTGGTGGCGCCGCCGGGCGCCGGCAAGACCACGCGCGTGCCGCTGGTGCTCGTCGACGAGCCGTGGGCGAAGGATCAGAAGATCCTGGTGCTGGAGCCGCGCCGGCTTGCCGCCCGTGCCGCTGCGGCGCGCATGGCCTCGACGCTGAAGGAGCAGGTTGGTGAGACGGTGGGCCTGCGCGTGCGCTTTGGCTCCAAGGTATCGAAGCGGACGCGGATCGAAGTGGTCACCGAAGGCGTGTTCACGCGGTTGGTGCTCGACGATCCCTCGCTCGAAGGCATTGGCGCGGTTTTGTTCGACGAATTCCATGAACGTTCGCTCGATGCCGATCTTGGTTTGGCTTTGGCGCGCGACGCCCAGCAGGGCCTGCGCGAAGACCTCAAGCTTCTCGTGATGTCGGCGACTCTTGACGGCGCGCGCGTCGCTGAGCTGCTCGGCGACGCGCCGGTGGTGGAGAGCGAGGGCCGCGCTTATCCGGTGGAGACGCGTTATTTCGGCCGTGATCCGCGCGCCCGCATCGAGAACCAGGTGGCCGACGCGGTCGAGCGCGCCTTGCGCGCGGAGGCCGGCTCGCTGCTGGTGTTTCTGCCGGGTGCCGGCGAAATCCGTCGCACCGAGACGCTGCTGAAAGAGCGCGTGCGCGACGCGAATGTCGACATCGTCGCGCTCTACGGCGCGCTCGACATGCGCGAGCAGGATCGCGCCATCTCGCCGGCGCCGCCCGGCCGCCGCAAGGTGGTGCTGGCGACCTCGATCGCCGAAACATCGCTGACCATCGAAGGCGTGCGTGTCGTCATCGATTGCGGCCTGTCGCGCGTGCCGCGCTACGAGCCCGACGTCGGCATCACGCGGTTGGAGACGGTGCGTGTGTCGCGCGCCGCCGCCGACCAGCGGCGTGGTCGTGCCGGCCGCACCGAGCCGGGCGTGTGTTACCGGCTATGGGACGAGCCGCAGACGGGTTCATTGGAGGCCTATACGCGGCCGGAGATTCTCTCGGCCGACCTATCGAGCTTTGTGCTCGATCTCGCGCAATGGGGCGCCAGCGATCCTACAAGCCTCGCCTTCCTCGATCCGCCGCCATCAGCCGCGCTGAGCGAAGCAAAGGCGCTGCTGGCCGAGCTCGGCGCCATCGACGCGCAAGGCCGCATCACCGAGGAAGGTCGCAAACTGCGGCAACTGCCGCTGCCGCCCCGTCTGGCGCGCATGGTGGTCGATGCCGCCGCTGAAGGCGCCGGCGAATTGGCCGCGACCATCGCTGTGCTCGTCACCGAGCGTGGCCTGGGCGGTGACGACGTCAATCTTGAGCACCGTATCGACCAACTACGCCGCGACCGCTCGAAGCGCGCTGAGGATGCGCGCGCGATGGTAAGAAGGTGGGCTTCTCTTTCTTCACCCTCCCCTGAAAGGGGAGGGTCGCCCGGCGAAGCGGGGCGGGGTGGGGTCGTTCGTGAAGAGACCCCCTCCCGGATCGCTTCGCGATCCGACCTCCCCCTTTCAGGGGGAGGTGAAGCAAGTGCCGGCGCCATCCTGTCGCTCGCTTATCCCGACCGTCTCGCCAAGAGCCGCGGCGGCGGTTCGGGCGCGTTCCTTCTGGCCAATGGTCGCGGCGGCAATGTCGACGCGGCCTCGGCGCTGGCGCGCGAACCCTTCCTGGCGATTGCTGAACTCACCGGCGCGGCGGCGTCGAGCCGCATCATCCTGGCGGCACCGATCACGCTGGAAGAGATCGAGGCGCGCTTTGCCGACAAGATCGAAGATCGCGACACCGTCACCTTTGACGGCGGTTCGGCAAGCTTGCGGGCACGGCGGACGAAGCGCTTGGGCGCCTTGGTGCTCGCGGAGCAGATCAAGCAGGTGACTCCGGATGCCGATACGGCGCGCACTTTGGCGCAAGGCATCGTCGTTCTCGGCCTCGACAAATTGCCGTGGAGCAAGGCGGCGTCGCAGTTCCGCACCCGCGTTGAATTCCTCCGCAAAGCGGAAGGTGATGAGTGGCCCGATCTGTCGGACGAGGGCCTGGGCCGTACGGTCGCCGACTGGCTGGAGCCGATCCTCACCGACAAGACCGCACGCAACGCCATCGGCGCGGACGAACTGTCCGACGCGATTATGAACCTGGTGCCGTGGGCCTTGCGCCGCCGGCTCGACGCAGAGGCGCCGACGCACTTCACCGCGCCGACGGGTTCGGCCGTGCCGATCGACTATGAGGCCGAGCAGGGGCCGACGGTGTCGATTCGGGTTCAGGAACTGTTCGGGCTGGCGCAACATCCGGCGATTGCCGGCGGTCGCGTGCCGCTGGTGATCGAGTTGTTGTCGCCGGGGCATAAGCCGGTCCAGATCACGCGCGATCTGCCGGGCTTCTGGCGCGGCAGCTATGCCGACGTCAGGGTCGACATGCGCGGGCGTTATCCGCGTCATCCCTGGCCGGAAGACCCGGCCTCCGCCCTGCCGACGCGGCGGGCCAAGCCGCGCGGAACGTGAGTGTCATTCCGGGGCGCGTGCGCGGCACGCGAACCCGGAATCCAGGGCAACATGATGCGCCAGTATACTTGGCTCTGGATTCCGGGTTCCGGCCTTCGGCCGGCCCTGGAATGACGAATAGGTCGACTTGTCGGCATCGGCTTAAGCGCTTCGTCAGCATAGGCACCTGCGGCGCAACGGCGTTAAGCCTGTCTTGGCGATACGCATGCCAAAAGACGGCCCGCCATCAACGGGTTTTGCCATGCGCCAGATCCTCATCCTCGCCATCGCCGTGCTGGCCATCGGCGGCTTTGTCGCGCGCTACGCCGACACGGCCGTGGCCGTGAACCAGCCCGCAGCCGCCGTCGCGCCCACGCGCGCTGTCAATGAGCCGCGCGCGCCGGTCTCCTCCGGCCGCAGCCTGATGCTCGACGCCAATCCGGCCGGGCACTTTGAGGTCGAGGGGCGGATCGACGGCCGCCGCATCGACTTCATGGTCGACACCGGCGCCTCCACCGTTGCGCTGCGCGAGAGCGATGCGGCGCGGGTCGGCATCCGTCCGATGCGTGCCGACTACACCGCAACGGTCTCGACGGCGAACGGCAAGATCAAGGGTGCGCCCGCCAAGATCGAGCGGATCGAGATCGGTGGTATCACCGTCTACGACGTTCAGGCCTTAGTCTTGCCCGATACGGCCCTCAACGTGAACCTGCTTGGCGTCTCGTTCCTGTCACGACTCAAACGTTACGAATACGCTGGCGGCCGTCTGGTGCTGGAGCAGTAAAGCACCGGGTGGCTTCGCTTTTCTGACGCCTGGGACCGCTTTGCGGGCTTCCGGCGTTAGGGTATGGATTTTCGCCTTTCCCGCCCCGGCATTTTCGAGGACCTGATGTTTCCGACGCCGAAATCCGCGCTGAAGCCCAATACCTACGAGTACGAATCCTCGCCGCTGGTGAAGCCGACCGGCTTCCGTGAATACGACGCGCGCTGGCTCCTCGAAAAAGAAATCAACCTGATGGGCATCCAGGCCCTCGGCATGGGACTCGGCACGCTGATCCGCGACATGGGCGTGAAGCCGGAGATCGTCACCGGCCACGACTTCCGCAGCTACTCTGCCTCGGTGAAGATGGCGCTGATCTCCGGCCTCCTGGCCGCGGGCTGCAAGGTGCACGACATCGGCCTCTGCATCACGCCGATGGCCTATTTTGCTCAGTTCGAGTTGGACGGGCCCTGCGTCGCGATGGTCACCGCTTCGCACAACGACAATGGCTGGACCGGTGTGAAGATGGGCGCCAATCGCCCGCTCACCTTCGGTCCGATGGAGATGACGCGGCTGAAGGAGATCGTGCTGGAGGCGCGCTTCAATCTCGCGGGCGGCGGCTCTTATGTCTTCGTCGAGAACTTTCCCGAGCGCTATATCGCCGACCTTACCAAGCGGGCGCCGATCAAGCGCAAGCTGAAGGTCGTGGCGGCCTGCGGCAACGGCACCGCCGGTGCTTTCGCGCCGCGCATTCTGCAGGCGGTCGGCTGTGAGGTCGTACCGCTCGACTGCAATCTCGATCACACCTTCCCGCGCTACAATCCCAACACCGAAGACATGAAGATGCTGCACGCCATGCGCGACGCGGTGCTCATGAACAAGGCCGATGTCGGCTTAGGGTTTGACGGCGACGGCGATCGCTGCGGCGTCGTCGACAACGAGGGCGAGGAGATCTTCGCCGACAAGGTCGGCGTCATGCTGGCGCGCGACATGTCGAGCATTCACAAGAATTCGACCTTCGTGGTCGACGTGAAGTCGACCGGCCTGTTTCTCACCGATCCGGTGTTGAAGGCGAATGGCGTCAAGGCCGACTACTGGAAGACCGGTCACTCCTACATCAAGCGCCGCGTCAACGAACTCGGCGCGGTGGCGGGCTTCGAGAAGTCCGGGCACTTCTTCTTCAACAAGCCGTTCGGCCGCGGCTATGACGACGGCATGATCTTCGCTCTTGCCGTCTGCGACATGCTCGACCGTAATCCGGACAAGACAATGGCTGATCTGCGCAAGGCGCTGCCCAAGACCTGGGGCTCGCCGACCATGGCGCCGCATTGCGACGACGAGAAGAAATACGGCGTGGTCGACGCGGTGGTGAAGCACTTCGAGGACGAGAAGGCTAAAGGCGGCCAGGTCGCCGGTCAGCCGATCCGCGATCTCGTCACCGTCAACGGCGTGCGCGTCACCGTCGAGGACGGCACCTGGGGCCTGGTGCGCGCGTCGTCGAACAAGCCGGAGTTGGTGGTCGTGGTCGAGAGCCCGGTGTCGGAAGCGCGTATGCGCGAGATGTTCAAGGCCATCGACGGCGTGCTGCGGACGCACCCGGAAGTCGGCGAATACAATCAGACGATTTGATATCGCGGCCTCATGCTGAGGAGCGTCGCGCAGCGACGCGTCTCGAAGCATGGGGCCGCCCCATCCTTCGAGACGCCGCCTTCGGCGGCTCCTCAGGATGAGGCGGGGAAGCTCAATAGTTCCAATACCGGCCCGTGCCGCCGATGATCGTCACGATCAGCCCGAGCGGCATGTTGACCATGATGATCTGGCGGATGCGGTTGAGCTCCGCGCCGGCGACGGGCCATTGCTGTGCGTCGACCGCGCGCTTGAACTTCAGCCACGGCCCGTGGAACAGCCATAGATAGAGCGCGGTCATGATCAGGCCGAGCGTCTGCATCAGGTTGATATAGAGCGGCGCGTGGGCGAAGCCGCCGAAGCTCGTCACCATCATCCAGTAGCCGGTCGTGAGCAGCAGCAGCACGGCGATCCAGACCCACGGAAAGAACTTGGCGAAGAAGCGCCGCCACAGGCCGAGACGCTGCGGCGGCTCGAGCGGGCCGGCGGCGGGGCGCAGGCACATATAGGCGGCGAACATGCCGCCGACCCACACGACGGCGCTGAGGATGTGCAGGGCGAGCAGGATGGTGAGCATGGGCGTCCTTCGGTGAAGCTGTCCCTCTACCTACCATAGGCGAGCGCAGCGCAGCATGTCTCGCGCAGCGGAGATATATTTCGCGGGATAGGCGCTTCCGTTGCGCGCGGCGGTCTGCGAAAGTTCCTCTATGCGTATAGCCATTCTCGGTGCCGGGCCCGCCGGACTCTATCTCGCTTATCTCATCAAACGCCGTCAGCCGGATGTCGACATCACGGTGGTCGAGCAGAATCCGGCCGACGCCACGTGGGGCTTCGGCGTGGTCTTTTCCGACCGGGCGCTGGAATTCCTGCGCGAGGACGATGAAGAGACCTATGCGGCGATCGTGCCGCATATGGAGGCCTGGACCGACATCACGCTCAATCATCGCGGTGTGCGCGTGCCCATCGACGGCATCGGCTTCGCCGCGGTGGGGCGGCTGCATCTGCTGCAGCTTTTGCAGGCGCGGCTGCGGTCGGTGGGCGTGGAGCCCATTTACAAACGCGTCGTGAAAAGCCTCGATGAGTTCGCCGATGCCGATCTCGTGGTCGGCGCCGACGGCGTCAATTCATTGGTGCGGCGCACGCATGAGGCGGCGCTCGGCGCCACCACGCAGTTGCTCACCAATCGTTTCGCCTGGTTCGGCACGGCCAAGCGCTTCGACACCCTGACGCAGACCTTCATCAAGACCGATCTCGGGCATTTCAACGCGCAT
>JANLJK010000408.1:0-4027 GCA_029255525.1 Pseudolabrys sp.
ATCTCGTCGGCCGACGAATTGCGCCCGTTGCGCGAGGCCAAGGCGCGCGGTGTCGACATCACCGGCGAGACAGGTCCGCATTATCTGATGCTGTCGGCCGACGACTACGCCAAGTTCGGCGGCGTCATCCGCGTCAATCCGCCGGTGCGCGAGAAGTGGAATCAAGAGCCGCTGTGGCAGGCCCTCATGGACGGCACCATCGACATGGTTGCCACCGACCATGCGCCGCATACGCCCGAGGAGAAGACCCGCAACGACATCTGGACGGTCGACTGCGGCTTCCCCGGCGTCGAACTGCAAATGCCCCTGATGCTTACTGCGGTGAGTGAAGGCCGCATGAGCATCTGCGACTATGTGCGTCTGAGCGCCGCCAATCCGGCCAAGACCTGGGGCCTTTATCCACGCAAGGGCGTGATCCAGCCTGGCGCCGATGCCGATCTGGCGCTGGTCGATCTCGGCCATACCTGGACCGTCGACGACGCCAGACTGCAATCGCGCTCCAAGATCTCGCCGTGGCACGGCCGCGCGGTGAAAGGCCTGCCGCTGCACACTTTGGTGCGCGGCAAATTCGTCATGCGCGATCGCATGTTGATAGACGACGCGCGCGGCTGGGGCCGCTCCGTCCACGCGATTCAAGAAATGCCGATGCCGGATGTCCGCAACCCCGACAAGACGATGGAGGCGGTGACCCGCGCCATCGTCGACAAACAAGGGCATGCCGCATGATGCACGCACCGCTCGAGCAAATCGCCACGGCCGATCCTCCACCTTTGCAACCGATCGTCCATCTGGAGGGCGTGACCCATACTTATGGCCGACTGACCCGTACGGTGACCGCGCTCGACAGGACCGACCTCAAGATCTTCGAGGGCGATTTTGTCGCGCTGGTCGGCCCGTCCGGCTGCGGCAAGTCGACCATCCTCAAGCTCATCACCGGCCTGATCACCGCCTCCAGCGGCTACGTCTTCGTCGGCGGCCGCGAGGTCGGTGCCGCGCCGGTGCGCGTCGGCATGGCGTTCCAGAACCCGACCATGCTGCCGTGGCTGACACTGCGCGACAACGTCATGCTGCCGCTCAAGATCGTGCCGCCGTTCCGGCAGGAGTATCGCCGCAAGCGCAAGGGCGAGTTCCGCGACCGGGTCGAGGCCCTGCTGGCGCAAGTTGGGCTTGCCGGCTTCAGCGACAAATATCCCTGGCAGTTGTCCGGCGGCATGCTGCAACGCGCGTCGCTGTGCCGCGCGCTCATCCACGAGCCCCAGCTTTTGATGCTCGACGAGCCGTTCGGCGCGCTCGACCAGTTCACCCGCGAGGAATTGTGGAGCGTGATGCAGGACCTCTGGATCTCGCGCAAGCCGACCGTCGTGCTGGTGACGCACGACCTGAAGGAGGCCGCCTACCTCGCCAACCGCATCTGCGTGATGCAGGCGCGGCCCGGCCGCATCATCGACGACAACGAGGTGCCTTTCGCCCGTCCGCGCACCGTCGCAATGACCTACGAGCCGACATTCGTTTCGCTCACGCAGCGCCTGCGCGAACTGATCGTGGCGGCAAGCCCGCCGAAGGAAGTGACGCCATGAAAACGCAGCTCCGCCGTCGCGCGGGATCGGTCGCGCTCATCGTCGGCTTCTTCCTGTTCTGGGAATTCGCCTGCGTCGCCTTCGGCATCAAGGACCTGGTGCTGCCGCGTCCGTCGCAGATCATCGTCACGCTGATCGACCGGCTGCCGGCGATCTGGCCGCATGCGGTGCAGACGCTTTACACGACCATGGTCGGTTTCGGCCTCGGCATTTTCTTCGGCGTGCTGATCGGCGTCACTATCGGCTCCTCGCGCCTCGCCTACGACACCGCCTATCCGCTGCTGGTCGGCTTCTCCAGCATCCCGAAGGTCGCCGTGGTGCCGATCTTCGTCTTGTGGTTCGGCGCCGGCACCGTGCCGGCCGTGCTCACGGCGATGATCCTTTGCATCTTCCCGATCGTGGTGAACGTGGCGACCGGCCTCGCCACCACCGAGCCCGAGCTCGAAGACGTGATGCGCGCGCTCAAGGCCAGCAAGCTCGACATCCTGTTCAATGTCGGGCTGCCACGCGCGATGCCTTATTTCTTCGCGTCGCTGAAGGTCGCGATCACCCAGGCTTTCGTCGGCACCGTCATCGCCGAGACCGTGGCCTCCAACCGCGGCATCGGCAACCTGATGATGATCGCCTCGTCAAGCTTCGACGTGCCGCTGGTCTTCGCCGGCCTGCTCATTCTCGCAGCGCTCGGCGTCGCGCTCTACCTCATCTTCTCCTTCATCGAGTCCAGGGTGACTGGCTGGACCCGGCGCCAGGATGAATTCGCAGTCGGCTGAACCTTTCACTTTTGGGAGTATTCGATGTCTATCAGAGCTATCCTCGCGGCGGCGTTCGCCGGCGCCGTTCTACTGGCTGGTCCGGCCGCGGCGCAGGAAACCACCAAGATCCGCTTCACCCTCGACTGGAAGCTCCAGGGCATCCATGCTTGGTATTACTGGGCCAAGGAGAAGGGTTACTTCAAGGCCGAGAATCTCGACGTCACCATCGACCAAGGGGAAGGCTCGGCGGCGACCATCACCCGCATCATGTCGGGCGCCTACGACGCCGGCTTCGGCGATGAAAACGCCGTGATCCAGACCGCCGCACAAAAGCCCGGCGAAGCGCCGGCCATGGTCTACATGATCTACAGCAAGGCGCCGTTTGCCTTGCTGACAAAGGCCGGCAGCGCGATCAAGACGCCGAAGGATCTGGCCGGCGCCAAGCTCGGCACCCCGCCGGGCGGCGCCTCGTTCAAGCTGTTGCCGCTGCTCGCCAAGAATAACGGCATCGAAATGTCCTCGATCAACATCACGCAGGTCGCGCCCAATCTGCAGGAGCAAATCCTGCTGCAGGGCCAGGTGGATGCCATCGCCATCTTCACGGCGACGAGCTACATGAACCTGGTCTCCCTCAAGCAGGACCCGGACAAGGATTTCCGCTGGATGTATTATGCGGATTCCGGCCTCGACCTCTATTCCAACGGTGTCATGGTTTCGCAGAAGCTTGCCAAAGAGAAGCCTGAAGCCGTCAAAGGCCTGGTGCGCGCCATCAACCGCTCACTCAAGGAAGTGATGGCCAATCCCGACGCCGCCATCGCCCTGCTCGCCGCGCAGGAGCCGCTGCTCAACAAGGATATCGAGAAGCGCCGCCTGCTCTACGTCTACAAGACCCTGATCGACACGCCCGAAGCGCGCGCCAGCGGCATCGGCGACGTCGACGACGCGCGGATGGCAAAGTCGGTCGACATCATCGCGCAATCCTTCGAGCTGTCGCGCAAGCCAGCCGCTGCGGAGGTCTTCAACCGCTCGTTTCTGCCGCCCAAGACCGACCGCATGCCGCCGGTCCTGACACCGTAAGCCCGCCGCACCAATCGAAGTTGTGACTATGCGAAAAATCTCCTGCGCCTATGTCGTCGCGGATTCTCATACGCCGCCAGCGGCGCAGGAGATCACAATCAAGGGCGATAGTATCGACTCCATCGGCGCGCCATCAGCGCCGCCGGACGATGTCTTTGCCCTTCCCGCTTTGGTCAACGCTCATGACCACGGCCGCGCGGTGCGCGTGAGTTCCATCGGCGGCGGCGGCAAGCCGCTCGAAACCTGGCTCAACTACCTGGCGCTGTTTCCCTCGGTCGATCCGTATCTCGCCGCGCTCGTATCGCTGTCGCGCAGTGCGCTGGGCGGCGCTGGCACCGTCATGATGCACTACACGCGGGCGCAAGGTTTCACGGACCTTCCGACGGAAGTCGCTGCCGTGGCGCGCGCCGCGCGCGATGTCGGCGTGCGCGTGGGCTTCGCGGTCTCCATGAAGGACCGCAACCCGCTGGTTTACGGGCCGTCGGAGCCGATCCTCGCCGCGCTGCCGGCCGATGTCCGAAGCGAGATCGAAAGCCGGTTCATCCGCGCGCCGCTGAAACCGGCGGACTACATCGCGCTGGCCGATGCCGTCCACGCTGCCGCGCAAAGTCCGACCTTCGA
>JANLJK010000408.1:4127-16509 GCA_029255525.1 Pseudolabrys sp.
GCGCGCGGCGTCGCCATCGCGGTCAATCACAGCTCGAACCTGCATCTGCGTTCGGGTGTTGCGCCGATCGGCGACATGCTCAAGGCCGGCATGCGCGTCGCGCTGGGCATCGACGCCATCGCCTTCGACGAGGATGACGACGCCTTGCGCGAAATGCGCGTGGCCTCGCTGCTGCAGGCGGGGAACGGCTTCGACGTCAAGGTCACCCGCCCGCAGATCCTGCAAATGGCGCTGGGCAACGGCCATCTCAGTGTAATGAACAAGCGCCGCGATGCCGGTCTCTCGGTCGGCGCGCCGGCCGATATTCTGTTGCTCGACTGGTCGCAGATCGACGACGAAAAGCTACGCGCCGACGTCGACCCGCTCGATCTGCTGTTCGGACGGGCGACGGCCCGGCACATCAAGGAGTTGATCGTCGGCGGACGCACGGTCGTCGAGCAAGGCATGGTGACGGGCGTGGATTACCCGGCGGCCCGCAAGGAAGTGCTCGACGTGATGCGCACGGGCCTTGCCGAGGATACGCTGGCCAAGGCCCTGCCTGCCCTGGAGCACGTCATCGCCGGGCATTATCACGACGCGCCTTGCTGCTAGCGATTGGAGAAACACGTGCCCGCGGACCGATCGCCGTTCTGGTGGACTGCGACGCGGCGGACCGCTAAGCGGTGACACCATGAGCGCCCATCACACCCTGCCATGCACCCCCGCCACCGTTCACTGGGGCTATTATGATGGCGTCGTGCCGCCGGCCTTGACGATCCAGTCCGGCGACACCGTCACGATCACCACCGTCTCGGGCGCCGAGACCATGCTGCCGCCACCGGCAGCCGGCTTCACGGTGTTGCCGGAGCATCGCGCCATCCTGGCCGCGACGTCTCAGGGGCCGGGCCCGCATATTCTCACCGGACCGGTCGCGGTCGAAGGCGCACAGCCTGGCGACGCGCTCAAGGTCGACATCCTCGACGTCGGCCTGCGCCAGGATTGGGGCTACAATCTCACGCGGCCATTGGGCGGCGCCCTGCCGGACGACTTCCCGAATGCCCGGATCATCCACCTCGCCATCGACGCGGCGCGCAAGACCGCGCGCATGCCGTGGGGGCTCGAGGTCCCGCTCGCGCCGTTCTTCGGCTGCATGGGCGTCGCGCCCCCGACCGCCTGGGGACGCCAGACCTCGGTGGTGCCGCGCGCCTTCGGCGGCAACATCGACAACAAGGAACTGGTGGCCGGCACGACCCTCTACCTGCCGGTGTTCCAGCCCGGCGGCCTGTTTTCGATCGGCGACGGCCACGCGGCGCAGGGCCATGGCGAGGTCAATCTCACCGCCATCGAGACGTCGCTCTCCGGCACCTTCCGCCTCTCCATCTTGCGCGATGCGCAATTGGCGCGGCCGCGGGCCGAAACGTCCAGCGACGTCATCACCATGGCTTTCGATCCCGACCTCGATCAGGCGATGACGACGGCATTGCGCGACATGATCGTGCTGATCGGCAGCCTCACCGGCCTGCCGCGCGAGGATGCCTATGCGCTATGCAGCATCGCCGCCGACCTGACCGTGACCCAGGTCGTCAACGGCAGCCGCGGCATTCATTGCAAGCTGCCGCGATGGGCTTTACAGCCTCCGGCAGGACATCAAGGAGCCTGACATGAGCAATCTCCGCATCACCGCCGGCCCCTTCACCTTTCCGGCGCGCTTCGAGACCGCGCTCGCCCCGAAGACCTGCGAGATTTTCGCCCGCCTGCTCCCCTATACCGAGCGCGTCATCCATGTGCGCTGGAGCGGCGAAGCCGTGTGGATTCCTCTTGGCGACACCGATTTTAAAATTCCCGCCGAGAACCAGACCAGCTATCCGGCACCCGGCCAGATCCTTCTTTATCCGGGCGGCGTCAGCGAAACCGAAATCCTATTGGGCTATGGCGGCGTGTGCTTCGCCAGCAAGATGGGGCAACTGGCCGGCAATCACTTCATCACTATCACCGGCAATCTTGATGACCTGCCGAAGCTCGGCAAGCTCGTGCTGTGGGAAGGCGCCCAGCCGATCCGCTTCGCCACAGCCTGACCGCACGCGCCTGGGAGGCGGCACCGTCAGGCCGTCCTCGTTCTCTCTCAACCCGGCGCGTAGATCTTTCGCAGATCGAGCGCACCGCCCGCTCGCTGATCGAAGTTGAGGCTCTCCTCGACATGGGTGAGGTGCTTCCGCATCAAGGCCACGGCGGGAGCAATACGACGGCCCTCCAATAAATCGACAAAGGAGCCATGGTCGTCATGCCAGCAGATCATGGTGCTCTGGTTCTCGTAGAGGCTGACCACCAGCGAGGTCCGCGCCACCAGTTGACGCACGATGCCGGCCAGAATGTCGTTCCGGGCCAGGCTGCCGAGCAGGATATGAAACTCGCCTGACGCTCGGATTGCCTCGCGCAAGCGCCCCTGATGGCGATACGCAGTCTCTTCCTCGACGTTCCGCCGCAGCGGCTTTAGCAGATCGCGCGTCGCCTCCGAGGCCACAATGCGGGTGATCTCGCATTCAATGATCCGGCGTGCCTCGAAGATCGTCCGCGCCTCGGCCTCATCCGGCGCGGCGACGAAGGCGCCGCGGTTGGCATGCAGCGTCACCAGCCGGTCGTGTGACAGCCGGATCAGCACCTGCGCGATCTGTCGGCGGCCGGTGTTGAATATCTCGCACAAGGCTAGTTCGTTGAGCTTGGTCCCGGGCGGCAGCCGCTGGTCGACGATCGATGAAAAGATATGCGCGTAGACGTCGTCGAGGCTGGCGATCTGCGGTCGATTGCGGGCATTGCTCAAACCGACAAGCTTCGGCGAAGCGGAAGATTTCCTGGGCATCACCCGCGAAAGGCGCCCCAAGTGAGGGCCGCCCTTTTGGGCGGCCCGAAATCAAAGTAGTGCCTGAAGTCCCCATGGATGCGCATGTTGTCTGGGCGATAGTCACCGATACAATCGTACAATAGTGAGCGCTTACAAGCCGACGCCCGAACGACCGTCGTCACGTTCGGGCGCGCGGCTGTCGAGAGCCCAGTTACGCCGCGCGAGGTTGCGTCGACGGCCTGTTATTCACTCTTGCACGCCGGCAAGAGCGCCCGGACGTCCTTGGACAGATCGGGCATGACCTCCTCGGCTTTGCGCCGTCCGGTCACGAGCGCTTCGGTGTGGCTCTTCACCACCTCGATGATCTTCAGGGAATTCTCGCCCGGGAAGGCCGCCCATTCGGTGAGGACAGGTAGTTGCGCGATGCTCGTCTTGTGGTTGGGGTTGTTGTCGTAGAAACGGCCGAGCAATTCGGGAGCGCGCACAGCAATCTCGTTACCAGGCATGTAGCCGGTCAAATGCACCATCTGTGTCTGGCCGACAGGGCCGGTCACGAACTTGACGTATTCCCAGGCTGCCTTCTGCCGCACCGGATCTTTCGCAAACACCATGGCGACGTTGCCGCCGGCCGGCAGCCGACCGTCCTCAGACGCGAGCGGGAACGGCACGGTTCTGAACGTGAAGCGCTCGCCGATCTGCCGCTGCGCCGCCGCCACATAGGACGTGGAATCCGCGAGGACCGCGACATTGCCGGCAA
Source organism: Pseudolabrys sp. (assembly GCA_029255525.1). GTDB lineage: Bacteria > Pseudomonadota > Alphaproteobacteria > Rhizobiales > Xanthobacteraceae > Pseudolabrys. The sequence goes on from JANLJK010000408.1 coordinate 7,703, forward strand.
CGAACGACTGGCGTGCTTGGCCTAGTGCGAGATTTGGCATTCCCGATTGACCGAAGGACTCGAGGGTCTTCAGGGCCCATTTTCCGTTGTCGTCATTGAAAGCGATCGTGCAGCCATCGGCCTTGAGGATGCGTCCTCCCCGGCTCGTCACCAGGGACTGCACCAGCCAGTTGCCGGTCTGCTCCCACTGAAAATAGAGGCCGGTCTTGCCCTGGCCGGCGGCGGCTTCGATCTTCTTGCCGAGCGCGATCAGTTCGGGCCAGGTCTTCGGCAGATCATCGACGCGACCACCCGCCTTCGCGACGAGATCGGCATTGACGTAGAGAACCGGCGTCGACACCGCAAAGGGCAGTCCGTAGGTCTTGCCCTTCCATCGGCCGAGTTCGGCGAGCGTCGGATAATAGCCGAGCTTGGCGGCACCGCCGTCGCCCGCGATGAAATCGTCAAGCGGCGTGCCGAGACCGCGATCGACGAACAACCCGATCTGATTGATGCCGTTGAAAGCCACGTCCGGCAGCCGGCCGGTGAGCTGATCGCGCAATATCTGCTGCGCTGCCTCCTCGTATCCCGCGACCGGGTTACGGAACTTGATCTTGATGTCCGGGTGAAGCTCGGTGAAACGCTTCGCCAGATCCTGCTGCAGCGCGTTGAAGGTGCCCGGCGTCGTGTAGAGCACGTCGAGCGTCATCTCCGCGGAGGCTGAGGCCGACATTGCCGCCAGGCCTACTGAGGCGAATATCAGTCGAGAAAGAAGCCGGCTTGCTCGCATTAACATAATCATTCTCCTGGTTGGATCAGGTACGCGCGGTGAAGGAAATGCCGTCGATGAAGCGCTGTTGCGCAAACAGAAAAGCAACGACCAGCGGCGCCACGATGATGGTCGCGCCGGCCATCAGTGGGCCGAGGAACTGCCCGGCCTCGTCATCGCGGAAAAGGAGAATGCCGAGGGCCGGTGTCGACAGTTCCTCGCTCCGCACGGCGATAAGCGGCCAGAACAGGTCGTTCCAATGGGCTACGACGGAGAAGATACCGAACGCAGCGATCGCCGGCACGGCGACCGGGATCATGACGCGCCAGATGATCTCGAATTCGCCCAAGCCGTCGAGGCGCGCGGCGTCGATCAGTTCGTCCGGCACCGCGCGGAAGAACTGCCGCATGAGGAAGATGCCGAAAGTCGAGATGACCCACGGCAGGATCAGCGCCGCATAGCTGTCGAGCAGACCGAAGACGTGCAGCAGCACGAAGTGCGGAATGGCGAGCGCCTGCGGCGGCACCAACAGGCCGACCAACACCGCGGCGAACAACGTATCCCGCCCGCGAAAGCGCAGCTTGGCGAGCGCATAGGCGCAGGGCACGCACACCAACATCTGCAAAAGGAAAATGGTGGCGCAAACGAACAGCCCGTTGATGAGGAAGAGATGCATCGGCGCGGCCGTCAGCGCGGCGCGATAGTTCTCCACGCCGCTGAATTGTTGCGGCCACAGGTGAAACTCGGGCTGGAAAATCTCCTCGGGCGGCTTCACCGACAGGCTAAGCATCCACACGAAGGGAATGAGCGCAAACAGCGTCGTCAGCGCCAGGGCGCCGTGGCGAGCAAACGCGCGCCAACGCAGCATCCGAAAGAGGTGAGCAAGGGTGCTCATGTGTAATGCACCCGGCGATCGAGGACGCGCGCCTGCGTCAGCGTCAGCAGCACGACGATGGCGAGATAAACCACCGTCAGCCCCGCGCCGTAGCCGGTGCGGAGAAAATCGAAGCTCTCGGTATAGAGGCGGTGGAGCAGGACGTCCGAGGCGAAATTCGGCCCGCCTTGGGTCAGCACGCGCACCGTATCGAAGACCTCGAATGCCCGCGTCGCCGTCAGAATCAGCACGAACATCGTGACCGGCCCGAGCATCGGCAGCGTCACGACCCGCAGCCGGTCCAATGTCCGGTCGGCGCCATCGATCGCTGCGGCGTCGTAAAGCGATTGCGGCACCGATTTGAGCCCGGCGACGAACAGCACCATGGCGAAGCCGAAGCCCTGCCAGATGCCGATGACCGCGAGCGCCGGCAAGACCGTATGCGGATCGCGCAGCCAGTTGGTGGCCGGCAGGCCTAACTCGGCGAGCATGCGGTTCACGAGGCCGATCGTCGGGTGCAGCATGGTGCCCCACACGATCGCCATCGCCGCCATGGTCGACATCACGGGAAGGAAATGCGCGGCGCGATAAAAGCCGCGCAAGCTCGGTTGCGCCTCGATCAGCAGCGCGACGACAAGCCCAAGCCCAACAGTACCCGGCACGACAATGACGACATAGACCACCGTATTGGCCAGTGCCGTCCAGAAGATGCGGTCGGCGAAAAGGGCCTGGTAATTGGCAAGGCCGAGAAAGCGAAGCGACGGCGCGCCGATCTGCCAATCGGTCAGGGAGAAGACGGCAACGGCCAAAGCCGGCCCGAACAGCAGCAAAGCCAGCAGCGTGACGGCCGGCGCGACCGCGAGCCCGGCGACGAGACTCGCGTGCGAAAGGCGGCGTGGCGTGACCGGTGCGACGGCGGTCATGCGGCAACACGCTCCCGCGCCCTGAGCCGCCGCCCACTTGCATCGAACTGCAGCATACGCGCCGGATCGGGATCGATGCCGACCATCTCGCCGATCGCGAAACGCCGCGCCGATGGTGCGACGCGGACGATGAGGGGCAACGTTCCCTCGCTGTGAGCCGGCCTCGCCGCGACATGCAGGAAGATGTCGGAGCCGAGATTTTCCACCGTCACGATGACACCCGCGAGAACACCGGCCGCAGGCGCACAGAGCTCGGCCGCCTCCGGTCTGAATGCCAGCGTGCTCGCGCCCGGCACCGCGATCATGGCGGCGCGCGTACCTTGGTCGAGCGCGGCCGCTGGCACGACATTGATCTTAGGACTGCCGATGAACTCGGCGACGCGCAGATCCCGCGGGTCGACGTAAAGCTCGTCCGGCGCGCCGACCTGGATCAGCTCTCCCGCCATCATGACGGCGACGCGGTCCGACATCGTCATCGCCTCGGCCTGATCGTGCGTGACGAAGACGAAGGTGCTGCCCAGCCGCCGGTGAAGCGCGGTGATCTCCGCCCGCATCTGTACCCGGAGCTTGGCGTCGAGATTGGACAGCGGCTCGTCCATTAGGAACACGGCCGGATGGCGCACCATGGCGCGCCCGAGCGCGACGCGCTGGCGTTGTCCGCCCGACAATTGGCCCGGTTTGCGCGACAACAGATGCGCGATGTCGAGCAGCGCCGCCGTCTCCTCGATCTCGCGACGAATGCCTTCCTCGATCGGACGGCGCCCCCGGGACAGCGCCCCGACCAGCGGCAAGCGCTGCGCGCCGGAAAGCCTGCGCATGCGCAGCGGCAATGCCATGTTGTCAAAGACGGAGAGATGCGGATAAAGCGCGTAAGCCTGGAACACCATTGCGACGTCGCGATCCTTCGGGCGCAAGCCATCGACCTTGCGCCCGGCGATCACGACCTCGCCGGCATCCTGAGCATCGAGGCCGGCGATGATCCGCAACAATGTCGACTTACCGCAGCCGGACGGCCCCACCAGCGTCAGGAACTCACCATGCCGGATATCCAGCGAGATACCGCGCAACACCGGCGTTGCGCCGTGGCATTTGACGATGGCGCTCAGGGCGATGCCGCTCATCGCTCCTCTCCATCGGTCTTGACCAAGTTCGGCCGTTGCAATGCGTCGCCATCCATCTCCGACCCCGGCAAACCGAGATGGCTGAGGACCGTCGGCGCTATGTCGATGACGCGGGCGCTTCCCGGTCGCGCAGCCCCGGGCGCGAAGCCAGAACCGGAAATCATCAGGAACGGCGCCTGTTCGTAGGCGCCGAGCCCGCCATGCTGGCCGCAACCGAGCCGGTCCGGCTTGCCCATTGCGGGCTTGGCCGCGAGGCTGGTGCCGCGTACGCCGAATGCATTGGGTTCGTCGCTCGCGCGCATCGACACGGCAAAGGCGAGCCCGCCCTCCGGCTTTTGGCCGACGCGATCGAGATCGTGCGGGCCGAACACCGCCCCCGCCCATTCGCTCGCAACGAGAAAGGCGCGGATGCTCGGAATGAGCGCGGCCATGTCCGGATGTACGTAAATAAGGGCCGACGTGCCGTTCGAGACGGCGGCAACCTCGTCCGAGCTTGCATCCTTCTTCAAGCCCGCCGCCACCAGTTCGGCGTCAATATCGACGATGCCGGTGACGCTCTGATGGCCGTGGTCCGAGCCGATCACCAGCAGCACGTCTTCGCCGGCCTCGCGTAGACCCGCCACGGCCGCCATCACCAGCCTCGCATGGGCATCGGCCGCCGCCAGCACCGCGAGATGCTCCGGCGAGCCGAGCGGCGCCTCATGCTGAATGTGATCCGGTTCGCCGAGCCAGAGAACACCGAGCGCCGGCTTGCGGCGATGGAGCACCTCGTCGATGAAGCGCTCCGTCATGCGGCGGTCGCCATCGACATCAAGCGTCACATCGAGCCGATCGGTCGGTGCGACCGGCACGCGACCGGGCCCGAAGGAACCGGCGCGATGGTAGACGTGGCCGTGGCCGTCCGGATCGTGCGCGTACGCGGCACCGGGTGACACATTGCTGAAGACAACGGCGCCGCCGACCTCTTTCAACCGCTCTGCCAGCGTCGGCATGGCCAGCGACTGCCCCGTCACGCGCCGCTTGTGCTGCAGAAACTCCGGATCTCCAGCGTCACGCAGCACAAGCCGCCCCGCTTCCATCAAGGCGACGGAATTTCCCTGCAGGCTGTGACGGGCCGGATAGCAGCCGGTGGCGAGGCTCGCGGAGACGACGCGCGTGCACGAGGGAAATACCGTGCGATATTCCTCGAAGCGTTCGGCTTCGCGGGCGAAGGCGACGAGGCTCGGGGTCGTCTGTTCGGAGATCATATCCCGGCGGAGGCCGTCGAGCGTGACGATGACAACGCGGCGCATGCTCATGCCTCCACCGCGTTCAAAGCCAAGGCAAAAATGTCATAGTTGCGCAGCGGCTGCGCGACCGCATTCGAGTCTTTCCGCAACGGAAGCGAGAGAATGAAGGGCACAGGCTGCTCGGTGAGGCCGCCATGGGAGCGCAGGCGCGTGCCGGCCAATTGAGAAAGGTCGTGATCCGCGGCCCGCGCGCCGAGCGCGATGCCCTTGTCGGCGATGACCGCGACATCGCCTTCCCGATCCGGCGGCAGATCGAAGCGCGCGCAAGCTTCGTCGCGCGTGAGCGCAACGGCGATACCGGGAAGGGTCCGCACGAAGGCGGCGACCTCCGCCGCCGAACGATCGGCGCCCGCAAGATGAACACGCACGAAGCCGCCCAAAGCGCCGTGGTGACGCACAAACGGATCGGTGATCGGGCAGACCACGCGCACGGCACCTACACCGAAGGCGGCATCCAACGCGTCACCGAGATAAAGCACGTTCGGCGAACCGTCCGGCTTCGCCATATCGGTCATGCCATGATCGGCAACGATGCCGACGACGGCGCCGGCCGCGATGAGCTGCCCCAGCCGCGCATCCACCGCCGCCATGAAGGAGAGCGCTTCCGGCTCTTCCGGCGCATGCTTGTGCTGCACGTAGTCCGACAGCGACAGATACAGGAGATCCGGCCGCCGCGTTTCGAGCAGCCGCACGCCGGCATCGAGCACGAACAGCGAGAGGTCCGCCGAATACTGGTCGGGCGCCGACCGTCCGACCAGCGTAGCGACATCGGCGATGCCGTGTTCGGCCTCAGTCGTCGCGTCCGCCTTTTCCGCCGAGAAGGCGATGCCTTTCAGATCATGCCCAAGCGCACGGCGCAGCTTGTCCTTCGCCGTTACGGCGGCAACCTTCGCACCCGCCTGCGAGAAGGCCGCCAGGAGCGTCGGCGCGCGCATGGGTGTCGCATCGACCATCATCACTTCGCGGCCGCTATCCCGATCGATGTAGAAATTGCCGGAAACGCCATGGGTCGCCGGCGGCACGCCGCACACGATGGAGACATTGTTCGGATTGGTGAAGGTCGGCATCGCCGCCAAGGCGATGGCCGAGAAGCCTTCGCGCTGCATGCGGTCGAGCACAGGAATCATGCCAGCCGCGCTGGCCGCGGCGAGATAGGACGGATCGCAGCCATCGAAGCAGACGACCACCGTCGGCCGCTTCGGCCAGCGATAGAGGCGCCCATTCACCTCGAGCGGCTGCACCGTATCTTGTCGCACTGACGGCGCGGGCATTCCAGACATCATGAAATCAAACCTTTTCTCGTGAGGAATCTGCGCACGCGCGAACGAGCCACGCGGCGGCTTGAAGAAGGTCGCGGTCGACGCCCCGCGGGCCGATGAGCTGAATCCCGATGGGCAATCCATGGGCCCCGTGCAACAGCGGTAGCGACACCGTCGGCAAGCCGCAGAGACTCCAAGGCATCGACATCACGCCGGAGCCCGGGCCATCGTCGAGACGCGTCGCCTCGCCCGGAGTCGACAGGGTGACGAGCACATCGTAGTGCTCGGGCTTGTTTTGATGGTCCGCGGTGATGATCTCGATCGGCGTACCGCCGACCGAACCGCCGAAATCTTCCACCGCCATCCGGGCGGCAAGGATCGAGCCCGGCCCGCCTACATCGGCGACAACGCCGCTCTGGTCGCCCATCACGCCGATGACGACCTTTCCGCCGGAGAACTCCGCAAAGGCGGACGTTGAAAAACACAGAGCGGCAAGGGAAACAACGAGCAGCCGGCGCATGGAACAAGCTCCTGACAAAGGGTGCGGAAGGAGCTATAGAGGCACCAGACGACACATATGTGACGTCAATGGTACAGTTGGGAAAACTCTGGGCCGACCGGTTGTAAGCCCGCGGCGAAGCAGGCACTCATCTGTCCGGAAATCGGGGTATACGAGGTAAGACGTGCTGAACGCGGGACAACGGACGAGGATGACTCTCCCGGACGCAGCCGAAAATGCCGCCGACGCCGCGCAGATGGCGCGAATCTGCTGGTACTACTTCAAGGAAGGCCAGACCCAAGAGGCGATCGCGCAACGCTTGAAGATCACGCGCAAGCGGGTGAACCAGATTCTCGGCGACGCCCGGCAGAACGGATTCGTTCAGATCACCATCGCGAGCAGCATCGGGCCGTGCCACGAACTTGAGACCGCGCTCGTAGCCACCTTCGGCCTGCGCCAGGCGATCGTCGTGCCCTCGCCTTTGGCCGGCGGCGATGCCCGCCCGCTGGTCGGCGCGGCGGCCGGCCAGTATGTCTCCGAGCATCTTCCGCCGGCCGGCGCGCTCGGCATCAGTTGGGGCGGCACCATCAACGCCGCGGCACAGAACTTGGCGCGACGGAGAGGGATGAACAACCGTGTCGTGCTTCTATGCGGCGGCCTTGCGGAAAGCACGCTCGTCAACCCCTACGACAACGCGGCAATGATGGCGCGTGCCCTCGATGCCACCTGCTACTACATCACCGCGCCGATGTTCGCGGAATCGCGGACGTTGCGCGATGCGCTGGTCGCGAGCGAACCAATCCGAAGCGTGCTCGCCATGGTGCCGACACTCGATCTGGCGCTGCTCAGCGCGATCGACCTGTCGAAGCAGTCGAAACCGCTGGAATATGGTGTGATCAGTCGCGCCACATGGCAATCGTTGCGCGACGCGGGCGCGGTCGGCGATATTTGCGGACACTATCTCGACGCCGAAGGACATACGGTCGACCATCCGCTGACGTCCCTCGTCGTCAGCCCGAAACTCGACGATCTACGGCGCGTGCCTGAGCTGGTACTGGCCGCCGGCAGCCGTCAGAAGGTCGCGATCATTCGCGCGGCCATTCGCGCCGGACTTTGCCACGTTCTGATCACGGATGAAGACGCGGCCAAGGATCTCGCTCAAGGATGAGCTTGTTGCGGAGATGGAACGCAAGCGTCGACCAAGACAGCGACAAATAGACTTTGCCGGAGCGGTCAGTTGAGGTCATTGGCGGGCCGGCAGCAGCCGCTTTCGGAATTCGCAGGTGCCTGAAACGCGCCGCTGCATGTAGCTCAGTGCCGCCATTGTGGACCACGCTCGAAGAAGTCGAGAACTACACTCGCGCTGCAAGGCAGGCACGACTTGCCGACTCAGCGATGGCTAAGCTCAAGTAGGTACTCACCTGCTTGGAGGGTTCTTTGCAGACGCTAGACAAGGATGATTTTCGAACCATTCTTGAGGATGCGCGCGCTCGCCATGCTGCCGTCGTTGCGCTGATTTATTTCAACGATACGCAGGCGATGAATCTCTTACGCTTATATTTGACTATAGGCGTTGCGGCTGCCTCTGGGGCCATTGCGGCCCTTACTAACAATACCGCCATTCCTGTTGCGACTGGCTGGGCGCTTGCGGCCGCAACCATCGTTATGCTGTTCGGATCGTTTCTGTGCCTTTTGGCTATGGCATCGGGGACGATAAATTTGCCCGGCCGCGATCCAGATTTTTGGTTGTGGGGTTTGAACCCTCAAATCGAAAAGCCGGAAGTTCTAAAACGATATTTAGAGAACCTAAGTGAAAAGGCCGAAGTTAATCGCAAGCTCAGCGAACGCAGCGGCATAGCGCTGACATACGCAAAATATTGCGTTGTGGCAGCGATAATCGCTGCCGCGTGCGCTGGTGCGATCGCTCTTCGCCTTGGCAGCTAGCGTGTCCCGGGAATCGGAGTCTCAGATTTCCGGTGATCCGTGTCGCTCGGTGGCGGAGGCGGTGGTGGCTTGTCGTTCGATTGGTTGCTCATAACGATTCTCCGAGCACAAATATCGCGCGCCGGCTGCATACGGTCGAGCGCCGTGTTT
>JANLJK010000409.1:0-7381 GCA_029255525.1 Pseudolabrys sp.
CGCGCCGGCCGAGCTGAAGCGGCTGTTCCGTCCCTTTACCCAGGCGAGCGAGGATATCGCGCGGCGCTATGGCGGCGCCGGCCTCGGGCTCACTTTCGTCAAGCGCATCGCCATGGCGATGGGTGGCGATCTCAAGGTCACGAGTCGCAAGGGCCGCGGCAGCACGTTCCGCCTGACGGCGTTGGTGGCGTTGCAGGCTGAACAGCCGCGCGACATTGTGGGCACCGCGCCCGCACCGGCGCTTTCGCTGCTTTGCGTCGAGGATAATCCTTATGGCCGGGTGGTGATGAACACGATCCTGCGCGAACTCGGCCACAAGGTCGATTTCGTCGCGACCGGCGAGGCGGCGGTGAAGGCCGCCGAGCGCGGTGGCTACGACGCCGTACTGATGGATGTGATACTGTCGGGCATCGACGGGCTGGAAGCCACGCGCTGCATCCGCGCGCTGCGGGGCAAGGCCGGGCGGATTCCGGTGATCGGCATTTCCGGCCGCGGCGACACCGCCAGTGGGGAAGCCGCGCTCGCCGCCGGCATGAATTTCTATCTGACCAAGCCGGTGAGCCCGTTGAAGTTGGCGCAGGTACTGCGCACGATCGCGGCGTAGCACCTAAGCCTACGCGTTCTTCCGCTCCACGATCCGCACGAGATCGCCCATGATGCGGTTGAGCTCGAAGTCCTTCGGCGTATAGACCGCGGCGACGCCTGCCTTCTCCAACTCGGCGGCGTCTTCCGGCGGGATGATGCCGCCGGCCACGACCGGCACGTCAAGCCCGGCTTCCTTGATGCGGCCGACGACGTCCTTCACCAGCGGCAGATGGCTGCCGGAGAGGATCGACAGGCCGATGACATGGGCCTTCTCTTTTTTCGCGGCGTCGACGATCTCTTCCGGCGTCAGGCGGATGCCGTCATAGACCACCTGCATGCCGGCATCGCGCGCCCGCACCGCGATCTGCTCGGCGCCGTTGGAATGACCGTCAAGTCCGGGCTTGCCGACCAGGAAGGTCATGCGGCGGCCGAGCTTCTTCGACACGCGGTCGACGTCGGCGCGGATATCATCGAGACCTACGACATCGTTTCGCATGGCGCGGCCGACGCCGGTCGGGGCGCGGTATTCGCCGAAGGCCTCGCGCAGGGTCCAGCCCCATTCGCCGGTAGTGACCCCGGCTTTGGCGCATTCGATCGAGGCCGGCATGATGTTACCGCTGCCGGTGGCCGCACGCTTGAGCGCGGCCAGCGCCGCCTGCACAGTCTTGTCGTCGCGCGCCGTGCGCCATGCCTTCAGCCGCTCGAGCTGGTCGCGCTCGGCGTCCTCCGACACGGTCATGATCGATTCGATGCCGCCGGTGAGCGGCGACGGTTCGGTCTCGATGTATTTGTTGACGCCGACGACGGTCTGCTCGCCGCGCTCGATGGCTTCCAGCCGCGCGGTGTTGGACTCGACGAGCCGCTGCTTCATGTAGCCCGATTCGACCGCGGCGACGGCGCCGCCCATCTCCTCGATGCGCCTGAGCTCTTCCTTGGCCTCGCGCTTGAGCGCCTCGACCTTGCGGTCCATCTCGGCCGAGCCGTCGAAGATGTCGCCGTATTCCAGGAGGTCGGTCTCGTAAGCGAGAATCTGCTGCATGCGTAGCGACCATTGCTGGTCCCACGGCCGCGGCAGGCCGAGCGCCTCGTTCCAAGCCGGCAATTGCACGGCGCGGGCGCGCGCCTTTTTCGACAAGGTCACGGCCAGCATCTCGATCAGGATGCGCGCGACGTTGTTCTCCGGCTGCGGCTCGGTGAGGCCGAGCGAATTGACCTGCACGCCATAGCGGAACAGGCGCTGCTTCGGATCGGTGATGCCGTAGCGCTCGCGCGTGATCTCGTCCCAGAGATCGACGAAGGCGCGCATCTTGCAGATTTCGGTCACGAACCGAAGTCCGGCATTGACGAAGAACGAGATGCGCCCGACCACTTCGCCGAACTTCTCTTGAGAGACTTCGCCCGAATTCTTCACCGTGTCGAGCACGGCAATGGCGGTGGCGAGCGCGAAGGCCAGTTCCTGTACCGGTGTCGCGCCGGCTTCCTGCAGGTGGTAGCTGCAGATGTTCATCGGATTCCATTTCGGCAGCTCGGTCGTGGTGAAGATCGCCACGTCCTTGATCAGCCGCAGGGATGGCGCCGGCGGAAACACGTATGTGCCGCGCGAGAGATATTCCTTGATGATGTCGTTCTGGATGGTGCCGGTCAGCGCCGTGCGCGGCGCGCCCTGCTCGTCGGCCACCGCGATGTAGAGCGCCATCAACCACGCCGCGGTGGCGTTGATGGTCATCGACGTGTTCATGGTCGCGAGCGGAATCTGATCGAACAGCGCGCGCATGTCGCCGAGATGGCAGATCGGCACGCCGACCTTGCCGACTTCGCCGCGCGCCAGCACATGATCGCTGTCGTAGCCGGTTTGTGTCGGCAGATCGAAGGCGACCGACAGGCCGGTCTGTCCCTTCGCCAGGTTCGTGCGATAGAGCGCGTTCGACGCCTTCGCCGTCGAATGACCGGCGTAGGTGCGGAAAATCCAGGGTTTGTCGCGTTTCGGTATATCGCGTGTCATGGCGCCGCTCGTGGAAGGCCACAAAGTGCCGATTTTCTTGCTGCGACGCAATATGTATCTGAATGCGTCAGTTATTGCCGGCGGGGGAAGTCCGGCGTCGCCGGTGCACCACGGCAATGTCGTCGGCATAAGTACGTTGCCAGTCCGGCAGCCGGTCGAGCAGGGCGACGGCAGGGGTATTCGGTGCCAACAGGGTCGTTTCGAACCGGTGCTCGTCCAGCAGCCGCAGGAAATCCGGCAGGTTTTCCAGACGCAGCGCGCGGTCATAGCGCAACGTGAAAGCGGCGCCATAGAGCTCGGTGCGCCCATCGATGAAGGCCGGAATACCGACGAAATCGAGATAGGCGCCGAAGTTGTAGTCGTTGAGAATCGGCATGGCCTTGGCCACGTCGAAGGAGCGCAACGCGTTCACCGGCGTATTGTGCGCCGGTGGCGCGAGATCCTGCCGCAGCGTCACCACGCCGATAACAGCGACCAGCAGCGCGCCGGCGGCGAGCGGCGTCCAGGCCGGGGCGCGCATCGTGGCGCCAAAGGGGTCGGCGGCGAGCGCTTTGAATTGCTCGGCCAGTGGCCGCGCCAGGAAGATCGGGCCCAGCATCCCCAACAGATCGGCGTGCCGCGACTGCGATAGGCTCAAATGCAGGACGCCGAACAGCATGAGGATGCGCAAAGGCGGCAGTCTCACGCCGCGATACAAGGCGAAAGCGAAGGCACCCAGCATGATAATTTCGAAGGCGCCGATATGGCTGAAGTCCGGTGGTCGCCATTCGGTGATCGTTGACAGGGCTGCGCCCAGCGCCACCGTGCGGAACGTGACCAGGATCATCTCCGGTCCGTAGGGATTGATGCAGGCTGCGACCAGCGCCAGCACGCCGAACAAAGTCCACTGGCGTACGACGCGCCAGCGCTCGGCGACCGGCGCGTTAAGCAGCGCCTCGAGCGCGATCGGTCCGATCATCGCCAGGCCGAAGGTGAAGCTGCCATGCAGGTTCGCCCACAGTGTCATCAGTGGAAGCAGGTGCCAGGGCGGTGTGCTGCGCGTATCCAGCGTGCGGATCAGAACCGCGATCCAGCCGACGAGGATCGGCAGTGCCAGCATGTGCGGCCGCGCCAGCGTATGCGGCGCGGTGAGCACCAGCGCGCACAAGACGGCAATCACGGTGGGGGTCGGTTGCCATTCGCGGAGCAGGAAGCGTGTCAGCATCAGAATGGCGGTCGATGTCGCGGTGGCGGCAAGCGCGACCACCGCGGGCCAGCCTCCCACATCGAGCGCCAGCGCATAAATGACCTGGGCGAGCCATTCGAACGCGACCCAATGTTCGCCGCGCAAGGTCAGCGAAAAGGGATCGGTCATCGGCACCGCACGGTGTTCGAGAATCCAACGGCCGAGCGCGATATGCGAATAAGTATCAGGATCATTCAGGAGCTTGGGGCCCAGCGTCACCAGCAGCAGGCAGACACCGACCGCTAGCAGCCACGGCAGCACGGCCTGGGCGTCGACAGTCCTGTCGGTGCGGCGAGTGATTTGTTCGGACATTTCGGGCTCTCGGGCCTGTCCGGCACGCTAGGCGGCGGCCCATTGCAAAACCCTTAAAGGCGGCCGAAATCCCATTGGGTGAGGCGTTTGGCGCCATTTCGGCCTTTGTGCGGTTAAAGCCATATTGCGTCGCAACATGTCTTGCGCCAGAGTATTGGGCGTCCTCTTGCCTAAGGAGAGTGCAGATGCCGGCCGCCGCCCCGAAGAGGAGCGTCGCTCCTCTCAAGGACTTGTATGACATTGGCGAAATCCCGCCCCTCGGTCATGTCCCGGAGAAGATGCACGCCTGGGTGATCCGCCAGGAGCGGCACGGCCCGCCGGACAAGTCGTTCCAGCTCGAGGTGGTACCGACCTGGACCATCGGCGAGGACGAGGTGCTGATCCTCGTGATGGCCGGCGGCGTCAATTACAACGGTATCTGGGCCGGGCTCGGCCAGCCGATCACGCCGTTCAACGTGCACAAGCAGCCCTATCATATCGCCGGCTCCGATGCCTCGGGCGTGGTCTGGGCGGTCGGCAACAAGGTGAAGCGTTGGAAGGTCGGCGACGAGGTCATCGTCCACTGCAACCAGGACGACGGCGACGACGAGGATTGTAACGGCGGCGACCCGCTGCTCTCGCCCTCGCAGCGCATCTGGGGCTACGAGACCCCGGACGGCTCGTTCGCGCAGTTCTGCCGGGTGCAGTCGCGGCAATTGATGCACAAGCCGGCGCATCTCACCTGGGAAGAGTCGGCCTGCTACACGCTGACTCTCGCCACTGCCTATCGCATGCTGTTCGGCCATACGCCGCATACGCTCAAGCCGGGCGACAACGTGCTGGTGTGGGGCGCCTCCGGCGGCCTCGGCGTGTTCGGTCTGCAGCTTGTCGCGGCCTCCGGCGCCAACGCCATCGCCGTGGTCTCCGACGAATCGAAGATGGAATACGTCTTCAATCTCGGCGCGAAGGGGGCGATCAACCGCAAGGAGTTCAAGTGCTGGGGCCAGCTGCCGCAGGTGAACTCGGCCGAATTCAATGACTGGGCCAAGGAAGCCCGTCGCTTCGGCAAGGCGATCTGGGACATCACCGGCAAGCGCGACGTCGACATCGTGTTCGAGCATCCCGGCGAGCAGACCTTTCCGGTCTCCACCATGGTGGTGAAGCGCGGCGGCATGGTCGTGTTCTGCGCCGGCACCACCGGCTTCAACATCACCTTCGATGCCCGCTACGTTTGGATGCGGCAGAAGCGCATTCAGGGCTCGCACTTCGCGCACCTGAAGCAAGCGAGCCAGGCCAACCGTTTCGTGCTCGAGCGCCGCATTGATCCGTGCCTGAGCCGGACCTTCCCGTGGATGGAGATCCCGAAGGCGCATACGATGATGTGGAAGAACCAGCACCCGCCAGGCAACATGGCGGTGATGGTCAACGCGCCGTCGATGGGCCTGAGGAGCTTCGAAGACGTGATCGAGGTCGCGGGCGCATAAGCCGCCCGGTCGTCTGTGCGCGGCTTGCTCCCCCCCAGCGCAGGCGGGTCGCTCTCTATTTTGTTTCTGAATGCTTCCGACAAGGAGTTGGATGCAATCAGAAACGATTCGGGCTTTGCGATCGCAGACGCGATTAACCACGCCCGCGTATCAAGGAGGTCGGACATTACGTTTTCTGTCGAAACGGGAGCGGGCCATGACCTCGATTGCATCGACTACCTCGTCTCAAACTGTCTCGCCACTATCGCTGCTGGAAAAAGAACTGGCCGCTGAGGTCTCTTCAGGAGAGGTCAGTGCCGCCGATGAATCCGCTCTCAGCACGGCGCTCAAGGACATCGACGCGGCGCTGAAGAGCCAATCGACCTCGGCTGGCGACGTGCAGTCAAAGGTCGAAGATCTCATCGACGCCGCAGTGGACGACGGCAAACTGACCAGTGAGCAGGCCGATGAGCTGAAGAACATATTTTCCCAGGCTTTTCAGGGAGCGTCGGGTAGCGATGGCGCTGCGACCGGCGCAGGCGATGGTGGTGGGACTTCAAGCGGCACGACCGCCACGACGTCCACCGATCCCGCCGATACCAACGAAGACGGTGTTGTCAGCGCCGCCGAACAAGCGGCTTACGACGCGAAAACCTCCGGGGCGTCGGCCGTGTCCTCGAATTCGGGCAATGCCACCTCAGCCGAGACCGATCCCGGAAAATTGCTATTGGACTTCCTGAAGGTGATTCAGGACCTGCACGGTCAATCCTCAAATTACACGGCGACCGGCCAAAGCACAGCGACGCAGGTCGCATCACAGGTCGTTGACTACCAGGCCTGAGAGCGGGCTCCGCCCTGTCCTGGCGGTACGACGGCTCGTATCCGGGTGTGGTTTTTAATCGCGCGCCGCTTCGCGCTCTTTGGCGATCACCGAGTTGAGCTCTGCGCCGTAGACGAAGATCGAGGCGCAGACATAGAGAAAAATCAGCGCGATCATCGCCGAGGCCAGCCCCGCATACATGGTGACGTAGGCGAAGGCGTATTCGGCGAGATAACGGCCGAAGGCCGCGCCGGCGCCGAGCCACAGCAATAGCGTAGCGACGATGCCCGGCGCGATGTCGGTCAGCGAGCGGCGGCCCGCCGGCAGCCAGCTATGCACGATGATCAGCGCGATCACGAGAACGAGCGCCGCCACAGCGTAGCGCGCGAAGGTGACGAGGCCGCCGAAGGGCGCCAAAGTCGGCACATACTGCACGAGCTTCGCCCAGATCAATGGCGCCAGCACCACCAGGAACGCGAAGGCGAGGATCGCCACTGCGGCGATCAATACATAGATGACCGACTCGATCCGCAGCAGCCACCACGCTCGCGGTTCTTTCATTCGGTAAGCGCGATTGAGGCCGATGCGCAGGCTTTCCACGCCGCTGGACGAGAAGTAAACCGCAAACAGCACGCCGAAGGTGAGCACGTCGCCGCGCGTTGCGGTAAGCACGCCGGCGATATCGAGCGCAATCGGCGCGGCCACTTCCTGGGGCCAGGCCTCCAGCAGAATGCGCGCGGCCTCGTCGGCAAGCTGCTTGGAACCGAAAAAGAAACCGGCGAGCGCCGTGACCACGATCAGGAAGGGAAACAGCGCCATCAAGGTGGACAATGCGATGTGACTGGCAATGGCCCAGCCGTCGTCAGCGAGGAAATGCCGAACGGCATCGTTGGCGATCCGCAATGACAACTTGAGAAGGCGCAAGGGTCGCTCCCGAAAGGTCGCAATCCCTCAGATCATCCATCGACGGGCACTTTGCAAGGGCGTTGCCGCGC
>JANLJK010000409.1:7481-16460 GCA_029255525.1 Pseudolabrys sp.
GCAAGGGCGTTGCCGCGCGGGGCAAGGGCGTTGCCGCGCGGGGGCAGCTACGCCGCTTGCACGTCGGTGAGGAATTGACGGACTTCCGTCTCCAGGCTTTCGGCCTCGATGGCCACCGCGTCGGCCAGCATCTTGACGTCGACAGCCGTGTTGCGGGCGCCGCCACAGGCACCGGCAACGCGGCTCATCGCTTCGGCGCCGTTGCGCGCTTCGCCGGAGGCGCGGTTGACGCCCTCAGCGATCGAGGCCACGGCCGCGTTCTGCTGATCGACCGTCACCGCCACCATCGTGGCGATCGCCGACATGTCGCGGATAATGGCATTGACCTGTTCGATCGCTTCGGCGGCGTCGGCCGCTGTCGACTGGATCGAGCCGACCTGATCGGCGATTTCTTCCGTCGCTTTGGCGGTCTGCCCGGCGAGTGACTTCACCTCGGAGGCGACCACAGCGAAGCCGCGGCCGGCTTCGCCGGCGCGCGCGGCTTCGATGGTGGCATTGAGCGCCAGCAGGTTGGTCTGCCCGGCGATCGCCTGGATCAATCCGACCACTTCACCGATGCGGGTCGCCGCCTGGCCAAGCTCGGTCATCGTGTGGACGGTGCGCTGCGCTTCCGTGACGGCGCGAGCGGCCACCTCGGTGGATTTGGCGGCTTGCGACGCGATCTCGCCGATCGAGGCCGCGAGTTCCTCCACCGCGCCCGCGGCGGAGGTGACGTTCTCCGACGCGGCCGAAACGCGGCCGGTGGCGGTGTCCGCGTCGGTCGAAACGGTGTCCGCCGCCTGGTTCAGCTCGGTCGAGCTCATCTCAAGCTTCAAGGAGGCCGCGCGCAACTTGGCGAGGGCGCTCTCGACCGTATTTTTGAATGTTGCGATGGTCGACGCGATCGTGGTGCCGCGTTGCTCCTGCGCGAGCTGTGCATCCGCCTGCGTCTGCGCCAGTTTCTCACGCTCGACCATGGTGTCGCGGAACACGATCACCGTCCGCGCCATGGCGCCGATTTCATCCCGTGTTCGCGTGGCGGGGATTCGGGCGGAGATGTCGCCGGCAGCGAGTTGCTTCATTGCGCCGGCGAGGCCGTTGAGCGGCCGCGTGATGCTGCGCCCAATCACCCAGCACAAAGCCATGCCGAACAGGGTGATCACCACGCCGAAGGCGACAATGCCTGTGCGGGTTCGCTTCTGGGAATCGGCCAGGGCGGCGGATGCTTCCGTGGCCGTGATGCGGGCGCGCTCGATGATGATGTCGGCGCGGGGCATCATGTTCTGGCTGTCGATGTCGATCACCGCGCGCAGCGGGCCGACACGGTTGAAGCCGTCGATCCATTGCGCGAAGGTCTTGGCGTAGGTCTTCACCTGCTGCTCGAGCGAATTCTTCATCGTCGGCGTGCCGTCGATCTGCGCGAAGATGTCGTTGAAGTTCCGGTACGTGTGCACGAACTGCTGGCGCATCAGCTCGCGTTGATTGAGCCGGTACTCGGCTTCGTGCTGCCGCATCGTCAGAAGCGCCATCATCAGCTTTTTGGCTTCGGCTTCGGCAAGCCAGGTCATGTTCTCGTTGATGATACGTTCGACGGCATTGCCGGAGTCGCTCAGATTACGGCGCAGGCCCGCATCGTCGTCGAAACCGAGCGTTTCCTGCTCGCGTACCAGTTCGGTGAAGTTCTGGCGCAATTCCATCACGTCGCCGCGCAGCCCCACGAGGCCACCGGCATAACGCGGGTCGATCGAATTCTGCACGGTATCGAGACTGCGCAAGGCGAGTGTATGCGCCTGCTCGAAGGCGACGACCAGGTCGTTGCTGGGTCTGGCGCTGAAGTCCTTCACCGTGATGCGCATCGTCGAGATGGCGCTCTTGAAGTCGCGACTGGCGTCGCCGAGCGTGCTCGACCGCTTCACGGTCTCGAAGGCGCTGGCGACTTCGCGCTCGCCGGTGAGATAGATCAGGCCGGTGGCCATGAAGGCCGCGACCGGAATGAGCGCGAGCACGACGATGCGCGTCCGCACCGACACGGCATTCAGCAGTCGGGGCAGACGGGCAAAGCTCGCCGACGTTTTCTGGGAGCGCATGAAGCCGTTTCGCGTTTCGACCGTGGCGTGAAGGCGCGGCGCAGTCAGATGCGATCATGAAAGCGGTAATTGGTTAATTTTGTAGCAATTTCCTGCCCGGATGGTCGGGTAAAGCCCGGGAATCGCGAAAGAATTCGGGAGGCTTTGCTTTTGTGCAGTGCACGCGTACCCTGGGGTCCGCCTGATACACCGGGACTTTGCGTCTCCAAGAAATTTCCTGCCGAGGGACCCCATGTCGATTGCCGCCTCCCGCCTGACCTCCGAAGAGGATCTGGTCGAACTCGCCCGCGAGGCCACGGCCGCGCTCGACGCCCTGTTGGGGGACGCCGTCGCCAAGGTGCGCGAGAAGGTGGTCGTCGAGGGTCGCACGGTCAGCAAATTATTCGACCGCGAGCAGCGGGCGGCGCACGGCTTGTCGTGGTTCGCGACTTACGTTGAAGCGGTGCGCCAGCTTGCCGCTTATACCGAGCGCATGACCCGAGAAGGTACGTTTGGCGAGATGGAAGAGCATCTCGTCCGCATCGGTCTCGGTGAATACATCGCCCAGTTGATTGGCGGCATCCCGATGAGCCAGGGCGAGGTGGTGCGGCCGAGCGATCTTGGCCTGTCAATGGCGCAGGTGGCTGCCCGCATCACGCCGGTGCTGGAGAACCTGATCGCCACCGGCAACACCGCCGAACGGCGGGCGCGGCTGGTGGCGCTCATGCGCGAGAGCCACAATGCGACTGTCGGCATTGCCGGTCTGGACGAGACGCTCGAATCCATCCGCGAAGAGATGCGCAAATTCGCCGACAGCGAGGTGATCGGCCATGCGCAGGGCTGGCACCGCACCAACAGCTACATCCCGCTCGAAATCATCTCGCAGATGTCCGAGCTCGGCGTATTCGGCCTCACCATTCCGGAAGAGTTCGGCGGCATGGGGCTCGGCAAGGAGTCGATGTGCGTCGTTTCCGAGGAGTTGTCGCGCGGTTATATCGGTGTGGGCTCGCTCGGCACCCGCTCGGAAATCGCGGCCGAATTGATTCTCGGCGGCGGCACCGCCGAGCAGAAGGGCAAATGGCTGCCGAAAATCGCCTCCGGCGCGGTGTTGCCGACGGCGGTGTTCACCGAGCCGAACACCGGCTCCGACCTGGCCTCGCTGAAGACGCGCGCGGTGCGCGAAGGCGACGTTTACAAGGTCTACGGCAACAAGACCTGGATCACGCATCCGGTGCGCGCCGACCTGATGACGCTTCTGGTGCGCACCAATCCGAAGGAGCCCGGTCATCGTGGCTTGTCGATGCTGCTCGCGGAGAAGCCGCGCGGCGACGACAAGAACCCCTTCCCGGCGAAGGGCATGAGCGGCACCGAGATCGAAGTGCTCGGTTATCGCGGCATGAAGGAATACGAGATCGCCTTCGACGGCTTCGAGGTAAAGGCGGAAAACCTGCTCGGCGGCGTCGAAGGCCTGGGCTTCAAGCAGCTCATGCAGACCTTCGAATCCGCCCGCATCCAGACGGCGGCGCGCGCCATCGGCGTGGCTCAGGCGGCGATGGAGCAGGCGATGGAATACGGCACCAATCGCGTGCAGTTCGGCGGGCCGATCATCGGCTTCCCGCGCGTCGCCGACAAGATCGCGATGATGGCGGTCGAGATCATGATCGCGCGCCAGCTCACTTATCACGCCGCGCGCGAGAAGGACTCCGGCCGTCGCTGCGATCTCGAAGCCGGCATGGCCAAGCTCTTGGCGGCGCGCGTGGCCTGGGCCGCGGCCGATAACGCGGTGCAGATCCACGGCGGCAATGGCTTCGCGCTGGAATTCCCGGCGTCGCGTATTTTGTGCGATGCGCGCATCCTCAACATCTTCGAGGGTGCGGCGGAAATCCAGGCGCAGGTCATCGCCCGTCGCCTGCTCGACGGTACAAACTGATCGCCGTTCCGGGGCTGAATGCCGGCGCCCCGGAAGAGCCTGGGGCGTGGGGGCAACCGAATTGCTCCGTCGCGCGTTTGATCCAAAGCAAATGGCGCAGAGGCCTACCGACGTAGGCTTTGCCCGTGTGTTGAGGAGGAACGTTCATGACTGGATTGTCGATCCGTAATGGCGAATGGGTTGTGGTGTGCGACGGCGCTAAGGCGCTGGTGCTGGAGAATACCGGCGACGCCAAATTCCCGAACTTGAAGACCATCGAGGTCTTCGAGCAGAAGGATTTGACGACGCGCGAACAGGGCGCCGATGCGCCGGGTCGCACCCATAGCTCGGTCGGTCACGGCCGCAGCGCCGTGACGCAGACTGATTGGCACGATCAGGCGGAGCAGACTTTCCTTACCGATCTCGTGCACCATCTCGACGCGGCGGTTGGCGCCGGCAGGACCAAATCGATGATCGTGATCGCGCCGCCGCGCGCTCTCGGCATGTTGCGCCCGGCCTATTCGCATGGCCTCAAGGGCGCGGTGCGGGCGGAGCTCGACAAGGATCTGGTGAAGATGCCGGTGCACGAGATCGAGAAGCGGCTGTCGGGCGGCTGATCAACGCTTCCCCCGCCTTTGGCGATTAGGACTGGCCCGTGGTCGCGGCGATGCTATGGTCGCCGCGATTTGCGCGATTGAGGCGGCAATGTCCTTAGGTTTTCGTCCAGGTTTGTTTGGCGCGGTTGCAATAGCTGTCGTGCTGATTGGCACGGCGGTGGCGGACGCGCAGCCGGCGCCCGCGCCGGTCGAGCGCGCACCGCCGTCGACCGCGACGCCTGCTGTGCCCGTGACGCCGGCCATCAAGGCCGATCCTTTGGCCGTGCCGGGCTTCTGGGATCCGCGGCGGCGGCCGGAGCGGCCCGATCTGTCGCGCATCAGCATTATCCGCTTCCTCACCGAGACCGATTATCCGCCGTTCAACTATGCGGGGCCGGACGGGACGCCGGCGGGGTTCAACGTCGATCTGGCGCGGTTGATCTGCGAGGAGATAAAGGTCGCCTGCACTATCCAGATGCGGCGTTTCGATACCTTGCTTGATGCGCTCAATCGCAACGAAGGCGATGCGGTGATCGCGTCGCTGGCCGAGACGCCGGAGATGCGGCTCAAGGTCGACTTCAGCGACCCCTATTACCGCACGCCCGCGCGCTTCGTGTCGCGCAAGGATGCCGCCTTCGACGCGATCCGGCCGGAGGCGCTCGAGGGCAAGAAGGTCGGTGTGGTCGCTAACACCGCGCACGAGGCCTTTCTCAAGGCGTTGTTCACGGAAGCCGAGCTGAAGCCTTATCCGACCGCTGAGGCCGCGCGTGTCGCGTTGAAGAAGGGTGAGGTCGATCTGCTGTTCGGCGACGGCATCTCGCTCGCCTTTTGGCTCAATGGCACCGACTCCGGCAATTGCTGCGTCTTCCGCGGCGGGCCCTATCTCGAAAGCCGCTTCTTCGGCGAGGGCGTCGGCATCGCCGTGCGCCGTGGCAACGATCTCTACCGGCAGGCCTTCAATTGGGCGATGTTCCGGCTGTGGGAGAAGGGCCGCTTCACGGATTTGTGGCTGCGCTATTTCCCGATCAGTCCGTTCTAATCGTCTGTCATTCCGGGGCCACGCGCTGCGTGCGTGTCCCGGAAAGACGAGAGAGTCACGCGTCCCGGCCCTGCAGCCATTTGAGCGCGCCTTGCGCGGCCGCCAGGCCGGTCGCGAACGAAGCCTGCAACAGATAGCCGCCGGTCGGCGCTTCCCAATCGAGCATTTCGCCGGCGGCGAATACGCCGGGCAAAGCCTTCAGCATGAAATGCGCGTCGAGCGCATCGAAGCGGATGCCGCCGGCGGTCGAGATCGCGGTGGCAATCGGCTTCACGCCGGTGAGGCGCACCGGCACGGCTTTGATGAGCGCGGCGAGGTCGTCGACATTCAAGGCTGCCACAGTCCGGCCGGACGCAATCGCGGCTTCGTGCAACAGGCCGGTTGCCACCGGTGGCAGCTTGGCTGCCTTGCGCAGGCTGTTCGCCAGCGATTGCTTGCGGCCGACGATGGCGAGCCGTTGCGCCAGCGCGGCGGCGGTCACATCCGGACGCAAATCGATGGTGATCGTCGTCTCGCTTTTGGCTTCGATCGCGTCGCGTAAAGGTCGCGACAGCGCGTAGATTGCGCCGCCTTCCAGCCCGTCGCGGGTGACGACGGCTTCGCCGCGCTCGGTGTGGCCGGCGAAGGTGATGGCGATGCGCTTGAGCGGCTCGCCCTCGAAGCGGCGGAACGGCTCCGACCACGCGACGGTGAATCCGCAGTTCGATGGCTTCAGCGTCGAGATGGCGACGTCACGGGCGGCCAGCATATCGGTCCAGCGCGCATCCGATCCGAGCCGCGGCCAGCTGGCGCCGCCAAGCGCCAGCACGGTGACATTGGGCGCGCCCGCCACTTCCTCGCCGTTGTGTACGAAGCGCAGTCGGCCCGCATCGTCCCAGCCCAGCCAGTGATGGCGCGGGGCGAAGGCAACGCCGAGCCCGGCGAGGCGGCGCAGCCAGGCGCGCAGCAAGGGCGAGGCCTTCATGGCCTTCGGAAAGACGCGCCCGCTGGAGCCGACGAAGGTGGCTGCGCCCAAATCGTCCGCCCAGGCGCGCAGCGCGGCGGGCGGAAAGGCCTCGATGGCCGCGCGGAGCAGGGAATCGCTCGCGCCGTAGCGTGCCAGAAATTTCGGCAGCTCCTCGGAGTGCGTAAGATTGAGGCCGCCGCGGCCGGCGAGCAGAAACTTGCGCCCCACCGATGGCATCTGGTCGTACACGGTCACCGCCACGCCGGCGCGCGCCAAGACCTCGGCGGCCATGAGGCCCGCGGGACCGCCGCCGATGACGGCGGCGGATTTGGCCGAAGCGGAGCGCGGTTCGGTGGTCAAAGAAAAGCTCTCCTTCGTGGGATTTCCTGTCATCGCAGCGTGTAGCTGGCCCGGCCGCGTGATGAAAGTACGAGATTTGACGGGGCGCGGGGGCTTGCCTATGTCTGCGCGCCGGAGTGCCAATAATGCCGACCGCCACCGCTGAAATCGTGCAAGACTTAAAGACCGTCGCCGAGCAGTCGAACGCCTGGCCGTTCGAGGAGGCGCGCAAGATCGTCGCCCGGCTGAAGAAACAGCCGAAAGATGAGGTGATCTTCGAGACGGGCTACGGGCCGTCGGGTTTGCCGCATATCGGTACCTTCGGCGAAGTCGCGCGCACCACCATGGTGCGCCATGCTTTCCGCGTGCTGACCGACGACAAGATCAAGACGCGGCTGATCGCCTTCTCCGACGACATGGACGGCCTGCGCAAGGTGCCGGACAACGTCCCGAACAAGGAATTGCTGGAGAAGCATCTCGGCAAGCCGCTGACCAAGGTGCCGGATCCGTTCGGCACGCATCCATCGTTCGGCGAGCACAACAATGCGCGCTTGCGCGTGTTCCTCGACCATTTTGGCTTCGACTACGAGTTTGCGAGCTCGACCGACTACTACAAGTCTGGTCGGTTCGACGAGACTCTGCTCAAGATGCTCGCGCACTACGACCGGGTGATGGAAATCATCCTGCCGACCTTGGGGGCGGAGCGCCGTGCGACTTATTCGCCATTCCTGCCGGTGTCACCGCGCACCGGCGTGGTGCTGCAGGTGCCAATGGTGGCCCGCGACGTCAAGCGCGGCACCATCACCTACGAAGATCCCGACACCGGCGAGCGTGTGACGACGCCGGTCACGCGCGGCATGGTCAAGTGCCAGTGGAAGGCCGATTGGGCCATGCGCTGGACCGCACTCGGTATCGACTACGAGATGGCGGGCAAGGACCTGATCGACTCGGTCAAGTTGTCGGGGGAGATTTGCCGCGCACTCGGCGGCCTGCCGCCGGAGGGCTTCAACTACGAGCTCTTCCTGGACGACAAAGGCCAGAAGATATCGAAGTCGAAGGGCAACGGCCTGACCATCGACGAGTGGCTGCGCTACGCCTCGCCGGAGAGCCTATCGTTGTTCATGTATCGCGAGCCGAAGGCGGCCAAGCGCCTGTACTTCGACGTCATCCCGCGTCAGGTGGACGACTATCAGCAGTTCCTGGAAGGCTATCCGCGCCAGCAGGACTGGAAGCAGAAACTTGGCAATCCGGTCTGGCACATCCATTCCGGCCATCCGCCGGCGGCGGATATGCCGATCTCCTTCTCGATGTTGCTGACGCTGGTCTCGTCGTCGAACGCCGAGAACGCCGAGACTTTGTGGGGCTTCATCGGCCGTTATCGTCCTGGCGTGACGCCGCAGACGCATCCCAAGCTGAACGATGCGGTGGGGTACGCCATCCACTACTTCCACGACTTCGTTCTGCCGGAAAAGAAGTTCCGCGATCCGACTCAGGAGGAGCGCAAGGCGCTTCTCGACCTGCGTGATGCGCTGTCGCAATTGCCGGCGGAGACGACAGCGGAAGCCATTCAGGATGTCGTCTACGAGATCGGCCGCCGCGAGCCGTTCCTCGATCACAAGAAGAAAGCCAAGGACGGCAAGCCGGGCGTTTCGCTCGACTGGTTCAATCTGTTGTATCAGGTGCTGCTCGGCCAGGAGAAAGGCCCGCGCTTCGGTTCGTTCGTGGCAGTCTATGGTCTGCAGAACACCGTCGACATGATCGATGGCGCGCTGGCGCGGAATGTCCGTTCGGCTCAGCGCGAGGTACAGATTAACTTCGATGCAATACGTAAGCCAGTCGACACCGGTATCCACCGGGCGTCCGTATTCCTCGGTCTGGCGGCCAATGCTGCAGACGCGAAGCCGCCAATTTCGCACGTTCTGGACGATCGAGTTAACTTTCAATTTGTGCCGAAAGAGGTTTCCCCGTGGACTGCTGCTCACTTCAAGGAAGAGTTCACATATTGGGTGATGGGGAATGCTCTGCGAGAGCTCGTTGAATCTTTTTCGACTTTCCTGATTCGCTGTGGGTCAGCATTGGAAATCATGCAGACGAAAAGGATTGAC
>JANLJK010000410.1 GCA_029255525.1 Pseudolabrys sp.
GCACAAACGACTATGCAGCCGATCTGCGCAACGCCAAATGCCCGCTCACCGTTCTCATCGGCGGCAACGACGACATCTTCGCGGCGGAGAAGTTCGAGCCCACGGTGCATGCAGTACGTCCCGACGTGCCGGTCACGCTCGTGCCTGATATCGATCATATCCGGATGATCCTCGACCCGCGCAGCATTGCCGCGATCGTCGCAGCCCTCCATGGATAAGCTTCATGCAAGACGCCACCGACACCTATGATTTCCTCGTCCTCCCTGGCCTCTCCAATTCCGGCGTCGATCACTGGCAGTCTTATTGGTGCATGGCGTTCCGCAATGCCACGCGCGTGCTGCAAGATGAATGGGACAATCCCAAGCTCGCCGACTGGCTGCCGCGATTGGAGGCTGCGATCGCCAACGGCACGCGGCCGGCGGTGTTGATTTGCCACAGCCTGTCCTGCTCGCTCGCCGCGCATTGGGCGGCACGCAACACGCCCGGCCGGGTCGTGGCGGCGTTCCTCGTGGCTCCCTCCGACGTGGAGTCGGACGTGCATACGCCGCCATCGACGCGCGACTTCGCGCCGATCCCGCTCAAGCCCTTCCCGGTGCCGTCGCTGGTCGTCGCCAGCACCGACGATCCCTTCGTCACGGTCGCGCGCGCGGAAGAGTTCGCGAAAGCCTGGGGCGCCGACCTCTGCAATGCCGGCGAGCTCGGCCACATCAATTCGGCGTCGCGGCTCCAAACTTGGCCGCAAGGGCTCTTGATGCTCGGCCAGTTGCTGGCGCGCGTTGCGCGCTGATTACGGCTTGAACAGCAGATAGCGCACCGGATTTTCCGGCAGCATCCAGTTCGGCCCCGCCTCCGCGACCACCGACAGGATATTGGCGGCGACGATGACCGCCAAAGCCGCCGCGGTCATACCGGTATAACGCCACGGCTCAATCCGCCGCTCGGACAGCCATGGCGTGCCGACCAGCATCACCGCATTCGCCGCGATGTGGGCGAGGAACGCGATCAGACACCACGTGTAGAGATGCAGACCAAGGATCGGCCCGCCAAAGCCCGGATCGTTCGGCAGGATGTGCAGCAGCACCTGCCGGCTTGAGGCCGCGACACCGAGCAGCCCGGACAGAATGCCGATGCCGCCGGCGGTCGCCACGTCACGCACCGCGACCTCGCCATCGCGCTGGCCGATGAGCAGATAGACCGGCCCGAGCGCGCACAGCATCAAGGCGATGCGTTGTGTCACGCACAGCGGGCACGGTAGTTCGCCATAGGCGAACTGCGCCCCGAAGGCGGCCAGCAGAACGAGCATCAGCGCCCAGGCATTGGCCGTCGCGGCCAGGAGGTAAAGGCGCGCCATCAGAAGCTCAATGTGAGAGGGGACGTCATGTCGCTGATCAGAAAGCCGGCAACCATTGCCAGCGTCACCAGGAACAACGGCACCGTCAAGCGATGGCCCCGCCACATCGTCCCCAGCACGATCAGGATCGCCAACATGAACAGCGCGTAGAGCATCACAGGCTCCTTGAGGCCCTTGGTCTATCCGATTCGTGCCGCGAAAGGCGGGACGGAGATGGCGCGACCACGGGCATTGTCAGCGCGGGCAGCCCGTGTTTTAGCTCTTGCCGATGCCGATTCCTTCCGCGCAAGAGAAGTCCTCGCCGCCCACCATCCTGGTGTTCGACTCCGGTGTCGGCGGCTTCACCGTGTTCCGCGAGATCAAGGCGGCCCGGCCCGACGCGCGCTACATCTACATCGCCGATGACGCCTTCTTTCCTTACGGCCTCCAGCCGGAGGACAGGCTGGTCGCGCGCGTCATCGCCGTCATCGGCCAGGCGATCCAGGACTACACGCCGGATCTGATCGTCATCGCCTGCAACACCGCGTCGGTGATTGCGCTCGCCGCGTTGCGCGCGCGCTTCGCTATCCCCTTCGTCGGCACCGTACCCGCCATCAAGCCGGCCTGCGCCCAGTCGCAGACCAAACGCATCGCCGTGCTCGGTACTTTGGCCACCGTCAGCCGCGAATATACGCACGCGCTGATCCGTGAGTTCGCCTCGGGCTGCGACGTCGTTCTCGTCGGCTCACCGCGCCTGGCCGGCTTCGCCGAGGCCCAACTCGCCGGCACGCCGGCGTCGGATGCCGACATCGCCGCCGAGATCGCGCCCTGCTTCGTCGACAAAGACGGCCGGCGCACCGACACCGTCGTGCTCGCCTGCACGCATTATCCGCTGCTGACCGAGCGCTTTCGCAGCGTTGCGCCTTGGGCCGTGGACTGGCTCGATCCGGCGCCAGCCATCGCGCGCCGCGTCGTCCATCTGCTGCACGACCGGCCGGCCGCTGCGACGCCGCCGCCGAAGCCGCTGATCGTGTTCACCTCGGGACGGACGCCGCCCGACGGCGGCGCCCTCGCCCCTTTCGGGTTCTAGATACCCAAGGCGTGCGCCTTGATCTCCCAGAAGCCGCGCCAGATCATGTCCATCGCGACATAGAGGATGATCGCCAAGCCGACATAGGCGATCCAGCGGTGCTTGTTGAGCAGCCGTGCGATGAAGCTCGCCGCGACGCCCATCAGCACGATCGACAGGCCGAGACCGAACACCAGAGCCGTCGGATGGTCACGCGCGGCGCCGGCCACCGCCAGCACGTTGTCGAGCGACATCGAGATGTCGGCGACCACGATCTGCCACGCCGCCTGCGCAAAGGTCTTCTGCGGGACGTTAGCCTCGCCTGCCGTCAGCGCCGCTTCGGTGTCCGCCTCGTTCGGCCCGCGCAATTCGCGCCACATCTTCCAGCATACCCACAACAGCAGGATGCCGCCGGCGAACAGCAGGCCGACAATCGCCAAGAGCTCGATGGCAACACCAGCAAAGACAATGCGCAGCACCGTGGCGGCGATGATGCCGACCAGGATCGCCTTGCCGCGCTGTTCCTTGGGCAGACCAGCGGCGGCGAGCCCGATCACCACCGCGTTGTCGCCGGCCAGCACCAAGTCGATCATGATTACCTGAAGGAACGCCGTCAGCGCCTCCGGGGTCAGAAGATGCGACACGTCAATCATTCACGTCATTCCTTGATGTCATGGGCCGCACGTACTCCACGAGCGATTCGAGTTCGCCAAAAATCGCCGCAGCACAGCCGATCAAGGTAAACGCTCCGGCAACGTCCCAGGCCGTCACGCCCCAGCCGAGCCGGACGCCTCGGAACAAAGCGAACAGAGCGACCGCTATCGCGGCGGCGATGGACCAGATGCTGAATACCGGCAGCACCACGGGCATCGGCAGCACGGCAGCCATCAGTACCAACGGCATTGTGAGCAGAATCGCCAGCAGCAGTGCCGGCGCCGAATCCCTGAGCGCCGCCAAAAGCTGACGGTAACGGGGTGGAATAGGGAATCTGGGTGTTATTTGCCAGCGCATCGGGCCCACCGCGAGTGTCGTTATCAGTCCGACATCGCAGTCACGTGACTGCCAGAGGGGCCCGGTCTGATGAATGCCAATATGGCGCGGCGGCGGCTTTTCGGCAAGCCGCCACCCTTTACCCCGGTCAATCCGTCGCACCACCAAGCGGCCGGAACCGCCCGCCCGTTCAGTTGAGCGGTGGCCCTACCAGCTCGATACGGTTCTCGCGGCACACCACGGCCAGGGCCTCGGCCTGTTCGCGGCTGGGCTGGCCGACATGCGGCGGTAATGCGTCGCGTTCGGCCGGACGACCCGCGGTGCGCACCATGCGCTCGAAATCGCCGCGGTTGGTAAGCGTCAGCCACCGCGCGCCGGCCGGCGCCGTTACGACGAAACTGTGCGGCTTACCCTTGGGCGCCAACAACGTATCTCCCGCTCGCGCGCGGATTTCGCGGCCGTCGACGACAAGACGCAATTCGCCGGCGAGCATGTGAAAGATCTCATCTTCCGTGTGATGAATGTGCAGCGGCGGCGACGACCCATGCGGCGCGATATGCTCCATCACGCTCATGCCGTCGGCATTGGCGTCGCCGGCCACGTGGATGCGGATCAGGGTATCGAGAAACCAGAGTTTGTCGATCTGACCGGACGTTTTCATCGGCTATTGTCCTTTCGTTGCGCGCGCCTGCGCCGCTTTGCTACGGTTACGGTGATTGCACACGCGGCCCTGCTCGATGGCATCGTCCGCGTCTGCCTGTTCAACGGCGCCTCTGTAGGCGGAGCCGGACAAAGCGGGAAATTGAATGATCGTATTGGCTGCATCACGACGATGAATTGGCCCTCATGAATTTCACCGCCTTCGACCTCAATCTGTTGCGTGTGTTCGACGCACTGATGCGCGAGCGCAGCGCCACGCGCGCCGGCGACACGATCGGTCTCAGCCAGCCGGCGGTGAGCAACGCGCTCAACCGCCTGCGCCACTTGCTCAAGGACGAATTGTTCATCCGCCGCGGCAACGACATGGTGCCAACACCGCGCGCGGAGGTCATGGCCGAGCGTGTGCGCGACGCGTTGGCGCAGATCGAGCAGACGCTCGTGGGCGATGCGCGGTTCGATCCGGCACGCGCCGAACGCGTCTTCACGCTGTTCGGCGCCGACATCTTCTCGATGCAACTCATGCCGCCCTTCGCCGACCGTATCGCCAAGCTTGCACCCGGCGTCGCCTTGCGTTTCATCGATAGTGCCGGCGGCGATGTCGAACGTCTGCTGCGCGACAATGCCATCGACGTGGCGCTTGAGCGCCCGATCGACATGCCGGACTGGGTGTCGCGCCAGCTCTTGTTCCGCTCGCCCTTCGTCGTCATCGCGGCGCGCGGGCATGTCGCCATCCGCAAGGCCGGCATCAAGGCGGGCGGCAAGCTGCCGTTGCCGTTGTTCTGTTCCCTGCCCTTCGCGCTGCGCTCGATCGACGGCAGCATGTCCGGCATGGTCGACGATGCGCTGCGCGAGGCCGGCGCCGCCCGCCGTGTCGTGCTGACGCTGCCGCAGTTCCAGGCTATCGCGCTGGCCGTCGCCGAAGGCCGCCTGCTCGCGACGGTGCCGGTGCAGTTCGCGCAAGCCGTGGCCAAGGACCTCGGCCTGTCGGTCTACAAATTGCCGATCGACGTGCCGGTGCCCGAAGTGCGCCTGTACTGGCACCGCCGGCACGACCAGAACCCGGCCCATCGGTGGCTGCGCAACGAGATCATGACTGCGGTCAAACCCTTCCAAATCAAAGGGATTTGACATCCGGCCGGGTTCGCCCTAGAGAACCCCGGTCACGCGGGCCGTTTCGGCCCGCGCGGCGTTTCGCGACCCGTGGCAAGGCCTTGCGCTTACGAGGCTTTTCCTGTCGGTCCCGGGGAGACCTGGGACAGAGGAGGGCGCGGTTCCTCACCAATCAACGCTCAAAACGCGAGGACGCGATGACCAAGCGCTTGGAATCAAAGTACAAAATCGACCGCCGGATGGGCGAAAACATCTGGGGTCGCCCGAAGAGCCCGGTTAACCGGCGCGAATACGGCCCCGGCCAGCACGGCCAGCGCCGCAAGGGCAAGCTCTCCGACTACGGCGTGCAGCTCAAGGCCAAGCAGAAGCTCCGCTTCTACTACGGCAACATCTCCGAGAAGCAGTTCCGCGCCATCTATGACACCGCCATTCGCATGAAGGGCGACTCGGGCGCGCACATGATCGGCCTCCTCGAGCGCCGTCTGGACGCGGTCGTGTTCCGCGCCAAGTTCGTGCCGACCGTGTTCGCCTCCCGCCAGTTCATCAACCACGGCCACGTGACGGTGAACGGCAAGAAGGTCAACATCCCGAGCTATCGCCTGAAGGTCGGCGACGTGATCGAGGTGAAGGACAAGTCGAAGCAGATGAACCTGGTGCTCGAAGCGCAGGCCCTGACCGAGCGCGACGTGCCGGACTACATCGAAGTCGATGCCAACAAGCTGACCGCCAAGTTCGCCCGTATCCCGGCGATCTCCGATGTGCCCTACGCGGTGCAGATGGAGCCGCATCTGGTGGTCGAATACTATTCGCGCTGAGGCGACCTCCGCTTCATAGCGCTGCAAGATCTCAGACCCCCCGCCCGCAAGGCGGGGGTTTTGCTATTGTGGTATATATGGGCGCGTTTCGCCGGAGACGACCGATGACCGCCCTCACCCGCCGCGCGCTGCTGGCCACCTCAGCCGCCACTCTTACCGCGCAGGCCCTGCCCGCATGGGCCGCACCCTATTCGTTCAAGCACGGCGCCTTCGACGTCACCATCGTCAGCGACGGCCATCTGGTGCTGCCGGTCGCCTTCCTGGCGCCGGATGCGCCGGCTGACGAACGCGCCATGCTCCTGAAGGCGGCAGGCCAGACGGCGGCGCAATACGACTCGCCAACCAACGTCACCTTGATCCGCTCAAGGACCGATCTCATTCTCGTCGACATGGGCTCGGGCGATCGCTTCATGCCGACCGCCGGCAAGCTGTGGGACAATCTGAAGGCCGCCGGCATCGATAAGGCCAAGATCACCAAGGTGATCTTCACCCACGGCCATCCCGATCATCTGTGGGGC
Source organism: Pseudolabrys sp. (assembly GCA_029255525.1). GTDB lineage: Bacteria > Pseudomonadota > Alphaproteobacteria > Rhizobiales > Xanthobacteraceae > Pseudolabrys. Next base: position 6,493 of record JANLJK010000410.1, read on the forward strand.
GCGGTCGACGAGCTCGACGATCTGGTGACGCCGGACGCGACCTTCTATGTCGCCGCCAAGGAATGGGATTTCTGGCGCGGCGACGATGCGATGCGCGGCCTGCCGGCCGAGCGCGCCGGCTTCGTCACCGGCGCGCGGCGCAATTACGCGGCGATCAAAGACAGAGTGAAGATGATGAAGGCCGGCGACGACATCGTCACCGGCTTAACGCTCGTCGACACGCCCGGCCACACGCAGGGCCATGTCTCGCTGGCTTTGGCGGGTGGCGAAGGCTTGATCGTCGGCGGCGATACGCTGACGCACCCGCTCATCTCATTCGCGCATCCGGAATGGCGGCCCGCCGCCGATCATGTGCCGGAGCAAGCCGCCGAGACGCGGCGCAAGCTCTTGGATCGCCTGGCGACCGACAAGACGAAGCTGATCGGCTTCCACCTGCCCTATCCGGGCGTGGGCCTCGTCGAGCGCAAGGATGGCGCTTACCGCTTCGTGCCGACTGCCTCGTAAGGCACCAAAGCCATCAGCACGGGCACCGCGAAAATCCGCGGCCGCCGCGCTGACGCGCAATGTTTTCACAAAACCTGATTAAGCAGTCTGACGAACCGCCACGCCCTTTTCCTTGAGCGTGTCCTGCAGTTCGCCGGCCTGGAACATCTCGCGGATGATGTCGCAGCCGCCGACAAATTCGCCCTTCACATAGAGCTGCGGAATCGTCGGCCAGTTCGAATAGGCCTTGATGCCGTTCCGCAGATCGTCGGACTCGAGCACGTTGAGGCCCTTATAAGCGACGCCGAGGTGATCGAGAATCTGCACGACCTGGCCCGAGAACCCGCACATCGGGAACTGCGGCGTGCCCTTCATGAACAGCACCACGTCGTTGTTCTTCACTTCGTTGTCGATGAATTGCTCGATGCCCATGGATCCTGATCCTCTCGGGCGGTTCGCGCGCACAGGACTGCGCGGCCGATTTACCGCCTGCTGCCGATATATGTAGCCCAGATTCTCCCGCCACCCCAAGGGGCTGCAGCGCCCGACATAGCCGCTATTCGCGGGCGGCAATGGCCGCCCGCTCAACGGAATATCGTTGAGTAATATCAAAGAGATAGAGCCAGCCGACGGGCGCCGCTCAGGCGTCCGGCGCCGCGGTCTGCAGCGCCAGCGCATGCAGGACGCCGCCCATCTGGCCCTGCAGGGCCTGGTAGACGAGCTGGTGCTGCTGGACCCGCGACTTGCCCTTGAACACCGACGAAATCACCGTCGCGGCATAGTGGTCGCCGTCGCCGGCGAGATCGCGAATGGTGACCTGCGCGTCCGGAATGCTCGCCTTGATCAACCGCTCGATTTCGCGGGCATCCATCGCCATTGACGCTCTCCTTCGACCTCGGATCCGTTCCTTAGCGCCGAATCCGTCGGCCTAACAGCCATGAATTTGCGCCCAAATTTTTACGGATGACAATATCCGGGCGGTGAATAGCATCCCACGCATGCTCGGCCGACGCCTGAGCAAGCGCGACGCATGGCGCGCCACACACAGAAAACGGGGGTGGGCGATGGGCAAGTTTGGTCACCGGGCCTGGCCGGCGGCTTTGGCCGCCGTGCTGCTGACGGCCTCGAGCGGCGGCGTGCTGGCACAGATCACGGCCGAACAGCAGAGCGCCATCCGCGCCTCCTGCCGGTCCGATTTCATGTCGAAATGCTCGGGCGTCACGCCGGGCGGCAAGGAAGCCCTCGCCTGCCTGCAGAAGAACGTCTCCGGCCTGTCGGGCGCCTGCAAAACGGCCGTGAGCGCGACATTGCCGCCGCCCGCAGCCCCCGCTGCCGCGGCAGCGCCGCCGCCGCCCAAGCTGGCAGACAAGCCGGCAGAGGAGACACCGGCGGCAGCGCCGCCTGCCACCACGCCCGCACCGCAGCCGGCCGCGGCACCGCCCACCCCCACACCCGCAGCACCGCCGAAGGCCGCCGTGGCCACGCCGGCCCGCCCAGCGGCCAAGCCGGCAGCAATCGCCGCTGCTCCAGCCGCGGCACCAACCGCCGCGCAGCAAAGCGCGATCCGCGCCGCCTGCCGCAACGACTTCATGGCGAAGTGTTCGGGCGTTCAGCCCGGCGGCAAGGAAGCTCTCGCCTGCCTGCAGAAGAACGCCGGCACCTTATCGGGAAGCTGCAAGCAGGCCGTCAGCGCCACCATGGGCGCGCCCGTTCCGGCGCCCGCTACCGCGGCGGCGCCCGTGGCGGTGCCGCCTGCGGCCGGCCCGACGCCGCAACAGCTCAGCGCCATCAAGTTCACCTGCCGCGCCGACTTCCGGCGTTACTGCAAAGGCATTCAGCCGGGTGGCCCCGAGGCACTTGGTTGCCTGCAGAGCAATGCCGCGCGGCTCACGCCGGATTGCAAGACGTCACTGGCCGACATTGCCGACTCGATCCCGGCGGGCGCGGCTGCAACCGCGGCACCGGCAGCAACCAGCACGACCACGACGGTCGAGCGCCGTCGCCTGCCGCCCGGCATCACGCCGGCCGGCCGCATCATCCGCCGCGTGATGGAGCGCAATCAGTAACGCGCCCAACATCCGGAAATGAACGAGGCCGCCAAATGAGGCGGCCTCTGCATCTCAGAACCTGGAGCGGCCCTCAATATCCGCAGCACGGCTTGCAGGCGCTGGACCTGCGATCGATCCAGATCTATGCAGCCATGCCCGCTTCGTCGTCGGAAGCATCGTCCTCGAAGGACGTATTCTCGTAAGCGGCATCATCCAGTTGCGTGAGCGCCTTGTTGATCTGCTCAAGCCCCGTCGCCTGCTCGCCACTCGCGACGGCGATGCCGGAGACGATCGCGGCCACCTTCTTGATCGAGTCGAGAATTTCGGCGAGCGACGAGCCGGCGCTGTTGACCAGGCTGACGCCCTCCTGCACCCGGTCCGATGAGTTGCTGATCAGAACCTTGATGTCTTTGGCCGCCTGCGACGAGCGTTGCGCGAGACTGCGCACCTCCGTCGCGACGACGGCAAAGCCACGGCCGGCCTCACCCGCGCGCGCCGCTTCGACCGCTGCGTTGAGCGCGAGCAGATTCGTCTGCCGTGCGATCTCGTCGATCACCGCGATGATGTCGCCAATCTCGCGCGAGGATTCCTCGATGCGCGACATCGCTTCGACCGCCTGCGAGACGATCTGACCGCTGCGGTCCGCGACTATGCAGGTGCCAGTCGCGACCTGATCGGCCTCGGCGGCCTTAGCGGCGCTTTGCTTCACGGTCGATGAAATTTCGTCCATCGCATTGGTGCGCTCGCGCACGACACGCGCGCGCTCCTCGGCCGCGCGGGTCTGCTCTTCCTCGCGGCGGCGACGTTGTTCGTCGGCGCGGCGGCGCAAGGCCGCGGCTTCCTTCTCGGCGATCGCCTTCTCCTTGGCGGCCTTGCCGAGCTCGGACACGGCAGCACGCATTTCACCGATCTCATCCTTCGGCCGCGCTTCAGACCAGTCTTGTGACGCGGTCTCAGCCATCTCAACAAGTTCGCGCCTGATCGCACGGATCGGGCCGAAGATGCGCCTGACGAGAATGTACATCGCGAGAGCGGCAAGCAGGATCACGCCAAGACCCGCGACGACATTCATCTTCAGCAGGTCTTGCAGCACGGCGAAAAACTGCGCCTTCTTCACGCCCACATAGGCGATGCCGACGACCTCGTTGCCGCTCAGAATCGGCTGATAGACGGTGAGATAATTCTCGCCGAGAATGGCGGCCTCGCCGCGATAGGTCTGCTTCTTGGTGAAGACGGTCTCATAAGCCGGTCCCGCCGCGAGCTTGGTGCCGACGGCACGCGATCCATCGGGCTTGGCGACGTTGGTCGAGACGCGCACATCGCCGCGGAACACCGTCGCCGTGCCGCCCGCCACCGCCTTGACCCGGTCGACAGCCTCGAAGTTGTCGTTGATCAGCGTCGTGCCGAAATAGAGCTGGTCGCCCTTGCGCGACGGCGTGCCGTATCCTTTCAGGATCGTATCCAGGAGCTTGATGTTGATGTCGAGAGCGGCCTGGGCGCGGCGATACATCTCGGCTTCGGTGATCGTCACCGAGGTCCAGATCGATACGCCGACAGCCGCCGACATGGTGATGACGCCCATCAGCGTCAGACGCGAGACGAGGCTGAGGCGGGGGATAAATTTGCGCATGTGCGACGGCGCCTCCGCGTGGCAGTTTAAAATCGATAGGTACGGGAATTGCACGACCGAACACCCGAGCCGATGGAGCCCCGTAGCCGGGACCGGATCTCGGGTCACTTGCGGTTAAATCCTACTTTCACACTGTAAATAAAACCTTTCCGCGAATTCTTGCGGATATCGTCCATAGATAGGTGCGTGCGTGCGCGCCGAAGCTGCCGGCGCACGGCGGAACCTTCGTCTTGCTTAAATAGCGCCGTTAGGCCGCGTGCACCTCGCCCGCCATATAGGCCGGCAGCCAGTGCTCGAACTGATGCTTGAGCGCGGCGACCGGCAGCGGCTGCTCGCCTTCGATCAGCAGCGCATCGCCGCCGGTGACGCCAACGCGCGAGACGAGCACGCTTGCCGCGCGCGCGCGTTCGAGCACCGCATCAACCTTGTCCTTCGGCACGGTGATGAGATAGCGCGCCTGGTCCTCGCCGAACCAATGCGCATGCGCTGGGATGTCGGTCGGCGCGCCTGAGAGCACCGCGCCGATATCCGACGCCATCGCCATCTCGGCAATCGCCACCAACAGCCCACCATCGGAGAGGTCATGCGCCGCACTGACGCTGCCGTCGAGAATGAGCGCGCGCACGAAGTCGCCGTTCTCCTTCTCTTCGGTCAGATCGACCGGCGGCGGTGCGCCCTCTTCGCGGCCGCAGATCTCGCGCAGATACATCGACTGGCCGAGCCAGCCGGTGGTCTCGCCGACCAGCAGGATGGCGTCGCCCTCGCGCTTGAAGGCGAGCGAGGCCGACTTGGTGAAATCCTCGATCAACCCCACGCCGCCGATCGACGGTGTCGGCAGGATCGCGCGGCCATTGGTCTCGTTGTAGAGCGAGACGTTGCCGGACACGACGGGGAAGTCGAGCGCCTTGCAGGCCTCGGCGATGCCGCGCACGCAGCCGACGAACTGACCCATGATCTCGGGCCGCTCGGGATTACCGAAGTTGAGGTTATCGGTGATGGCGAGCGGCTTGGCGCCGACGGCGGTGATGTTGCGCCAGCATTCGGCGACGGCCTGCTTACCGCCCTCGAACGGATCGGCTTCGCAATAACGCGGGGTCACGTCGGTGGTCAGCGCCAGACCTTTCGGCCCCTCTTCGACCCGCACCACCGCCGAGTCGCCGCCAGGGCGCTGCACAGTGTTGCCGCCGATGATGTGGTCGTATTGCTCCCAGACCCAGCGCTTGGAGCAGAGGTCCGGCGAAGCGATCAGCTTCTCCAGCGCCTCGATCGTGCCGACCGGCGCCTGCACACTGTCGGCCTCGATCTCGTCGAGCTTGGCTTGGCTGACGAAAGGCCGCTTGTATTCCGGCGCCTCAGTGCCGAGCTCGATAATCGGCAGATCGGCCATGACCTCGCCGTGATGGCGCACGACGAAGCGCTTGGTCGGCGTGGTCTCGCCGACCACCGCGAAATCGAGGCCCCATTTGCGGAAGATGGCTTCGGCTTCCTGTTCCTTCTCAGGCTTGAGCACCATGAGCATGCGCTCCTGGCTCTCCGACAGCATCATCTCGTAGGCGGTCATGCCCTCTTCGCGGCACGGCACCTTGTCGAGATCGAGCGTGACGCCGAGATTGCCCTTGGCGCCCATCTCGGTCGCCGATGACGTCAGGCCGGCCGCGCCCATATCCTGGATCGCGATGACGCAGCCTTTGGCCATGATCTCGAGACAGGCTTCGAGCAGCAGCTTTTCCGAGAAGGGATCGCCGACCTGCACGGTCGGGCGCTTGGCCTCCGCGTCCTCGCCGAATTCGGCCGAGGCCATCGACGCACCGTGGATGCCGTCGCGGCCGGTCTTGGAGCCGAGATAAACGATCGGCATGCCGACGCCGGAGGCGGCCGCATAGAAGATCTGATCTTTCTTGGCGATGCCGACAGCCATCGCGTTGACGAGATTGTTGCCGTCATAACGCGAGTGGAAGCGCACCGAGCCGCCCACAGTCGGCACACCAAATGAGTTGCCGTAGCCGCCGACACCCGCCACGACGCCCGACACGAGATGCCGCGTCTTGGGGTGCGACGGCGCGCCGAAGGACAGCGCGTTGAGACACGCGATCGGCCGCGCGCCCATCGTGAACACATCGCGCAGGATGCCGCCGACGCCGGTCGCCGCGCCTTGATAGGGCTCGATGTAGCTCGGGTGGTTGTGGCTCTCCATCTTGAACACGCAAGCCAAGCCGTCGCCGATGTCGATGACGCCGGCATTCTCGCCCGGGCCCTGGATCACCCACGGGCCCTTGGTGGGCAGCCCGCGCAGATGAACTTTCGACGACTTGTACGAGCAGTGCTCGTTCCACATCGCCGAGAAGATGCCGAGTTCGGTCAGCGACGGCTCGCGGCCGATCAGCTTGAGAATCCGCTCGTACTCGTCGGCTTTGAGCCCGTGCTCGGCGACGAGTTCCGGGGTGATTTTGGTGTTGTTGGGAATCATGTCACTCGCTGGGATGCGGACGCGCTTTCCCACGTGCATGCCCGACTTCGGCGCGCTTGTCAGCCGGATTTCCAGAGGAAAATCCCGCTTCAGAGCAGGGTCGCGATCAGCGCCGTAGCGCTTTTTCCGCCATAGCGATCCATTCGCCCTGGACTTTTTGGCTAAAGCGCGGCGCCCGGCGCATCTGCGTGATCACATCGGCAAGCATGGCCCGGCCTTCATCGTCCCGCCCGAGCCGCACGAGCATGAGGCCACAGCGCACGCGCGGCTCGGCGCCGGCATAATATTGTGACACCGCCCGGTATTCCTCCAACGCCTCCGCGGCGCGGCCCGCGCCTTCGAGCGCACGCGCATAGAGCAGATGCCCATCGGACGATTCAAAAGTGGGCCAACGGGCGCGCAGGTCGTCGAGCGCCGTCACAGTGTCGGCAAAGCGACCCTGCCCGAACAAGGCTTTGGCGCGGGCCACCGCAAATCCCGGCTCCTCGCCAAGCGGTTGCTTGAGGATGGCGTCATAATGCATCAGCGCTTCGCCGAACTTGTCGAGACGCAGGCATTCTTCCGCCAGCGCCGCGCGGTTGGCGATGGTGTCCGCGATATCGAGCTGATCCTTGAGCGCCCGATAGATCTTCTCAGGGTTCAACGCCTGGCCGACCCGCCTGGTCGTCTGCTGGCCCTGGTAGGTGCCGAACCAAGCCGGCACCAGTTCGATCAATACATAGGCAGCCGCGCCGAAGCCCGGAATCATCAGGACGATGTAAGCCCAGGGCGAAAACCGGCCCGTCTTGGCCGCGTGGACCACGAGAGCGGCATCGAGAACAACAAGCAAGACGGCAAATGGCATGACAAGCCCCGAACGCCGCCTATCGCGGCCGTTCGTCTGTCGCCCGAGCCACCGGTTCGGTTCAAAACCTTTGGTCTGTTAGCGCCTGAATTCAAGCCCGAATGCGGTCAGACCGCCTTCGCCAGGTGTTCGGCGAGCCCCGCGAACAGGCCGCGGCCATCGGTGCAGCCGACGATCGCTTCGACGTGGTTTTCCGGATGCGGCATCATGCCGAGCACGTTGCCGGCCTCGTTGAGAATGCCGGCGATGCCGTTGATGGCGCCGTTGTGGTTCCAGTTCGGATCGATCAGCCCGTCCGGCGACGAGTATCGAAACAACACCCGGCCCTCGCCCTCCAGCCGGGCGATGGTCTCGCCGTCGGCGATGTAGTTGCCTTCGCCGTGGGCGACCGGCACGCGGATGACCTGGCCGGCATTGTAGCCGCGCGTGAACGGCGTGTCGGAGCGCTCGACCTTGAGATAGACGTCCCGGCAGATGAATTTGAGCTGCTGGTTGCGCATCAGCACGCCCGGCAAGAGGCCGGATTCGCACAGGATTTGGAAGCCGTTGCAGACGCCGAGGACGAGGCCGCCTTTGGCGGCGAAGGCACGCACCGCGTCCATGACGGGGCTGCGCGCCGCGATCGCGCCGCAGCGCAGGTAGTCGCCATAGGAGAAGCCGCCGGGGATGACGACCAGGTCGGTCCCGGCGGGCAGCCCGGTTTCGGCGTGCCAGACCATCGCCGGCGCCGTGCCCGAGACGAGCTTGAGCGTGCGCGCCATATCTCTTTCACGATTGATGCCGGGGAAGACGAGGACGGCGGCGTTCATCGCGACACAGGCCCCTGTCTCATCCCACCACGTCCACGCGGTAATTCTCCACCACCGTATTCGCCAACAGCTTGTCTGCCGCTTGCTTGAGCAGCTCTTCGGCCTTGGCGCGGTCGGCCGTGCCTTCGATCTCGATGTCGAAGACCTTGCCCTGACGCACGCTGGCGACGCCCTCGATCCCGAGCGAGCGCAACGCGCCCTCGATCGCCTTGCCTTGCGGGTCGAGAACGCCGGTTTTCAGGGTGACGGTGACGCGGGCTTTCATCTCAGGGTCCAGACGCATTTTTGAACACAAACGGGAGCGTGAAACGCAAAACGGGGGCTGTTGAAGGCCCCCGTTAGCATCCTTACGGATTCGGCTCAATCGGCCGGACGGGTGCCGTCCTCAGCCTTTCACCAGAACGGGGCCGGTGCCCTGCGGGCGCTCGCCTTCGCTCATAATGCCGAGGCGCTTGGCGACCTCGGTATAGGCCTCGACCAGCCCGCCGAGATCGCGGCGGAAACGATCCTTGTCGAGCTTGTCGTTGGTCTTGATGTCCCACAGCCGGCAGGAGTCCGGCGAGATCTCGTCGGCGACCACGATGCGCATGACATCGTTTTCCCAGAGCCGGCCGGTTTCCATCTTGAAGTCCACGAGACGGATACCGACGCCGAGGAAGAGCCCGGACAGGAAGTCGTTGACCCGGATGGCCAGCGCCATGATGTCGTCGATCTCCTGCGGCGAGGCCCAACCGAAAGCGGTGATATGCTCCTCCGACACCATCGGGTCGTTGAGCTTGTCGTTCTTGTAGTAGAACTCGATGATCGAGCGCGGCAGTTGCGTCCCTTCCTCGATACCGAGGCGGGTCGCCAGCGACCCGGCGGCAACGTTACGCACCACCACTTCGAGCGGGATGATCTCAACTTCGCGGATCAACTGCTCGCGCATATTGAGCCGGCGAATGAAATGCGTCGGCACCCCGATGTCGTTCAGGTGCTGGAAGACGTATTCCGAAATTCGGTTGTTGAGGACGCCCTTGCCTTCGATGACTTCGTGCTTCTTGGCGTTGAAAGCGGTCGCGTCATCCTTGAAGTGCTGGATCAGCGTTCCGGGCTCAGGGCCTTCATAGAGGACCTTCGCCTTGCCCTCGTAAATTCGGCGACGGCGGCTCATTGGAGTGTACCGTGGTTTGTGAAAGTCCATCGGGTGTGCCGTGGCTCCTGTTAAAGACTTAATAGCGAGATCCGCGGCGGCGGGACCAAACCGGCAGCGATTCTCGCGCGACGGTCCGGACACGGGGGCAACCTAGCCCAACGCTCCGGGCGATACAATCGATCAGGGCGGACGTTTTCCACTCCGCATTTTCGCCGCAAACACGCGCCGGGATGTTGCCTTGACGCTGCCCGGGCGATATGCAAGGCGGCATAAAAGCTATCTATACACGCGGTCTTTCGACCGCAAGGAACGAGGGCGGCATGACCACATTCGACAAGCGCGAAGAGGGCTTTGAGAAGCAGTTCGCGCATGACGAGGAATTGCAATTCAAGGCGATGGCCCGCCGCAACAAGCTGCTCGG
>JANLJK010000411.1 GCA_029255525.1 Pseudolabrys sp.
GATGGTCGCCCCATCGGGCGTCGCGCGCGCCACCACTGCGGTGCCGATCGCGCCGCCGGCGCCGGCGCGGTTCTCGACGATCACCGGCACCTTCAGCGAGCCGCGCATGGCCTCAGCGACGACGCGGGCAATGACATCGGTCGAACCGCCCGGCGCGAAGGGCACGATCAATGTGATGGCGCGCGTAGGATAGCTCTCCTCCGCCCAGGCGCCGGGCGCGACCAGACTGGCAGTCAGGCCGGCGAGGACCAAACGGCGGTGGGGCATTCAACTTCTTCCCTCATCCTGAGGAGGGCGCGCAAGCGCCCGTCTCGAAGGATGAGGCCGATGCCTATGCCGCCTTGAAGGGTGAGGCAATAGCCATCCTCATCCTTCGAGACGCGCCTGACGGCGCTCCTCAGGATGAGGATGGGGAGAGCGCCGAGCCCATTGCTCAGGCGAGATTCAGTTCCTTGAAGAAGTCGTTGCCCTTGTCGTCCATGACGATGAAGGCCGGGAAGTCGACGACGTCGATCTTCCAGATCGCCTCCATGCCGAGCTCGGGATATTCGTGCACGTCGACCTTCTTGATGCAGTGCTCAGCGAGATTCGCCGCCGAGCCGCCGATCGAGCCGAGATAGAAGCCGCCGTATTTCTTGCAGGCGTCGCGCACCGCGGCCGAGCGATTGCCCTTGGCCAGCATCACCATCGAGCCGCCAGCCGCCTGGAAGGCATCGACGAAACTGTCCATGCGTCCCGCGGTGGTCGGGCCGAACGAGCCCGAGGCATAGCCTTCCGGCGTCTTGGCGGGACCGGCGTAATAGACCGGATGGTCCTTGAAATATTGCGGCAGCCCCTGCCCGCTTTCCAGCCGCTCGCGCAATTTCGAATGCGCCAGGTCGCGCGCGACGATCAGCGGCCCGGTGAGCGAGAGCCTGGTCTTCACCGGATACTGCGAGAGCTGCGCCAGGATCTCCTTCATCGGCCGGTTGAGGTCGACCTTCACCACCTCGCCGCCGAGCGTCGCTTCATCGACCTCGGGCAGATACTGCGCCGGGTGATGCTCCAACTCCTCCAAGTACACGCCGTCTTTGGTGATCTTGCCCAAAGCCTGGCGGTCGGCCGAGCACGACACGCCAAGACCGATGGGCAGCGACGCACCGTGGCGCGGCAGCCGGATCACGCGCACGTCGTGGCAGAAATACTTGCCGCCGAACTGCGCGCCGACACCCAGCGACTGCGTCAGCTTCAAGACTTCCTTTTCCATCTCGACGTCGCGGAAGGCATGGCCGTCCTCGGAGCCCTTGGTCGGCAGCTCGTCGAGATATTTGGTCGAGGCGAGCTTCACCGTCTTGAGGTTCAACTCGGCCGAGGTGCCGCCGATGACAATGGCGAGATGGTAGGGCGGGCACGCCGCGGTGCCGAGCGTCAGGATCTTCTCCTTGAGGAACGCCAGCAGGCGGTCATGCGTCAGGATCGACGGCGTCGCCTGAAACAGGAAGGTCTTGTTGGCCGAGCCGCCGCCTTTGGCGACGAACAGGAACTTGTAGGCGTCGTCACCCTCGGCATAGATCTCGACCTGCGCCGGCATGTTCGACTTGGTGTTCTTCTCCTCGAACATGGAGATGGGCGCGAGCTGCGAATAGCGCAGATTGCGCTTCAAGTACGCGTCGCGCGCACCTTCGGCGAGCGCCGCCTCGTCCGCGCCGTCGGTCCAGACGCGGCGGCCCTTCTTGCCCATGATGATGGCGGTGCCGGTGTCCT
>JANLJK010000412.1 GCA_029255525.1 Pseudolabrys sp.
CGCTGCGCCAGGCGGGTCTGAGCGAGAAGGACGTGACGCTCGTCGACCTCAAGAATGCGGATCAGCTCGCGGCCATCAGCGCCGGCAGCGTCGACGCCATCTACGGCGGCAGCTTCTTCCTGCCGCTGCGCGACAAGGGCATCGTCAAGGTCATCTACAACTCGAACGATCAGGGCGCCAAGGCGACCGGCTTCGGTGCGGTGGTCGTCGACGACGAGTTCCAGAAGACGTATCCGGACGCCACCAAGCGCATCACCCGCGGCCTATTGAAAGCCGCCGCCTGGGTCGTCGACGACAAGAACCGCGACGAGGCGTTCAAGATCTGGCAGCGCACCGGCGTCACCAACGAGGTCCTGCAGGAGGAATTCAAGGGCACCTCGCTGCGCGATCAGTTCAACCCGCTGCTCGATGACTTCTTCCGTGCCCAGTACAAGGACGTCATCGCCTTCGACAAGGAGCAGAAGCTCATCCGCAAGGACGTCGATCTCGATGCCTGGCTCGAGCCGACGTATCTGAACACGGCGCTGAAGGAGCTGAAGCTCGAAAACGTGTGGCCGCAGCGTGCCGCAAACGGCCTGGGCAAGCCCGGCAACTGATCGGCGGAGAGGGAGGGCGCGGCGATGAACGTCAGGCTTCTTGCCATTCCCCGTGCGTCATCGGGCGCGCGGGAAAGCTTCCGGCGCGTTCTGTCGCTGCGCCCTCCGGCCGCGCTGTTGCCGTTCCTTCTGCCGCTGCTGGTGTTGGCGGCGTGGCAACTGGCGGCGAGCCGCGCGCTGCTGCCGGTGCAGATCCTGCCGCCGCCGGCGCTCGTTTTGCAAACGCTGGTCGACCTAACCGCAAGCGGTGACATCGTCGCCAATATCGAGATCAGCCTGTGGCGCATCGGAATCGGCATCGCTATCGGATGTTCGTTTGGACTTGCCCTCGGCACCGTCATGGGCCTGTCGCAGACGGTCGACGATTACATCAGCCCCTTGTTTCGAGCGCTGGCGCAGATCCCGTCGCTCGGTTGGGTGCCGATCCTGATCCTCATCTTCGGTCTCGACGAGATCGTGAAGTACCTGATCATCGCCAAGGCCTGCTTCGTGCCGGCGACCATCGCGATGGCCGAGGGCATCCGCAACATTCCGCGCGCCTATAAGGAAGCCGCGACGGTGCTGGGGTTGAGCCGCAGCGCCACGATCCGCAAGCTTATCGTGCCGGCGGCGCTGCCGACCATCTTCGGGGGGCTGCGTCTCGCCTTCAGCAATGCTTGGATCGCGCTGATCGTCGTCGAGATGCTCGCGGCGCAGGAGGGGGTCGGCTACATGATGGTCTGGGGGCGCACGCTGTTCCAGACTGACATCGTGATCGCCGGCATGATCGTGATCGGCGTCATCGGTCTTGCCATGGATGCCGGGCTGCGTCGTCTCGAGCGGCGGCTGCGCCGCTGGGCAGTGCCCTCATGACCGACATCACGATCGGCACCGTGAAGAAGGCGCCACGGCGCGGCGCCGTCCGCATCTGGCGTGGCGCGGCTTTGCCGTTGGCCTTGCTCGGTGCCTGGGCCATCGTGCCTCACCTGCTGTCAGCCCCGCATCCGCTGCTGGTGCCGCTCGACGAGGTGCTGGCGGCGCCTTTCACCGACACATCGGGTCGGGAGGTGTGGGAGTCGCTGGTGCAGACCTTGTTGCGCTATGGCGCCGGCTTCGCCCTTGGCGCCGTGGCCGGGCTCGCGCTCGGTCTGCTCGTCGGTGCGTCGGGTCTGGCCGATCGGCTCATCAGTCCGTCGTTCAATGCCGTGCGGCAGATCGCGCTCTTTGCTTGGATTCCGTTGCTCACCGCTTGGTTCGGCAACGGCGAGGGTTCGAAGCTCGCCTTCATCGCGCTGTCCGCCTTCTTTCCCGTGGCGCTGAATACGCATGACGGCCTGCGCACGATCGGGCGCGGCTACATGGAGGTTGCCGCGGTCCTGAAGTTGTCCTGGGGGCGCCGCGTCACGAAGCTGCTGCTGCCCGGGGCACTGCCGTCGATCTTCATCGGCCTACAGATCGGCCTCATCACGGCCTGGCTCGGCACCGTCGGCGGCGAATACATGATCGGCGTCGGCCGCGGACTCGGCATCTTCATCGCCGAGGCGCGCGGCCAGTTCCGCATGGACCTGGTGCTGGTCGGCGTCATTTTCCTGGCGCTGATAGGCTTCGCTGCGAATGTCGCGTTTCGGCGCCTGTTCGAACCGTTGATCCGCTGGCAGGGAGCAAGACCATGAGCCTCACGGCTGACACCGACGCCACGCGCGGCTTGCGCATCCGCAATGTCGGCAAGACCTATCGGATCGAAGGCCGCCCTCTGCCTGTGCTGCAGAACATCCACCTCGACATTGGGCCGGGCGAATTCGTCGGTATCGTCGGTGCGTCCGGTTGCGGCAAGTCGACACTGCTGCGGCTCATCATCGGCCTGGAGGCCGACTACGAGGGTGAGATTGCGCTCGGCGGCGATCCGATCGGTGGGCCAAGCCGCGAGCGCGGCATCGTCTTTCAGGATCACCGGTTGTTTCCGTGGCTGACGGTTACGGACAACATCGCTCTGGGGCTGGAGGGCTTGGCGGCGGCGGAGGTGCGTGAGCGCATTGCCGAGAATATCGAGCTCGTCGGCCTACAGGGCTTCGAGAATGCCTATCCGCATCAACTCTCGGGGGGCATGGCGCAGCGCGCCGCAATCGCCCGGGCGCTGGCCATGAGGCCGCAGATCCTCGTTCTGGATGAGCCTCTCGGTGCGCTCGATTCGCTGACGCGCGTGCGGCTGCAGAACGAGCTGTTCCGCATCGGGCGGCAGTCGCGCATGACCATGGTGCTGGTCACGCACGATGTCGAGGAGGCGGTCTATCGAAGCGATAAGGTCGTGGTGATGGAACCGCGGCCTGGCCGCATCAAGGCGACCATCCCGGTGCACCTCGATCATCCGCGCCAACGCGGGTCGGCGGAGTTCGTGAATCTGCGCGAGCGGGTTTACGAAGCTCTGCAATACTGAGCTTGTGGCGGCGATCATGAGCCTTGGCTCTCGCTGCTGTCGAGGACCGCGGCGCGGACGACATCCGGCGTCAGCGCCGGATTGCATAGCTGGATGAATTTCAGCGCGAAATCGCGCAGCAGTGTGCCACGCCTCACGGCGATCTTGGCGACGTTTTCGCCGAACAGCGCGTTGACATTGATCTTGCGCAGCCCAACGTCGCGCGTCGGGTCGTAAGCCATGCTGGCGATGAGGCCGATGCCGAGGCCGACCTCGACATAAGCCTTGATCACGTCGGCATCGAAGGCGCTCAGGACGATGTCGGGAACGATGCCGGCATCGGCAAAAGCCCGGTCGATTTTGCCGCGTCCGGAAAATCCGTCGTGATAGGTGACGATCGGCCATGCGGCGATGTCGGCGAGCGTCGGTGACGGCTTTCCGTCGAGCGGGTGACCGGCCGGCACGACCAGCGTGTGCCGCCATTTGTAATAAGTGAGGGTAACGAGCTCGGGCTCGTCGTCGAGTGCTTCGGTGGCGATGCCGATGTCGGCCTCGCCGTCGCGCACGAGCGCCGCGATCCCCGTTGGACTGCCCTGCCGAAGGGCAAGACGGACATTGGGAAACGCCTCTTTGAAATAGGCGACGATCGGCGGCAGGGCGTACCGCGCCTGCGTGTGAGTCGTGGCGACAGTCAGGCTGCCTTCGTCCCGGGCGGCGAATTGCTGGGCGAGCTGCTTGATGTTGCCCGCATCCGCGAGGATACGCTCGACGATGGGAATGAGTTCGCGGCCGGGCTCGGTGAGGCCGAGCAGCCGCTTGCCGCGCCGTTCGAACAGCAGCACGCCGAGTTGCTCTTCAAGGTCCTTGATGTGTTTGCTCACACCCGATGGGGACGTGAAGAGTGCGGCCGCGACTTCGGTCAAGTTGAAGTTGTGCCGGACCGCTTCCTTGATGATCCGTAATTGCTGAAAATTCATGCACGTGTGTCCGCCGGCATTGCCGGCTCACAAGACGCCGGCAATGAAGAAGTCGCGACAGTAGCAGTTCCTCTCGCGGGCGTGTGCAATGCACGTGCTCTTTGTCGTCGGTCCGCAGCATAATCCGGCTGCTCATGTCAGCGCGAATAGTTGGAAGTTGCGCGACGTTTTTGCGCGACAAGACAGCGCTTACGAATCCGGCACGCACGTTTCTTGGCTTTGCGCCGAGATTGCATTGCTTGTGACGAATAATTGTTTCCGCTCGGAGTATCGGCGTGGCTAGCGTCACGGTCTCAACAACACCGAGATCAGACCATGAGCAACGTCGCCGCGTTCATTCCCCTCGATACCGACACGCGCCAGGCACCGGTCCTGTCGCCGCGTGAGTACAAGCGCGAAACGCGGCGTCACGGCGCCATTGCACTCGAACCATATGCGCCCGTGCTCGGCGCACAGGTGGAGGGATTCTCCTTCGAGGCGGGCGCGCCGATCGACGAGGAAACGCGCCGCTTTCTCTACAAGGGGCTGCTTGATTACGGCTTCCTTTCTTTCGCGCCCGGTTCGGTCCGCGAAGCGGACTTCGAGACCTTCACCACGCTGTTCGGCAAGGCGCGCTTCTCCGGCAACCCGCAGGCGCCGCGGACCAGCGACAAGTCGGAAGCCAATGCGATCGACTCGCAGTACAAGAAGACGCGGACGAACTATATCTGGCACATCGACCAGGCCTATCGCCCCAATCCGCAGAAGTTCACGGCGCTGTTCGCGCTGAAAGTGCCGAGCCGCGGTGGTGATACGGTCTTCGCCAACGCCTCCGCCGCGCTCAGCCTGCTCGATCCGAAGTTCGTCTCCTATCTGGAGACGCTGACGGTCATCCACGACGCCGACACGCAGGGTCTGCTGTCACTGGCCTATCAGGACCCGCAGGGTCTCGCCGAAGCGCGCGCCAAGAACCCGCCGCTCGAAGTGCCGCTGATCCGCGTCCATCCGGAGACCGGCCGCAAGCAGATCTACGCCAACGAGCTCTATGCGCAGCGCATCCTCGGCGTGTCGCGCTCGGTCAGCGACCATCTTCTGGGCATCCTGTTCGATCTCATCAAGCTGCCCGAGGTCGGTGCGACCTACGTCTGGGAGGAAGGGTCGGTGCTGATCTGGGACAACCGCACCGTCCATCATCGCGGCGTCTACAATTACGACGACCAGCGCCGGGCGCTGCATCGCGCTGTCATCGACTGAACGTATGACGGATACGACATCGTCTGCCGGCATTGGGGCCGCAGCGAAGTCCGGCGCGTTATCGCCTTTGACGCGCCGGATCGCGCTGATCGTCTCGGGCACGTTCTTCATCGAACAGCTCGACACGACGATCATCGCGACCGCGATCCCCGAGATCGCGCATGCGCTCGGCACCCAGCCGCTGAATCTCAATCTGGCAATGACGGCCTACATGGTGGGGTTGGCCGCCATCGTGCCGATCAGCGGCCGCATTGCCGACCGCTTCGGTACCCGCACGGTGTTCGCGGCGGCGACGGCGGTGTTCATCGTCGCTTCATTGCTTTGCGGGTTGGCGACCAGCGACAGTTATCTCATCGCATCTCGCTTTCTGCAGGGCATCGGCGGCGCGATGATGGCGCCGGTCGGGCGCCTGATCGTTATGCGTTCGGCCAGCCGCTCCGAATTGGTCGAGGCGATGGCATTGGTCATGGTGCCGGCCATGGTGGCGCCGATGATCGGTCCGGCTGCGGGCGGGGTGATCGTCACTTGGTTTTCGTGGCGGTGGATCTTCCTCATCAACGTGCCGCTGGGCCTCATCGCCATCGCGCTCATTCTGCGCTTTGTGCCGCAGGAGCGGGCGGCCGCCGTGCAAAGCTTCGATCCTCTCGGTTCGCTGCTCGTCGGCGCTTGCTTTGTCTGCGCGGCGCTCGCCTGCGAAGGCCTCGCTGGGGCGGGCGCCGGCCTTGCCGGTTCGGCGAGCCTGTGGCTGGCCGCCGCCGTCTGCCTTGCCCTCTATATTGCTCATGCGCGGAGCCACCCGGCGCCGGTCATCGACCTCGGCCTCTTGAGGCTGCCGAACTTCCGGCGCGCCATGCTCGGCGGATCGGTCTATCGCGTCGCGGTCGGCGGTGTGCCGTTCCTGTTGCCGCTGTCGCTTCAGCTCGCGCACGGCGTATCGGCCTTGACCAGCGGCTTCATCGTGTTGCTGCCGGCCTTCGGCGGGTTGGCGATGAAGTTCTTCAGCACGTCGATGCTGCGCTGGCACGGTTACCGGCCGGGCTTTATCGCCCACGGCGCGCTATCGACCTTGTTTCTCGCGATGCTTGCCGTCGCCGGCGTGGGTTGGGTCTGGTGGTTGGTCGCGGCCGTGCTGGTCGCCTTTGGCTTTTCCCGTTCGCTGCTGATGAATGCCTACGGCACGATCGCTTATACGGAAGTGCCGCGCGAGCGCATGGCGGCTGCCACCAGCTTCTTCCTGGCGATCCAGAACCTGACCAACGGCCTCGGCGTCGCCTTTGCCGCGCTGTCGGCGCGTATCGCCGAGAGTGTCGCGCCGACGGCCGGCGCCGGCACTCATTTTGCGCTCGCGTTCGGCGCGCTGGCGGGCTGCGCGGCGGTTAGCGTAGCGCTCTCGTTTCTGTTCGCGCCCGACGCGGGTGCGGACCTCCTGCGGCACCCAAAGGTGAGCGCTCAACAACGAAATTCCAACAAGCCGGAGTTTTCCCAATGAGTAGGAACACCGTGTCGTCGCCATTCGTCGCTGTCGATACGTTGGTGGCGTGGCGGGCGGATGGCCGGCCGCTGGTGCTGCTGGATGCGCGTTTCGACACCGGCGTTGCCGATCCTGCTGTGCTGTCCGCGGCCGACCGGCTGCCGGGCGCCGTTCATGTCGACATCAATGTCGAAGCTGCGGGGGAGGGGGGGCCGCAGACCGGCCGTCTGCCATTGCCTGACATCGCCACGTTGCAGCGCGATGCGCGCCGGTGGGGCATCAACCCGGATAGCACCGTGATTGCGTACGATGACGGCAAAGGCACTTCGGCTGCGCGTCTTTGGTGGGTGCTGCGTTGGGCGGGGCTCGAGAAAGTCTACATTCTCGACGGCGGCTATGCCGCCTGGCGAGCGGCCGGACAGGCGACCACGCGCGAAGCGGGTGTGACGCGGCGCGGCCGCGTCGAATTAAGAGCGGGCCATCTGCCGGACATCGGTGCGGCGCAAGCCCTCGACATCGCTAAGGCCGGTTTGTTGCTCGACGCGCGTGGCCACGATGCCTATGAGGGACAGGCGGGGCAGGCGGCAACAGGGCACATCCCCGGCGCCTACAGCGTGCCGGCCGGCAAGCTTCAGGATGCTGACGGCCGTATCAAGGCGCCGAGTGCGTTACGTGAAGCGCTTGGTGGCCTCGGCATCGATGCCGATACCTCATCGCCCATCGCGGTCTATTGCGGCTCCGGCGTAGCCGCTGCTTACGACGTCGCCGCTTTGCAGAGTCTCGGCATATCGGCCTCGCTCTATCCCGGCTCCTGGACCGAGTGGGTGAAGGATGCGAGCCGACCGGTGGCGCAAGGCAGTGTGCGCGGCTGACACGCCGCCTTGAACAGCCGGTAAGCAAACTCTTCTCACCGCGTGCATCACAAGAGACGAAAATGAACGAGATCAATCGGCAAACGAAACGCGGCCGTATTGCTTGCAATGCAGCATCGCGTGTTTATTGGGCGTGACGTTAGCGACTGCTCGGCATCATCGAAAGCGAACTTTACCATGTCTTTGAAGCATCTTGTTCTTATTGCGTCTGCCTTCGCGTTCGCGGGGCTGGCCGGCCCGCAGGCAGCGCCTGCCAAGGATCTGCCGGTCTTCAAAGTCTCGGTCTTTGCCGCGCCATCGCAGGTCGTCTGGTTTCCGGTGCTCATCCAGAAAACGGGTCTCGATCAAAAGCACGGTTTCAAGATCGAGGTGCAGCAGAAGCCGTCGCAGGTTGCCTATGCCGACTTCGCTTCCGAGGCCGATCCGTTCTGCTATTGCATTTCCACCGCCGCCGGCGGTCGCTTCGTGCAGCAGGGCGCGGACGTCACGCTGCTCTGGAACATCTTCAACTATGACTACTATATGATCACCGCCAATCCGGCCGTGACGAAGCTCAAGAACATCGAAGGCCGGACGCTGCTCACCGACACCGTGACCGGTTCGTGGGCCATTGCCGCCTGGTTCATGCAGGAGCAGGGCGTCGACCTGTCCAAGGTGCAGATCCGGTCGTCCAATGCGCGCGGCGCCGGCAGCTTCGCCGAGCTGAAGGCCGGGCGTGCCGACGGCGCGGTTCTGACGCCGATCGATGCCTCGGTCGTGCTGGCGAACGCCGAAGGCGGCCTGCGCGCCCTCTCGTTCTATGACGCCAGCGTCTGGGAGAAGTACGCGCATAACCGCACGCTGCCGAGCATCGCTGCCGGCGCGTCGCGCAAATGGGCGGCCAAACCCGAGAACCTCGACCTGTTGCGCAAGCTCTATGCCGCCAATCTCGACGCGGCGGAATTCGTCAAACGCGAGCCGGAAAAAGCGGCCGAGCTCATCGAGCAGGGCACCGGCATTCCGCGTGAAGCGCTGGTCTACTACTTCAAACACTTCGGCCATCTGATCGACATCCGCCCCATCTCCGACAACCGCGACTCGCTGGCGGTGCTGACGCAAAAGATCCTGCCGGAGGCCAAGCAACTCGATCGCCCGCTGACGGCCAAGGAGCTCGACACCTACGTGTCGAACTTCAAGCCGGAATAGCATCGGCGTGAACAGGACGGAGCGATCCGCATCATGGCGAATATTGAGGTCCAGTCGCGTCGGCCGCTTGCCGGCGATACCATTGGCGAGCATGCCGGCGCGCCGGTCTGGACGCGGCTGTCGCAGCAGTTCGGCCGCGTCAATGTCGAAGGCACGCTTGTCCTGCTGGCGCTCGTGCTCGCCTGGCAACTGGCGTCGCTCTATTACCCGCCGATCCTGTTTCCCTCGCTGGAGCGGATCGGCAAGGCGCTCGTCGACATGCTCGGCAGCGCGACCGCGGTGGGCGCCATCGTCACGACCTATGTGCGAATTCTTCTCGCCCTCGCGGTCGGCTTTGCCGTTGCGACCGCCTTCGGCATCGCCGCGGGCATGGTGCGCACCGTCGAACGCGCCACCATCCCGCTGATCGAGGTCATGCAGGGCATCCCGGCCGTCTGCTGGATCATCTTCGCGATCCTCTGGTTCCGCGACATGGAGGCCCGCACGGCTTTCGTCGTGATCATTACGACTATCCCGAGCTTCTTCTACCAAGCGCGCGACGGCGTGCTGTCGATCTCGGGCGAGCTCTGGGACATGGTGCGCTCGTTGCGTCCGTCGCTCGCCAAGCTCATCCGCATTCTGATTGTGCCGGCGCTGCTGCCGTCCTTGCTGACAGGCTGGCGGATCAATATCGGTAACGGCACCCGCGTCACCATCATGGCGGAGCTGCTCGGCGGCGTCAGCGGCATCGGCTACCAGTTGCGCGTGTCGCAGGAGATGTTCCGGATGGACCGCGCCATCGCCTGGACGATGGTGCTCGTTGCCTTCGTCGTCGCCAGCAATCTTGCGCTGTCCTGGCTCGAGAAACGCATTCTCGGTTGGCGCGCGGCCAGAAGGTAGAGCCCATGAGTAACGCGATTTCCTTCAGCAATGTCACCAAGACGTTCAGCGGCCGCAATGCCGTGACGGCGGTCAAGGACCTGTCCTTCGACATTGCACAAGGCGACTATGTCTGCATTCTCGGACGCACCGGCTGCGGCAAGTCGACGACGGTGAACATGCTGCTCGGCATCGAGAAGCCGAGCCGGGGCACCATCGGCGTGTTGGGCCTCGATCCGTACCGGCAGTTCAACGATCTGCGCGGTGAGATCGGCTGTATCTTCCAGAGCGACCGGCTGCTGCCCTGGCGCACGGCCATCGGCAATGTGCGCGTGCCGCTCGAGATCATTGGCCGGGCGGAAGCGACGCTCCCGGAGGATGCGAAGAGCCTCCTTGAGCGCGTCGGCCTTGCCGGTTTCGAGGATGCCTATCCGCACGAACTGTCCGGTGGCATGCGTCAGCGCGTGGCGCTCGCGCGGGCGCTGGTGAGCGACCCGGCCGTGCTGCTCGCCGACGAGGCTTTCAGCCATCTTGACGAGGTCACCGGCGCGCGGCTCCGGACCGAGTTCCGCGAGCTCGCCAAGGAGCGCGGCAAGACGGTACTGCACATCACCCACTCGATCGACGAGGCGATCACGCTCAGCGACCGCGTGCTTGTGTTCGGGCGGCCGGGTCATGTCGTGGCCGATCTGCGGCTGGATCAGAGCGCCGGGAGCCGCGAAAGTGAAGAAATCCGCAATGAAATCTTTAATGCCATCGAAGCGTCGGTCTCCGGCGCGCTGGCTGCCTGAGGAATCGGCGTGAGCAAGATCGTCAAGGAATTGACCACGCATTGGGGCCCGTCATCGACGGACTGGACCGATGAGCGCCGATCGGTTGTCGAGCGCGAGGAGGCAGAGTTGCTGCCGTCGCCGGACAAGGCCGCACCGCTCGACAAGATCGCGCTCGACGCCATCTTCCCAGCGGGAGTCGTCACGGGACTCGACCTGCAGAATGGCTATCTGCCGCTGGTGCTCTACGCCAACGACGACGTGATCATCGAGGTGGCAAATTGCGACCGCGAGCAGGCGATGTGGCATCGCAACCTCGGCGCCGACGAATGGGCCTTCCAGTATCGCGGCAGCCGCACCTTGGAGACCGAGCGCGGCCCGGTGACCATCAACGAAGGCGAGATGACCGTCGTCCCCCGCGGCGTGGCGCACAAGAACGTCGGCCACGGCACCAATATCGAGATCGTCATCTATGCGCGTAAGCCGCTGCAACGCCTTTCGCCGGAGGATGCGCAGGCGCGGATCGACCTGATGCGGCTGTCGGGCGGCAAGCCGGTCGTTCCGGTGCCGAAGCCTGAGCCCGAGCCAGCAGTTCGGTAATCACGCGCAGGCGGCGCCCACGCTCCGAGCAGAGCGCACGGAAGGGCCAGCAGTCCCGGAGCAGCGCTTTTGTGCAATCGCTTGTTCACGTTAAGCCCCGAGAAGCTTGGCTTTGAGGCCCTCGTATTCGGTCTGGGAGATGGCGCCTTGAGTGAGAAGGTTATGAAGACGCTCAAGCTCTTGGGAGGTGGAGGTTTGGGGTAGGGGCGGCGGGTCGACGACTTGGATTTTCTTGATGTCGTTGGCGAAGATGTTGAGCCCGGATTCTCCCCCCGGCGTTGGGTGTGCCCGGCCGGTGGATGGCCAGTTCTGAGAATTCTCGAAATCCGCCAGAACGCCCATTGCTTCCGCAATTCGCCGCATGTCTTCTTCTTCAAGCTTGCGTTTCGGCCCGCGCATCACGATGCCCCAGTTGGAGACGTGATCGCGGGTCAGTTGGAGGCCATTCAGAAGCGGTTTGATCGGAGCAGGCTTGGCGTCCGTCAGGTAGTCCACATCGACGCGATACGGATTGAAATCCATCGCTTGCTCGGCCCGGTAAGGCGCGTCTGACGTCACCCGCCCGATTGTCGTGAACGCCTGCACCGTCTCGCCTTCCCCCATGCCTTCGCGCGGAGAGTAGTAGACGATCCAGTCGCCCTTCCTGAGAGACTTCACCGCGATATGCTTGCCGTGCCCGAGTTGTGCAAAGCCGCCATCGAGTCCGGCGCGGGCATGTTCCGCCGATGCGACACCCATCCAGAACGCCACGGCTCAGGCCGTCTCTTGCACGGTATGGGCGGTGATCGTGTAGCCAAACGGATCCTGGAAGGCGAAATAGCGCCCGAACGGCCCGTCTTTCGGCGGGAAAGCAATCGGCACGTCGCGTGAGGCGAGGTGGTCGTGCAAGGCGTCGGCGTCGTCGCAGCCGAACCAGATAGCGATACCATGGCCGAGTATGTCGACGGCATCGAGATCGACGACGGGCGCGCGCACGGCGAAGGGGATAGGTTTCGTATCGAAAACCACGGCTCCAGGCGGTCCATTCGGGGCCGCGGTCAATCCGACGACCTCCGTATAGAATGTGCGAGCTGCATCGAGGTCGTCGACCTGGATACCGATGAAGTCGGGTCCGATAAGTTGGGGCATTCTGATGTCCTTTTAGAGGGAAGATGCCAATATCAGTCGGCTGATATAATGTAAGCCCCCTGATATTACAAGCCCCGTGACGACATCGCTCCCCGTAGACCAACCCTTCTTGCCGCATGAAACGCTCGGCTATGCGCTGAAGCGCGCGCAGCAGGCGATGCGCCTGCATATGGACCGGCAGTTGGCCGATATCGGATTGAACGCGCCACAATACAACGTGTTGGTGAGCCTCGAAGCCGAACCGGGCGCGTCGAACGCAAGGCTCGCACGGCGGGCGTTTGTGACCCCTCAGACCATGCAGGCCATGCTGGTGAAGCTGGAGCAGTCAGGGCTGATCGAGCGCCGCCCTGACAAGGAGCATGGACGCATTCAACGAACCGAGTTGACGGAGAAAGGGCGGTCGTCGCTGGCGCAAGCACACCTGGCCGCTCAGAAATCGGAACGGCTGGCGCGTGAGGCTTCGACTCCGGATGCCATCGAGATGCTCACAAGGGTTGCGGAGGCGCTTGCATAGCCGCACCAACTTCCTCCGTGCGGCGTTAGAGGGCTATAGCGTAGACATAGTGCTCATCATAATCGGGCACGGCACGCCTGCTTTCTAAAGTCGCCAGCGACAAAACCGCCGTCGTCTTGCCGGCGTGTCAGAGACACGCCGACTCTTGTTCGCGGGTTTCTCTTAGGCCGCCTTGAATTCTTTGATGTCCGGCTTGGCGCCGATGACGCAGAACGACTCGTCTTCCAGCGCGAACTGTCGCGGCCGGTAGTTCTCCGGGTCCTCGATGATGTTGCGATCACTGGTCGAGAACTCGTAGGTCAGACCGTCAAGGCCTTCGAAATAGAGGAAGTAGCCGCCCGAGGTGGCGTGGCGTCCTGGCCCGAAAACGATGCGGATGCCCTTGTTGGTCAGATAGAAGAAGTAGCGCAGCAGATCGTCGATCGTGCCGACCTGATGGTTGACGTGTTGGATGCCTGGGCCGCGTGTCGGGAACAGCGCCATTTGATGGTGTACGTTCTTGATGCGCAGCAGCGGCGCCGGCCCGATCCAGTCGCTGACCTGGGCATTGAAGTTGTCGAGCCAGAAGTTCTGATCGCGCTCGGGATCGGTGGTGTTCATGCCGACATGGCCGAAGCCGGTGATGCCGGTCTGGCGCGGCGGGACGTAAGGCCGGTTCGCTTCGTAGGGACGCACGACGATCTCGAAGCGGTTGCCGGTCGGGTCCTTGAACCAGATGAAGGCGTGCACGAAGCGGTCCTTCGCCTCTTCCGGCGTGCCGCGGCCGCACTCGACGCCGATGGCCTTCAGGGCATCGAGCGCCTTGTCCAGTCCGCGCCAGTTCTTGAGCTCGAAACCGACGACCTGATCGGTGGGTTCGCCGCGGACGTAACATATGCAGTGATGTCGATAGTCACTGCGCAGATAAAGCCGGTCGGGCGTGCGGCCGACGACGTTCAGGCCGAGCGTATCGATGGCGAAGGCTTCGGCCTTGTTCAGGTCCTTGGTGCCGATCCGCACATATTGGACATCGCGCAGCTCGATCATGGGTTTCCTCCAGGGTGTTGGTGATCTCGCCGGCCAGCATAGGAGCCGTCCGGCCGTCGTCAATAATTTTCTCGAGAAAATTATTATTACTCGATAATCGAGAAAATGCTATTTTCTCTCTAGACCATTGACTCAATTGGTGAAACAAATCGGCGCCATGAGCCTGACCGAGCAGATCTACGTCGATTTGCGCTCCGCGATCGCGGAGGGCCGCTACGCGCCCGGGCAGAAGCTCAAGGCCGAGCACATCGCCAAGCAGCTCGACGTCTCGGGCGGCACGGTGCGCGAAGCGCTCAACCGCCTGCTGTCCGACGGTCTGGTCGAAGTCGCCGACCGTCGCGGCTTCACCGTCGCGCCGTTCTCGGTCGACGATCTGCGCGACATCACCCGCGCGCGCCTGCTGATCGAGGTCGAATGTGTGCGCGACGCGGTCGCGCATGGCGACGATCGCTGGGAGGCCTCGGTGGTCGCCGCGTATCACCATCTGGAAATGCTGGCGCGCCAGCGCGGCGGCACCGACGATTGGCACGAGCTTGAACTGCGCAATCGCGCGTTCCATGCCGCACTCGTGTCGGGCTGCCAGTCGCCGTCGCTGATCGGTTTTCACCATCAGCTCTTCACGCGGCACTATCGTTACCGGCGCTATGCGCTGCAGGACCGGGGTATCGTCTCCGGCGCGCGCAAGGACCATGCCGCGCTTCTGCGCGCCGTCACCGAACGGAATGTCGAGACGGCCACCGAAATCATCCGCGCGCATATCCTGCGTACGCAGGAATCATCCGAAGCGCTGGTGGCGGCTTTCGTCAGCGAAAGCAGCATGACGCGGAAAAGCTGAGCGGCGGCCTATCCCATTGCCGCATTGCCGGGCCGATATTTCGCAGTGTCAAAATCACACGGAGAGTGAGTGACTTAGCGTCATCGTGGCGCTGGCACCGGCGCGACATCGGCGGCAGAATGGTCGTGGTTCGCAGGGGCCCGAACGTGCCGGAGCCGGTCAAGATCATCACCACGGTCGCCATGAAAGGCGTGGTCGACGCGCTTGCCCCGGCTTTTGCGGACGCGACCGGGCGCGATATCGCCATGATGTATGGGCCGCCCTCGGCGGCGGTGAAGCTCGTGCGCGATGGCGAAAGCGCCGACGTTGTGATCTCGACGCCTGAAGGGATTCAAGAGCTTGTGCATGCGGGGCTCGTCGACGGCGGCTCGTCGCGTCTGGTTGCGCGCATGATCATGGGGCTCGCCGTCGGTCCGAACGAGCCGAAGCCCGACATCAGCACGCCGGACGCGTTCAAGCGCGCGTTGTTGCAGGCGAAGTCGATCATTCATGCCGATCCGGCGACTGGCAGCCCGAGCGCCGCGCATTTCATCAAGGTGGCCGGGCAACTCGGCATCGCCGATGCCTTGAAGGCCAAGACGACGATGCGCGCCGGCGTCGTCGCGCATGCGGTGGCGAAGGGCGAGTGCGCCATGGCCGTGCAGCAACTCGCCGAATTGCTGCTGGTCGACGGCGTGCATGTGCTTGGGCCGTTTCCGGATGCCTTGCAGAACGTGATGCCGCTGGCGGCGGCTGTTCATGCGCAATCGCTGCAGCCGCAGGCGGCGCGCACGTTGATCGAGCTGCTGGCATCGCCGCAGGCGCGGCCGGTGGTGGAGAAAGCCGGCCTGTTGGCCGCCTAAGGAGGAAACGAGACAACAATGAAGTGGTGCAGGTTCCACACCGATAACGGCATTTCGTTCGGGTTGATTGAAGGCGACCAGGTGATCGCCGTCGATGGATCGCCGTTCAGTACGTACGAGAAGACGGCGCGGTCGTTTCCGCTCGCGTCGGTCAAGCTCGATATTCCGACGGTGCCGTCGAACTTCTTCTGCGTCGGCGTGAACTATGCCGATCATGTGCGCCGCATGGCGGCCAAGCGCGGCAAGGAGCCGGACTATCCGAAGCAGCCGGACATCGGTTATCGCTCCAACAATGCTTTGATCGCGCACGAAGAAAACATCGTGAAGCCGCGCGACGCCGGACCACAGTTCCAATACGAGGGCGAATTGGTCGCGGTCTTCGGCAAGACGGCGAAGAACGTCTCCAAGGAAGAGGCGCTCGATTACGTGCTCGGCTGGACCATCGGCAACGACGTCTCCGAGCGCGGCTGGCAGGCGAGTGATCGGACGCTCTGGCGCGCCAAGAACAGCGATACCTTCAAACCGATGGGCCCCTGGATCGACACCGACGCCGATCTCGACGCCATGCAGACGACGGTCCGAGTCAATGGGGCGGTGGCGGAGACGTTCAAGACCAATAACATGATCTTCGACGCGCCGACCTATATCAGCCTGGTGTCGAAATATTGCACCATCCATCCGGGTGACGTGATGTGGATGGGCACCGACGGTGTGCCGGCCAATATCGACGTCGGCGACACGGTCGAGATCGAGATCACAGGTATCGGAACGCTGCGCAACAAAGTCGTGGCGGAAATATAAGACAAACATAAGAGGAAACGGCCCATGAACCTGCAC
>JANLJK010000413.1:0-5436 GCA_029255525.1 Pseudolabrys sp.
GCCGTCGAGGAACTTCTCCCGGTGCTCCCAACGGCGTCTGACAAGGTCATGCCAACATCGAGCGTGCCAGTTCGTGTGCTCGCCAGGATGTAGACGTAGAGCGCCATATCCGGAGCCTGTTTCGTCGACTGGCTGAAATACACCCAACTCTACCGGCGAAAGAGAAAGCTTGTCAGCGCTGGCCCCTCGCTTTCGCAAGGGTGAGCGGGACGGGGGCAAGCTCACATCGCCGGCAGGCGGACGATGAAGCGTGCGCCGGCGACGCGTGGTTCGTCGCCGGGCTTGCCAGGGGCCATGCGGTTTTCGGCGCGGATCGAGCCGCCATGGGCTTCGACGATCTGCTTGGAGATCGACAGGCCGAGACCGGAGTTCTGGCCGAAGCCCTGATCGGGGCGGTCGGTGTAGAAGCGCTCGAAGATCTTCTCCAGCGCGTCGACCGGAATGCCGGGGCCGTCGTCGTCGACGAGGATCTCGACTTCGTTCTTAAGGCGGCGGCAAATGACACGCACCTTGCCGCCTTCGGGCGAGAACGAGCGCGCATTGTCGATGAGGTTGGTGACGACCTGACCCAGACGCGAGTCGTGACCCGGCACCTTGAAGGTCGTCGGCGGGCCGCCTTCGAAAGCGAGCGTCACTTTGACGTCGCCGCGCACTTCGTTCGCTCCCGACACCAGCGCATCCAACAGTTTGGTGAGGTCGACCGGGGCTGCTTCCTGGCGCTGCAATTCGGCATCGAGACGACTGGCGTCGGAGATGTCGGTGATCAGCCGGTCGAGCCGCTTCACGTCGTGCTCGATGACTTCCAGCAGCCGCTTGCGGTTGACGTCGGTCTTGGCCATCGGCAGCGTCTCGACCGCCGAGCGCAGCGATGTGAGGGGGTTCTTCAATTCGTGCGACACGTCGGCGGCGAAGCTCTCGATCGCTTCGATGCGGGTATAAAGCGCGTTGGTCATGTCGCGCAGCGCGCCGGATAAATGGCCGATCTCGTCGCGGCGGCGCGTGAAGTCGGGGATTTCGACGCGCGTACGAATGCGGCGGCGGACGCGTTCGGCGCCTTCCGCCAATCGGCGTACCGGGCCGGCGATGGTGCCGGCGAGCAGCATCGACAGCACCGTCATGACGCCGGCGGCGATGAGAAAGACCTTGAAGATGGCGAGGCGCTCGGCCTCCACCATGTCGTCGATGTCGGCGCCTTGCGTCGACAGCATCAAGGCGCCGCGCACGGCGCGGAAGCGCTGCACCGGCACGGCGACCGAGACGATCACTTCGCCACGGTCGTTGACACGCACTTGGCTCGCATGCAGGCCGTTGAGCGCTTGGGCGACTTCCGGATAGCCCTTGCCGTTCTCAGGCCCGAGCTCCTTGTAGATCGGCAGATCGCCGCGGCCGAACCAACGGCGGATGGCGATGAAGGCACGCTCCATCAGGCCGGGCTTTTCGGCATTGGGCGGCGGCAGGTCGAAGCGCAGCACGTCGCCGCGGCCATAAAGATTGCGGCTGTCGAGGATCAGGACGCCGTCGCGGTCATAGATGCGCGCCCGCGTCTTGGTCGGCGACACGAGACGGCGCAGCACCGGCGCGACGCGTTCGGGATTGATCGGGAATTCGATGCCGGACAGCGCCTCGTCGGAGGGGCCGTAGCTTTCGCCGGCCTGCAATTCGAGCAGGCGTTCCGGATCGATGGTGATGGCGTCGGTTTCGACCGTGGCGGAGGCGGCGATGGCGCCGGCAATGATCTCGCTCTGCACCAACAAGCTCTGCACGCGCGCATCGATCAGGCCGGCGCGGAACTGCGACAGGTACATCACGCCGATGACGAGCGCGACGAGGCCGGCGAGGTTGAGGAAGACGATGCGGCGGGTGAGGCTGGAGAAACTCTGCGTGACGAAGAAGGCCCAGGCCGAACGCAAGGGACGGCGCATGCCGGCCAGACGCGACGGTGCCGCGCGCGGCGCTTCGTCATGCGGCCGCTCGGCTTCGCTCTGTGCTGATGTTTCAGCGGTTCGGTCGAGCACGTCGTTGATCCGTCAGATTCGGAACTCGCCCGCCAATCTACCGCAAGCGGGCGCCTGCCGTCAGGGCTAGCTCGCCGCCCTAATCTCCGTTCATTCCCGCGCACGCGGGAATCCAGTACGGCCTACCAAGCGCTATGCTGGATCCCC
The DNA here is from genome assembly GCA_029255525.1 of Pseudolabrys sp. Taxonomy (GTDB): domain Bacteria; phylum Pseudomonadota; class Alphaproteobacteria; order Rhizobiales; family Xanthobacteraceae; genus Pseudolabrys. Next base: position 2,163 of record JANLJK010000413.1, read on the forward strand.
GCTTTCGCGGGGATGAACGGTCAATATTCAGGCTTCCTTGAAACGATAACCGACGCCATACAGCGTCTCGATCATTTCGAAGTCGTCGTCTACGACCTTGAACTTTTTGCGCAGCCGCTTGATGTGGCTGTCGATGGTGCGGTCGTCGACATAGACCTGATCGTCGTAAGCGGCGTCCATCAGGGCGTTGCGGCTCTTCACCACGCCGGGACGGGTGGCAAGCGCCTGCAGGATCAGGAATTCGGTAACGGTGAGCGTCACCGGCTCGTTCTTCCAGGTGCAGGTGTGGCGCTCGGGGTCCATGCGCAGCAGACCGCGCTCGAGCACCTTGGCGGTATCGACTTCCTTGACCGGCGTGCCGTCCTTCGGCGTCACGCGGCGCAGCACCGCCTTCACGCGCTCGACCAGGAGCCGCTGCGAGAACGGTTTGCGGATGAAATCGTCGGCGCCCATCTTGAGGCCGAACAGTTCGTCGATTTCCTCGTCCTTGGAGGTGAGGAAGATCACCGGGATGTCGGTCTTCTGGCGCAGGCGGCGGAGCGTCTCCATACCGTCCATGCGCGGCATCTTGATATCGAGGATGGCGAGGTCCGGCGGCGAGGTCTTGAAGCCGTCGAGCGCGGAGGCGCCGTCCGTATAGGTCATGATTCGGTAGCCCTCGGATTCGAGAGCCATCGACACGGAGGTCAGGATGTTGCGGTCATCGTCGACGAGAGCGATTGTCGGCATGAGCCCCTCTAAATTGCCTCTGAAAGCGCCAGCGGCACCTTGGTTGGCGTGACGTCCACTGGCGTTTGAGCCCACAAACGGGGGCTGAAATGTGACCTCTTTGCAACAACTATGTGATTCCATAGCCATTTCAAGCCCAAGGGTCAAAAGAAGCGTGCCCGTGAGGTCTATCGTTAACGAAGCTTAATCTTCAGGAGCCGGAGCCGCATGACGGGCGACACCTCAAGCAAGCCGCCACTGCCGGGGGCCATGCCCGGCCGCACCCCGGAAAACGCACCGCAGCCGGCCGATTTCAGGCCGCGCGATCTGGCCAAGACCCTGCTGCGGGCGACGCGGGTGGCCACGCTTGCGACCCTCGACCGCCATGGCGGCTATCCCTTCGCCTCGCTGACCAATGTCGCGACCGACAGTGACGGGGCGCCGGTGATCCTGGTGTCACGGCTGGCGACGCACACCGCCAATCTGGAACAGGACGGCCGCGCCTCGGTGCTGCTCGCCGACACTGGCAAAGGCGATGCTTTGGCGCATCCACGCCTGACCGTGCTGGGCACGTTCAGGCAGGTCGGCCACGACAGTGCCGATGAGCCGCGCTTGCGCCGGCGCTTTCTCGCGCGGCATCCGAAGTCGGAGCTCTATGCCGGCTTCGCCGATTTCGGTTTCTGGCGCATGCAAGCCGTCTCGGTGCATCTCAACGGCGGCTTCGCGCGGGCGGCCGATCTCGCCGCCGCCGATGTGATGACCGACATCGGCGACGCGACCGAGCTCATCGACGCGGAAGAAAGCGCCGTCGAGCATATGAATGCCGATCACGCCGAGGCCTGCCGTCTCTACGCAACGCGGCTGTTGGGCGCGCCAGACGGCGACTGGCGCTGCGTTGGTATCGATCCCGATGGCATGGATCTGCAGTGCGGCAGTATGGCGCTGCGGCTGATTTTTCCGCAGCGCACAATAGCGCCGGTGGCGTTGCGCGGTATGCTCAAAGCATTGGCTGAACAGGCGCGCACCAATCGTTAATGCCGTCGTCGCTTGCTGATGTCTGATGTATCAGAGCGCCCATTTACCCAGCAAAACAGGCATTATCCATTGGTGCAGCGCACTGCGCTACGCATACCGCGCATGGCATTAAACCTTGGCTTTCAGCATGTTCGTGACTATGGTCCCGCGCTTGGAACGGGTGGCTATATTTTCGTCTTATATGGTCGCTAGCCGAGACATCATCTTTAACAGCCGGTGAGGGGTTCGCCGCGTCGCGGCCCGGCTGACGTTGGGAGGATAGCGTGCAAGAGAACGGAATTCGTAATGCGGCCTATGGCGCCGATAAATTCGGCTTCAAAGATCTGGCCGGTGTGAACTGGAATCTGACCGAGGCGCCGCTTTACGAAGCCGCCATCAAGGCCGGCGAAGCGACCATCGTGTCGAGCGGCGCGCTCTGCGCCGAGACCGGTCATCATACCGGCCGCTCGCCGAAGGATAAGCACACGGTTGTCGATGACCTCACGAAAGATTCGGTGTGGTGGGACGGCAACCGCAAAATGTCGAAGGAGCACTTCGACAATTTGCTCGCCGACTTCATCGCGCACTGCAAAGGCAAGACCTTGTTTGCGCAGGATCTCATCGGTGGCGCCGATCCCAAATATTGCATCAAGACGCGCGTCTTCACCGAGCTTGCCTGGCACTCGCTATTCATCCGCCAGCTCCTGATCCGTCCGGAGCGCGAGGACGTCGCCAAGTTCGTGCCGGAGATGACCATCGTCGACCTGCCGTCGTTCAAACCGGACGCCAAGCGTCACGGCGGCCGCGAAGGCTCCGACACCATGGTGGCGATCGACTTCACCCGTAAGATCGTTCTGATCTGCGGCTCGTCCTATGCGGGCGAAATGAAGAAGTCGGTGTTCACCACGCTCAACTTCTATCTGCCGGCCGAGAACGTCATGCCGATGCACTGTTCGGCCAATGTCAGCCACGAGGGCGAGAGCGCGCTGTTCTTCGGCCTGTCGGGCACCGGCAAGACGACATTGTCGTCCGATCCGAACCGCATCCTCATCGGCGACGACGAGCACGGCTGGGGCCCGGACGGCATCTTCAACTTCGAAGGCGGCTGCTACGCCAAGTGCATCAAGCTCAGCCAGGAAGCCGAGCCGCAGATCTGGGACGCCACCAACCGTTTCGGCGCCGTGCTCGAGAACGTCGTGTTCGATGCCGACACCCGCGTGCCGGACTATGACGACGGCTCCAAGACGGAGAACACCCGCTCGGCCTATCCGCTCGACGCGATCCCGAATGCGTCGCGCACCGGCCGCGCCGGTCATCCGAAGAACGTCATCTTCCTGACCGCCGACGCCTATGGCGTCATGCCGCCAATCGCCAAGCTCGACCCGAACCAGGCGATGTACCACTTCCTCTCGGGCTACACCGCGAAGGTGGCCGGCACCGAGAAGGGCCTCGTCGGCGTGCAGCCGGAATTCTCGACCTGTTTCGGCGCGCCGTTCCTGCCGCGCCATCCGGCGATCTATGCCGACCTGCTGAAGGAGTACATCCACAAGCA
>JANLJK010000413.1:5536-16117 GCA_029255525.1 Pseudolabrys sp.
TGCCGCGCCATCCGGCGATCTATGCCGACCTGCTGAAGGAGTACATCCACAAGCACAAGGTCGACGTCTGGCTGGTCAACTCGGGCTGGACCGGCGGCAAGTACGGCGAAGGCCGCCGCATGCCGATCAAGGCGACCCGCACGCTGCTCACGGCGGCGCTCGACGGCTCGCTCAAGAACGCCGACTTCCGCACCGATCCTTACTTCGGCTTCTCGGTGCCGACCTCGGTGCCGGGCGTCGAGCCGCACTTGTTGAACCCGATCAAGACCTGGGCGAACAAGGCCGACTTCGACAAGACCGCGCGCGCGCTGGTCGAGATGTTCCAGAAGAACTTCTCCAAGTTCGAAAGCCATGTCACGCCGGACATCAAGGCGGCGGCGCCGGAAGTGCGCATCGCGGCGGAGTAAGTCCTGTCGTCCCGGGCGACTGAGCGTCAGCGAGGGAGGCCCGGGATCCATACCCCGCAGTCTATCGAGAGGGCAGGGGTTATGGTCTCCGCCTACGCGGGGACGACAAGAGAGATTAGAAGCTAAGAAAAAGGCGGCCCGCGTGGCCGCCTTTTTTGTTTGTGGGATAGGTCCGGACCTTCACGCGATGAGATAGATCGGGCTGGTCCACGCTTGGTTGCCGTCGGCTTGGGTCACCCGCAGATAAACCGGCAGATCGGCGCCACCTGAGAACGTTACGGTGTGGTCGATCGTGACGCGCCTGTTCCAGTCGGTCTCGGGAAGGCGATAGACACTCAATTGCCGGCCGAGGCCGCCGCCATCGAAAACAACCGGCTGATCGCCGAGCGTTGCGAGGTTCACGTCACCGGAGACGATATTGGTATCGACCTTCAGCGTGCCGCTGCGCGCCTGATCAAGCCAGATATCCACGCCGGCAAGGTTGCCGGTGGTCACCGAAGTCCAGGTCAGCGCGCTGCCGGGTTTGTCCTCCTTCACCTGCCGCTCGGGATTGAGAAAGTTCACCGACGCAAAACGGTCGATGCGGTTGCCGTCGACGCTCAGCTTGCCCTGCCAGTTGGTTTCGCGGCCGCGCCCGCGATATTCCGCGCCTTGCCAGAGGACGCGGACGCGCCGGCCGAGATCGGACGTCGTGTAGGGCCGGATCGTTTCGGCGACACGCGTGCCGTACATGACGTCGACCCGGTCGATGGGCGCCGTTCCGATAACTTCCGCGGTGAGGCGCATGGGGGTCTCGCCGGGGCGGACGATGTCGCCCATCATGACCGCGCGCACGGAGGCTTCTTGTGCCGGACCAAGCAACGGATCGCCGGAGTAGCGAATGACTGGCGCGGCAAACTGGCCGGCCAAGCTAATGGACATGCGCGTGCCGGTCGTGCCGTAATGGTGCCGCTGGCGCAGCGCCGTGAACAGCGCGTCGCGTGTCAGCTCCGGCATTGAATAGCAGGTGAGGCCGCCGATCGCGCCGAAGCTCGATGCGCCCGGCCGGGTGGCGCCGGGCCGTCCCTTGTGGTCGTCGCTGTGGCAGACGACGCCGACGCGGTATCCCTTCTCGAAGGCATCATGAAGGAGCCACTCGAACGTGCCCCAGGACGAGTGCACCTCGACCGAGCGCTCCAGCTTCCCGTCATGGGCAAATTTGATGTCGGCGTAGCGTCCGCCGACATGGGCGATGACAACCGCGTCCTCGCCTTCTAGCGCCTCGAACAGTTTGTCCGCGGTGTAGATCGCGTCGGTCGAGGTCTGGCCGTCGACCAGGATGTGCGATGAGCGGCGGATCGGCCGGTCTTCGTGGCGATAGAAGACGTTGCGATCGCCGCCCATGCCGGTGTTGCCGGACCATTCGTAGCCGGGCACGCAGACGAAGGTGCCGGGTTCGTCGAACGCCGCGGTCAGGCCATTCAGTTTCTTCCAGAACGTGTCGGTAATCTGAAAGTCGTTGCCCTGGTGTCCGACGATGTCGACGCAGGCAAGATCGCGCGCATACTTGAAATAATCCTCGGCCGAACCCATGCCGATGGTTTCGCCGCTCTGGCCATGCAGGTCGCCCCAGTAGCGCTTGAGCGGTATCTCTTTCGCGACGCTGATGGGATTGGCGCGTAGGATCTCCTTGCCGTCCGCCATGGCGCGAATGTCGAGATGGCCCTCGGCGCTTGCCGTCAGATTGCTGATGATATGCGGCATGTCACCGGGCTTGATGGTGACCGTCGTCGGCAGCCCGCGCACCGGCATGGATGCTTCCAGCGACAGCACTTGGTCGGCCTGGTCGGTCGGATTGCCCCAGATGTCCTCCGCCACGAGCGCGAGACGAAACGGTTCGCCGACGGCCACGAGCGATGGCGCGATGGCCTTCCATGTTGCCGCAGGACCCGGCGTCAGATCGAAGGCTGGCTGCTCCGGCAATTCGCAGAATTCATACGTGGCGAAGGCGTCGATAGACGTTCTCAGCTCGACGCGCTTCTCGACATTGGTTTGCAGCCGCCACCCCGGCGAGCCTTGCCGCTTGTCGCCGAACCGGATGGTCAGCGTATCGCCTTTGCGCAGATAGCCGCGGCCGACACGGATGAGCAAAGTGTTTGCGTAAGGGCGGATGTTGAGTCGGTCGAACCAGACCTCGAGCTTGGCGCCGTTGCTGGCTTCGACGGTGGTGAAGTTGGCCGCCTGCGGCTTGTCGAATTGCGGCTTGGCCATGTCGGAGGTCGTGCGCCACGAGATTTTCACCATCCCTGTGTCGTCGATGCCGAAAGTGCCGGCGGTGTAGATGAGGGTCAGCTCGGCGTGCGATCCGGCGACGAAAGGCCCGGCCGGCGACAGCCGGATCGAACCCATATGCTCAGGCAAGTAGCGGGAGAAGGGCATGGTTGGATACTTTTTGGGCTTGTTAAGATGTTATATGACGACCTAGTATGACTGACGATGAGAGCGCTTGTAAACAAAACATCGTCGGCCTTGAGCCGTTCCAGCGCGGAGCCGCTGCACCGCCAGCTTGAAGCGCTGCTGGAAAGCGCGATCCGCGGCGGCGCCCTGAAGCCGGGCGATCGTCTGGACTCCGAAGGCGTGTTGGCAAAACGTTACGGCGTCAGTCGCATCACGCTGCGGCAGGCTGTCGGCGCGCTGGTGCGCAAGCACTTGCTGGTCCGCAAGCAGGGCAAGGGGACATTCGTCACTGAGCCGGCGGTGCGGCACGATCTCAGCCGTTTGAACGGCTTGCTCGGGTCGCTGTTTTCGCAAGCCGCCGGCGCCAGCGCGCGGCTCTTGCATTACGACCTGAAAAAACCGCCCGCCGATATCGCGGAGCTGCTTCGCACCGCGCCTGGCACACGCGCGATTTTGTTCGAGCGACTCTACTTGATCAACGGCAAGCCGGTCGCGGTGACCCGGAGCTGGCTGGCGCCCGAGGTTGCGGCGATCCCGCGCCTCAAGGCTGAACTGATCTCTACTGAAGACATGATGAGCGAGGTCGGCATTCGCATTGCGTCGACGCAAGTCGCGATCCGCGCCGTAGCGGCAGGCGCCCGCGTCGGCGGCCTGCTCAAGCTGTCAGCGCGCGCGCCGATCCTTGAGCTCAGCCGAAGCTCGTATGCATCCGACGGCGCGGAGAAACAGGTCGGACACATCTGGTTCTGTTCTGATCGGTATCATCTCGTTTGTGCGACGCAAAATGCCGGGGCCATGGAAGGTCTGTTCGACCTCCGCAATGTCAGTGGGTGACCTCAATGACGATCTTTCGAACTCTCTGCGCGTTCGCCATCGCGATCGGCATGTTTCCGTCGATTTCCGATGCTCAGGAATGGCCGAGCCGGCCCGTCCGAATCATCGTGCCTTATGCGCCCGGCGGCTCGACTGACGTGGTGGCGCGTCACGTCAGCCAGTATCTGACGCGGACGCTTGGACAACAAGTTTTTGTCGAGAACAGAACCGGCGCCAATGGCGTCCTCGGCATGGAAGTCGCGTCGAAGAGCGATCCCGATGGTTATACCATTCTAGTCACGACCAGCGACATTGTTCTCAATCCGCATGTCTATAAGACGAACTTCGACGCGCTGAAGGACTTCGCGCCGGTCATTCAACTCTCGCGTCAGCCGGTCATCGTTGCCGCCCATCCCGCACTCGGCGTCAAATCGCTGGCCGATCTGGCCGCGCTCGGCAAAAAGCAGCCGGGCATCCGGTATGGCACCGGCAGCGGCATCGGCTCGGGGCAAGCGATCGTCATGCAGTGGTTCGCGAAGATGGCCGGCATCGAGGTGCAGCAGGTGCCGTATCGTGGTGGTGGCCAAGTGATCACCGATCTCATCGCCGGCACGGTGCAGCTTGCGTCAATGGGTTCGACGCCGGCCATGCCGCATTACAAAGCGGGCACCCTGCTCATCCTCGCGCAATCGACCAAGGCCCGCGTCGCCAGTCTGCCCGAGGTGCCGACTTTTGAAGAAGCGGGCTACGCCGGGCTTGTTTCCGATCAGTGGGTCGGACTTCTCGTGCCAGCCAAGACGCCCGCGCCGATCATCGAGAAGCTCAATGTCGAGGTCGGCAAAGCGCTGGCCGATCAGGCCGTCAAAACGAATTTCTTTAACTCCGGCCAGGAAGCGGCGGGTGGAACGGCCGAAGCCTTCGGCCGGCTCATGCGCGAGGACGACGCCAAGAACGAGCGTCTGGTCCGTGAGCTGAATATTAAAGCGCAATGATGCGTGCGATAACGCGCGGCGTACAAAGCAACAGGGCGGCCGTGTCGGCCGCCCTGTTTTTGTATGTCGGACTTTCTTACTGCTGATCGGCCTGCGCCAGATCCCGTCCGATCCTGTTGAAGCGCGCCTTCTGCTCGTTGGTGAGCGAACCGTAGAAGTCGGTCAGCGCCGGCTGCACAGTGGTGGCCGCATCGATCATGGCCTGCAGACGCTTGTCCATCATCTCCAGCCGTCCCGGCGGTGTGACCGGCGTATCGTCCGGGCAGGCCGCTTGCAGAATGCCGACCGCCTTGTCGGTCGCCTCCTGCAGTTTGGTGAGGCTCGCCTCCTGCGCTTCGGTCGGTTTCACCACGTCCTCGATCTTCTCGATCGGCAGGTTGGAGAGGCCGGCCTTCGGCTCCTTGCAGCTCTTGGCGTCCTGTGCCTGGCTCGCTTCGGCGTTGGCGGACGCTTTCTTCGGTCCGATCTCGTTGAAACGCTCCTTCTGCTCGTCGCTGAGCGAGTCGTAGAACTTCTCGAGCGCAGGCCGCACGGTCTGCACCGCCTGCTGCGTGGCCTTCAGCCGCGCGGTCATGCTTTGCAGACGTCCCGGCGGCGTCAGCGGGAAGACGTTGTCGGCCGGGCATGACGCCTTGAACACGGCGCCAGCATCCTGCCCCGCCTTGCGCACGTCGCCGAGCAAAGCCTTCTGCTCGGCGTTCAGCCCGACCTTCTGCTCGATCTCGGCGAAAGGCCAGGCGGTGATGCCCGTGCCGGGCTGCTTGCACAGTTCCTGCACGGCGGCGTAGCGCGGCGCTTGCGCTGACGACGATGAGCGCGGCGCCGCCGGTGCATAAGCGTATTCCTCCGGTGGGCCTTGCTCGCCCCAGAATACGCCGTCGAAGAAGTCGTCATAGGCATAGGCCCAATAGCCGTCGTCATAGCCATAGGGCCAGAACGTGTAGTCGAAGATGTCGGAATAGGCATAGGGCCAGAACACAGGCCCGTACCACGCGACGAAGCCGGCGCGTTCGCCGCGCCGCCAGGCGCGATGCGGGGCGAAATGCGACGGCGGCCAGCGGCGCAGGTCGCGGGCTTGTGCGTGCGCTGCGAAGGGCGCGCCGAAGCGGCCTTGACGGGCGGCCTGCGTGGTGATGCGCGGCTGGCCGTTGCGGCGGGGAGCCCGGGCGATATTGGTCTGCACCGACGGCTGGCTGCGGAACGTCGCCGGCGCCTGCGGTTGCAGCCTCTGCTGCACGCGTTGCTCGCGGGCGCGTTGGATTTCCTGGCGGCGGACCGCGCGCTGCTGCGGCGGCAGACGGCGCAATTCGCGGTTTTCCCGTTGGCGCAACGTGCGCTCCTGCCGTTGCATCTGCTGCGTCGACAAGGTGCGCGGTTGGTTCTGCTGGGTCGACAATATGCGCGGCTGGGCGTCCTGCTGGCGCTGCTGGATGCGTTCCTGCCGCTGCTGCTGGCGCACGGTGCGGTTCACATTGGGTGCTGCCTGCGGCGGACGCACCACCTGCGCCGGTCGCTGGATGTTCGGGCGCTGTACGTCACGGCGCGGCTGCGGCGGGGCGCTGCGCACCACGGGCGCCTGACGCTGCGGTGGCGCGCTCCGCGCGGCGGGCGGCGGCGCCCGGAATGAGGGAGCTGGCGCGCGAGCGGCCGGTGGCGGTGATGGCCGCGCGGCAGGCGCGGGCCGGGCCGCGGGTGGCGCCGGACGGGCCGCGGGCTTTTGTTGCTGTGGCGGTTGACCGCCCCTGTCGGATTGCGCCTGCGCGCCGTAGGGCAGCGCGACGGACAGAAGCACCGCCGGCAGCACCGCTTTCCAGATTCTTGTCGTCATCCCGTGATCCTCCACACGTTGCCGCTCACATGGCCATGTTCTTGGCCATATTCTTGGCCGCATTTTTGGCGGTCGCTATCGTCCGCCCGTCAACTGAATGAACGGGGGAGGGTTCGGCGACCCAGCGGTCGGTCATACGGTTGTGATCAAAAATGGATGTTTATTCATATTTGAGTCGCTGAACTTGAGATTCCGCAATGCACACTGTCCGCATCGGGCAAAATGGCGAGGAAATACCCGCCGCGGGGCTGGGTTGCATGGGCATGTCGGGCGGCTATGGGCCGGCCAACGACACCGAGAGCATTGCGACCATCCACGCCGCGCTCGACGCCGGCCTGCGCCTGATCGATACCGGCGACTTCTACGGCATGGGCCATAACGAGATGCTGGTCGGCGATGCGCTCAAGGGCGGCAAGCGCCACAAAGCGTTTTTGTCGGTGAAGTTCGGCGCGCTGCATGGGCCCGATGGGGTGCTGATGGGCTACGACCTGCGGCCGGCGGCGGTGAAGAACTTTCTCACCTACAGCCTGCGGCGCCTGCGCACCGATTACGTCGATCTCTATCAGCCGGCGCGCTACGACCGCACGGTGCCGATCGAGGATACGCTCGGCGCCATCTTCGACCTGCGCTCGGCCGGCTATGTGCGCCATATCGGTTTGTCGGAAGTCTCCGGCCGCACCTTGCGCCGCGTGTCGCAGATCTATCCGATCTCGGCCCTGCAGGCCGAATACTCGCTGTTCAGTCGCGGCATCGAGGGCGAGGTTCTGCCGGCGGCGCGTGAGCTGAAGATCCCGCTGGTCGCCTATGGCGTATTGTCGCGCGGGTTGATCAGCGACGCGACACTCGACAATCAGGTGACCATGGGCGAGGTGCGCGCGCGCATGCCGCGTTTCGCGCCGAGCAATTACATGCGCAATCGCGCGCTGATCGAGGCATTAGCCGGCATCGCGCAGCAGCGCGGCGTCAGCATCGTGCAGCTTGCCTTCGCCTGGCTGCGTTCGCGCGGCGACGACATCATGCCGCTGATCGGCGCGCGCCGGCGCGAGCAGCTCGCGGAGGCGCTGAAGGGGCTTGCGTTGACTTTGAGCCCCGAGGAGTTGAGCGCGATCGAGCAGAGCGTGCCGCATGAGGCGGTCGCCGGCGAGCGTTACGGCCCGCAGGCGATGCGCCATCTCGACAGTGAGCTATCGGGCTGAGGCGCTGGCGCGGAGGCGCTGCAAGAGTTCGCTGTTCGGATAGGAATCCGCCGGCAGGCCGACCTTCATCTGCGCGCGCTTGATGGCGGCGCGGGTCTTGGCGCCGACTTTGCCGTCGGGCTCGCCAATGTCCTCGCCCATGCGGGTGAGGATGCGCTGCAATTCCATGACGTCCTGCGGCTGCATCACCTCGATGTCCGGATCGCCGCGGTGCACGGCCGGCGCGCCGGCGAGGCGGGTGCCGAAATAGGCGACGGTGGTCACGTAGACCATCGAGTTGTTCCAGCCCTGCAGCACCTGGAAGTTCTCGTAAGCGAGGAATGCCGGCCCGCGGCGGCCCATCGGCAGCAGCAGCGCGGCCTTGGTGCCGGCCGCCGGCAGCGCGCCGTGTGCCGGCTTCACGCCCCAGGCCGACCACTGCGAGATCGGCAACTGGATCGTCAGGTCGGCCTGATCCCACGGCAGGTCCTTGGTGAGGCGTACTTCCTGCAGCCAGGGCTCGCCGCGTTTCCAGCCGAGGTTCTTCAGGAAGTTGGCGGCGGAGGCGATGGTGTCCGGCGTGCTCTTGACCAGATTGCGCTTGCCGTCGCCGTCATAGTCGACGGCGTTCTTGTAATAATCGGAGGCGGTGAACTGCATGGCGCCGAGTTCGCCGGCCCAGTCACCGCCCATCATTTCATCGACGGTCAGGTCCCCGCGCTGCACGATGCGCAAGGCGTCGAGCAATTGGGGGCGGAAATAATCCGGACGACGGCAGTCGTAAGCGAGCGTCGCGATCGAGGCGAAGATGTTGCTGTTGCCGGTGTTCTTGCCGAAGTCGCTTTCCAGGCCCCAGAAGGCGGTGAGGATCGCCGCCGGCACGCCGTATTGCTTTTCGACCTTGGCGAACAGGTCGGCATGCGAGCTGATCTGCGCCAGGCCGTTCGGCAGGCGCGGATTGGCGATCATGCGGTCGGAGAATTTGAGGAACGACTGGTTGAACACGCCCTGCGCGCGGTCGCGGTTGACGATGCGCTGCTCGAATTTCATGTAGGGCGCGGCGGCGGCAAGCACCTGCGGCTTGATGCCATTGGCCAGCGCCTCTTTCTTGAAGTCTTCCAGCCAGCGGTCGAAGGAGCCGGTGTTCTGGCACGTCGCCGCCCAGGCTTGGCCCGAGAGGACGGCGCCCAGCGCCACGCCCAGGAATTTCAATGCCGTTCTGGCCGTTCCGCGCATCGATGTAAGTCCGCTTTTCGGGGATGTCCGGGCGACTGTGCCCGATGTCCGGGTGGGGTCAAGGTCGTTCGCGGAGAAGCGTTAAGAGGCATTCTGGTGTAAATCATGGCCTTTACTGGAGGCACTGGCCGGCTGGCCGCCAGCGTTCTAAGAGGTGCGGCCCCTTGCCGCGACCTTGTGCCCGCCATGTCTCCTATCGACAGCTCCATGGATGACTTTTCGCCCAGCCGCCTGCGCTTCGGTTTGTTGCTGACCGTCCAGACGGTCGCGGTCGCGCTGCTGCTCTGGGGGGCCATGCCGATCTATCGGACCATCATGGCGGCGCCCGGCCAGCAATTGAATGACCTGCCGACGTCGCCGGTGGTCATCGTTATCGCGTTGGTGGCTTTTCATGCCGCCTATTGGTACCGGCTGCGTCGTGTGCCGATCGTGGTGCGGCGGCGCAGCCTGCTGATGGCGCATCTGGTGATCTTCGCCGGGCGGCTGAGCTTCATCTTCGGCGGCTCGCTGTTCGCCCTCGTTGTCTTCCGTCACTTTCCAGATCTGGCTGAGATCGCCGATCCGTTCCGGCTCATCAGCCGCAGCCTGGTGATGCTGGTGATCCTGTTCTCACTCTATTGCTACACGCTGGAGCTGGAACGCGTCAGCGCGGCCTATCAGCCGCCGGCCTGACGATCAGCGGTTAAGCTGCGCGGCGCGGCGGTCGCCGGCATTGACCGGTGTGATCGAGGACACGACGTCCTTCGGCGCACCCGGATTGGGCGGCATCAGCTTCATCTCCGACAATTTCTCACGATAGCCTCTGGAGAAGGCGCTGTAGGAAGCGATTGGCGTGAACTCGGCCGTTTTGTTTTTGCCGCCGCTATAAGCGACGAGGCCGGTCTTGGTCATCACCACGTCGCCCGGCTTGAGCGTCGGATCTTCCGCGACATTGATATGCGCGAGACCGTAAGCATCGCGGCCATTGCAGGTGCATCCGTTCACGGTCTGCTTGCGATAGAGGAAGGCGTTGTCGAGATCGGCATAGCGGCTGCCGTCGCGCGCGGTGGCGTAATCGATATTGCTGCCCGAATAGATATTCGTGTCGGCCGCGGGACAGAAGGCGTGACACATCTCGGCGGCGCTGGCGCCGCCGCTGGCCTGCACCGGGAAATAACGGCCGTCGCAGGTGCGCACGCAGAAGCCGCGCGACGGACCGCTTGCTTCGCTGCGCGCGGCCTGTTGCTGCGGATTGAGTGCGCGGGCGAGGCTGGTGAAGGGATCGGCGAAAGCCGTGGGCGCGGAAGCCGGCCGTTCGATCGCGCGGCGGAGGCCGCCAAACAGGCTTTCGAACAGGTTTTGCGCGGAAGCGTTTGTCGGTGCGGCGAATATCGCGAGGCTGGCGGCGATCAGGCCGACCGACAGAGCGGACAACGCTTTCCTCGCACGCGTGCGCATCGCACTTCCCGCTTGGCTGCCGGCTGCGCAGACTTCTGCGAAGCCGCCCGGAACAACGTGCGGGCGGGCGGAAAGTTGCGCTCTGGCGCGCTGGCAAAAGCCGCGCCATCCCCCGGAGGTGGTTCTACTTAACCGCAGGAAGGGTAAATGCCCGGTTATCAGCCGCACGGAAAACGTGCGGCGGCGACGGGACGTTCGCCGCCGCTACACAATCGCGTCAATGGCGGGTGGCGCGATCAGAAGTACCGCCACCAGAC
>JANLJK010000414.1:0-11031 GCA_029255525.1 Pseudolabrys sp.
CTTCTTATCCCTCCCCTGAAAGGGGAGGGTCCGGCGCGCAGCGCCGGGGGTGGGGTTACGTCGAGATTGAGAGAGCCCCCACCGGCTCGCTTCGCTCGCCACCCTCCCCCGCAAGCGGGGGAGGGATAAGTAAGACTTACCCCTGCTCAAACTGCAGCTTCGCCAACCGCGCATAGAGCCCGCCATTGGCGCTGAGCGCGGCGTGCGTCCCCTCCTCCACGATCCGGCCTTTGTCCAAAACCAGAATGCGGTCGCAGGACTGCACGGTCGCCAGCCGGTGCGCGATGACGATCGAGGTGCGCGAGGCCATCAGCCGCGTCAGCGCCTGCTGCACCAAGGTCTCGCTCTCGGCATCCAGCGATGATGTCGCCTCATCGAGCAGCAGGAGCGGCGCCTCACGCAAGATGGCCCGCGCGATGGCGATGCGCTGGCGCTGGCCGCCCGACAGCATGATGCCGCGCTCGCCGAGCTGCGTGTCGTAGCCGTCGCTGAGCCGCGCGATGAATTCGGACGCCGACGCCGCGTCCGCCGCACGCATGATCTCGGCATCGCTGGCGTCCGGTTTGCCGAAGCGGATATTTTCACGCACCGAGGCCGCGAACACCACCGGGTCCTGCGGCACCAGTGCGATATTGGCGCGCACAGCGGCGGGATCGGCGTCGGTGAGGTTCACGCCATCGAAGCGCACCTGACCCGAGAGCGGATCATAGAAGCGCAGGATGAGATGGAAGATCGTGCTCTTGCCGGCGCCGGACGGGCCGACGATGGCGAGCTTCTCGCCCGGCTTCACGCTGAACGACAGCCCGTCGAGCACGGCCGTCTGCGGTCGCGCCGGATAGGCAAAGCGCACGGCGTCGAAATCGACCGCGCCGCGCACGGGCGCCGGCAACTTGACCGGCTGCGGCGGCGCGGTGATCTGCGGCTTGATGTGCAACAGTTCGAACAGCCGCTCGGCCGCGCCCGAGGCCTGCGCGATCTCGCCCCACACCTGCGACAGTTCGCCGAGGCCGCCGGCGGCGAACACGGCATAGAGCACGAACTGGCCGAGTGTGCCGGGCGTGATGCGCTGGGCGAGGACGTCCTGCGCGCCGATCCACAGCACAACGACGATGCTGGAGAAGACGAGGAAGATCGTCACTGCGGTCAGGATCGCGCGGGCTTTGGTCGCGCCACGCGCCGCCTCATAAGCATCCTCCACCGCGCGCTTGAAGCGCACAGCCGCCATCATTTCGTTGGTGAAGGCCTGCAGGACGCGCACCGCGCCGATCAATTCGCTGGCATAACCAGAAGCGTCAGCCAAGGTGTCCTGCGCCGCGCGACCGCGCTTGCGCACGGCGCGGCCGAAGCCGACCAAAGGCAGCACGATCACCGGAATGGCGATGAGCACCAGGAGCGACAGACGGGGACTCGTCACCACCATCATCACCGCGCCGCCGAGAAACAGCATCAGGTTGCGCAGCGCGATCGACACTGAAGCGCCGACGGCGGACTTGATCTGCGTGGTGTCGGCGGTGAGCCGCGAGATCAACTCGCCCGACTTGGCGCTGTCGAAGAAGTCGGACGACAGGCGCGTGAGATGCGCGAACACGTCGCTGCGCAAATCGGCGACGATGCGCTCGCCCAAAGTGGTGACGAGGTAATAACGGAACGCGCTGGAGACCGCGAGCACCGCCACCACGGCGATCATCACCGCGAAATAGCTGTCGATGAGCTGGACGGCCTTGTCGGAGAAGCCGAAGTCGATCATCCGCCGCAGCGCCACCGGCACCAGCAACGTCGTCAGCGCCGCAACCGTCAGGGCGATGAGCGCCGCGACCGACCGGCCGGCATAGCGGCGGATATAGGGGGCAAGCTGGGCGAGTGGCCTCAGCCGCACGCGGCCCTTTTCGCCGGATGCCGCCGCGGAATCCCGGCTCAGGCCACGTCCATCACTGGAAAAGCTCATGAGACGCCTTTATTTGCGCATTTTCGGGCGTCGCCCCCGCCCAGGGCCGCGAAGGGGAACCCCGGCGGCCGATCGCGCCTCTTTGAAGTCGGCCGGACAATGCCCCGAGGCCTCAACCGTGGTCAATCTGCCCGCGCGCACGGCTGGCTTGCCCCTGTCGTCCCGGTCCTGTATAGACCCGCCAAATTCCGCGCAATTTGGGCGCTGCCCGCGCGCGCCCGGACGCCGACACAAACCCGAACGATATAGACCCGAACAAAGAAGTCAGAGCCATGAAAGCCGATATCCATCCCGATTATCACACCATCAAGGTCGTGATGACCGACGGCAGCGAATTCGTCACCCGCTCCACCTGGGGCAAGGAAGGCGATGTGCTGAACCTCGACATCGATCCGAAGTCGCACCCGGCTTGGACCGGCGGCAGCCAGCAGCTCATGGACCGCGGTGGCCGCGTCTCGCGCTTCCAGAAGAAGTTCTCAGGCCTCGGCCTCAGCGCGGAAGCCAAGAAGTAAACGTCCGCGAGAGCGCGCACGAAAAGCAAAACCCCGCGGGCCAAGCCCGCGGGGTTTTTGTTTGGCTGGTCATTCCAGGGCACGAGCCGATGGATCCGCGCGAAGCGCGGCCCGATGGCAAACTCCGCGAGCGAACCCGTAATCCAATAACGAATGCCGTGCCTGGGCTCTGGATTCCGGGTTCGCGCACTTCATGCGCGCCCCGGAATGACAGAGAACTAAAAGCCCTCGCCGCCGAAGGCCGCCTTCAACAGGCCCATCTGGCGCTCGACCGGATTGGGCACCACGATCGCATCGGGCGCCGTGCGGTTATGGATGGTGGCATCGATGCGGCGCACCTTGCCCTGCAGCGCCTGCGAGCGCTCGATCAAGGTGCGCAGCGCTTCCGGCACCAGCTCGAGATTATGCAGGTCGTGCGTCTCGGCGGCCGAGAGCTTGACCTTATTCTTTTCCTTGCTCGCCTGCGCGAGCGACATCTCACCTTCCTTCACCGCGCGGTGCAGCAAGAGCCACGATGCAAGCTGCATCAGGCGCGTGGTGAGCCGCATGCTTTCGGTGGCGTAAGCGAGCGCGGCGGCGCGCTCCAGCGTCTTGGATTCCTGGCGGCCCGGTCCGTCGAGATAGGTCGCCGTTTCTTCGACCAACGCCATGCCGTCCCGGAAGAGCGCGGCGAAGGCCTGCGAATTCGCGAGGCGCTCGCCAAAAGACACAGGCTGCTGCGCTTCGCTCAACAACTGACTCTCGGTCATGACGCTACGCCTCACAAACGCAGGGCCAGACACGCGGCCCGTAAACGATTGGGTAAGCATGGCGCGGTGGTTGGGCGCTGTCCAGAAGGAACGCGTCCGAACCTGCCGACATAGTTGAAAGGCGTGATTAAGGTGCCAAAACAGGCCGCTTTTATGCACAGCCGTTTCAAAATGGCACAAAAAAAAGAGCCGCCGTTGCCGGCGGCTCGAAGTGGATAACAGGGAGGCGTCAAACGAGTGGACAGGAGCCACTCAAAGTCCATGAAGATGGACACGTACAAGTAATGAACGAGAAAGCTTAATCGAGGCTTAAATCACATGGTCAATGATGTGTAAATTTCGCTTTAAAATAAGGCTTTTACCGCATGATCTTACCATTCGCGCGCGGTGATCTCACCGCTTGAACAACGTATCGGCGGCCGCGCGCGTCGCCTGCTTCTTGGTCATGTCGGTGTCGAGACGTTTGATTTCGTCCTGCATGAGCTGAATGCGCGCGGCCAATTCCTCGACCGACAGCAAGCTCAAATCCTGCCCGATCTCATGCGCGATCTTCTTCTTCGGCCGGTCGTCGTCTTCGAATGCAGCCATGGCGCTCTCCTTAAGTGCCGGGAATCTAACGGGATCGCGCCGGGTTGTCACACCGCCTAGCGCCGCCTAAACAGGACCGGCCTATTAGACCAAGCGAGGGACACCGCGATGGCCGTTACTCCGAGCACCATGACCGCGATCGGCATCAAGACGCCCGGCGGACCGGACGTCCTGGTGCCGGAACAACGCCCGGTGCCCACCCCCGGCGATGGCGAAATTCTGGTGCGCGTGCGCGCCGCCGGCGTGAACCGTCCCGACGTCGCCCAGCGCAAAGGCGGCTATCCGCCGCCGCCCGGCGCGCCCGACATTCCGGGCCTGGAGATCGCCGGCGAGATCGCCGCGCTCGGCACCGGCGTGCAGCGCTGGAAGGTCGGCGACCGCGTCATGGCGCTGGTGATCGGCGGCGGCTACGCCGAATACTGCGTGGCGCATGCGAGCCATACGCTCGCCGTCTCCGGCCTGCCCTTCGAGGAAGCCGCGGCGGTGCCGGAAACCTACTTCACAGTCTGGCACAATGTGTTCGAGCGCGGCGCGCTGAAGCAAGGCGAAACGCTCCTGGTTCATGGCGGCTCGTCCGGCATCGGCACCACCGCGATCCAACTCGCCAAGCAATTCGGCGCGCGGGTCATCACCACCGTCGGCTCGCAGGAAAAAGCCGACGCCTGCCTGAAGCTCGGCGCCGACGTCGCCATCAACTACAAGACCGAGGACTTCGTCGAGAAGACCAAGGCGGCCACCGACGGCAAGGGTGCCGACGTCATCCTCGACATGGTCGGCGGCGACTACATCGCCCGCAATTACGAGGCCGCCGCGGTCGAGGGCCGCATCGTGCAAATCGCGTTTCTGAGCAGCCCGAAGGCGGAAGTGAACTTCATGCGCCTGATGCTCAAGCGCCTGCATCACACTGGCTCGACGCTGCGCTCGCGCTCGGTCGCCGACAAGGGCGCCATCGCCCGCGCCGTCGAGGACAAGGTGTTGCCGCTCCTGGCGGCCGGCACGGTCAAACCGATCATGTACAAAACCTTTCCGCTCAAGGAGGCAGCGGCCGCGCACGCGCTGATGGAATCGAGCGCGCATATCGGCAAGATCGTGCTGACGGTGTGAGTTTCGTAGCCGTAGTAGCCGTAGCGGGACCTGCAATCCGGGGCCGCCCCGGATTTCGCTTCGCTCATCCGGGCTACAGACGGCTGGCGGGGGGGGCGCTTGCCCAAAGGACACCAAATGCCAAACGCTTCGAACGGCAACGGCGGCGACAAAGCCGCCCCGTCCGGCACCGACTTCACCAAGCCGGCGCCCGAAGGCGCGGCCAAGAAAGTCTCCGAGGTGTTGGGCGAGATCGTCTGGCTGATGAGCCAGTCGGCGCTGCACAAGCAGTTCTTCATCTCCGATCTTGAATGGCTGGTGATGACGCCGGTCATGCTGCAGCAGTTCCGGCTGTTCTACGACAAGGACAAGCCGATCGGCGTCGCCTTCTGGGCGACGGTGAACGCGGAGGTCGAGGAGTGTCTCGCCGCCGGCACCTCGCGCCTGCGCCCGCAGGATTGGAAATCGGGCGATCGCTTGTGGGTGGTCGAAGTCATCGCGCCGTTCGGCCGCGCGGAGGAGATGGTGAAGGATTTGAAGGCGAAGGTGTTCGCGGGGAGGGAGATGAAGTTCTTGGCGGTGGGGGAGAAGGGGAGAGAGGTGAGGGTGTTGTGAGTTCCATAGGCGACACGCTGTTGCGCATGTGGCAAAACCGAATGCGGCTCTCTCTGCTCACTTCAGCGACGGCTCGACTTGGTCTTTCTGCAATTATCGCGCTGTTCACAGGTCAGTTAGTTATGGCTGGTACGGCAAATGCTCAAAAGTTGTTTAGCACCGACAAAAGCGAAGGCATTGACGTTCTTGATTTTGAGTTTGCCATTGCGACGCCCGGTTTAGCCGAGATCGCGGCCTGGAGCGCCGACAGCAAGAAACTTGCGTTTCCGCAATTTAATAGCCCTTTTGCTCCTGCCAGCGCGGGGCCATGGATTATTGACGCCGAGCGCCGAACGCTTTCCGAACTTGCCAAGGGGGCCAGCGCGGCGAGCGTGATGGCATGGAGTCCGGACGGAAAGGTCTTTGCGTTTGCGCCTCATCGAGCCGAAAAGCTTAGATTTCTATCGACCTCTGATTTCTCTGAGGTTGCTTCCTGGACGACGGCATATCCCAGCTTCGCACAATGCCCCAGTGTTCGAGAGTTCAAGTTCACGGAAGACAGCGATGCCTTTTGGGCGGTTTGCCGATCCGACGGAAAGATCGACGACACAGGGGCGGCGATCGTTGGCGCCTTAAAACTTAGTTATCCGGATTTCCGTGTCTTGGATCGAATCACATTCTCCGCTCCGTTGCCAAGTCGTGTTTCTGTTTTAAAAAATGCACGATTTGCAAAGATTCGTAATCAGCAATATTTTTTGTCTCTGATTGGCTCATCAATTGGACAAGACACGCAAGGCACATATTTGTATCGATATTTCGCGGCCGCAGTGCCGCTGGATGGCGATCACAAGCCGATCGCAATCATAGACTTTGAAGCCGATAACGAATCAGGAGCATCTAGATCGCCAACGTGGTTTGATTTTTCGGAGAATTTCGAATCTGCCATTGTCCGGTACGGTGTTTCAATCAACGACGCGCGGCGTCCAGAGCTAGACCGCTTTTTTGAGACCTACGACGTTAAGTCCAATACCAAGACGTTGGCGTTTGGAAATCAATCGTCACTCCACTGCGAAATCCGAGGCACAGTCGTTATTCCGGACGGGAAGCATATGGTCGCTGCCGCCAGTTGTGCTGAAGGCGGCGGCGTTATCGTCTTCGATTTGCAGACTGGCGAGGCAGTGCAGCGTCGAATGTTGGTGGCGACGCGCTTCGTTTTTTTATCGCCCGACGGTCGGCGCGTCGCTGCAAGCTCTGGGGCGGGCATTTTGTTCTACAAAATCAAGCAAAATGCCCAGTAATCATGTTCTAGCAAGCGTAGCCCGCATGAGCGTTAGCGAAATGCGGGGCTAATCTTTTCGCTCACCGAAGCCGTGATCGTCTCCCTGAACTGTGCCTGCCCAATCTGCTGGCAGGAGCCCCCGCTGAACGTAGTGATGGAACGACGAATGTGGCCATGCGCGCACCTGCGTGACAAGGCCGTGCTTGACCGGATTGATATGAATGTAATCGGCGCGCCGAAAATGCCCGCTGTACGCTCTCGATTGACACGCGTACGGCATAAGCGTACATTATTTTATGATCCGGTCGTTCCGCAGCAAGGCGCTTCACTTGTTCGCGCAGAAGGGCAACGCCTCGAAGCTGAGCGTGCAGAATTCGGCGCGCATTCGCCGCATTCTCCTGGCGCTCGAGGCCGCCACCCGGCCGGAACAGCTCAACCTGCCGGGTCACAACTTTCATACCCTCAGGGGGGCCGACAAAGGTCGCTTCTCGGTCTGGGTGAGCGGCAATTATCGGATCACGTTCGGATGGAACGGCGACGACGCGATCGACGTAGACCTGGAAGATTATCACTAGCGCCTGATCCCGAAAAAGTGGGAACCGGTTTTCGGACAGACCATGCGCAAAAGAATGTTCAGGATGCACCCAATACAAACTGAATGGATCAGACTCTCATGACCCGCAAATCCCTGCTATCGGGCCTCAAGCCCATGCACCCCGGCGAACTGTTGCGCGAGGACGTCCTGCCCGCCCTTGGCAAGCCGAAGACCGAGATCGCGGAACTGCTCGGCATCGGGCGTCAGACGCTGTACGACATCCTGAGCGAGAAGAAGCCAGTCACGACTCAAATGGCGCTGCGTCTCGGCAAACTCGCCGGGAATGGCCCCGCGTTCTGGCTCAACCTGCAACAGCAGCATGACCTCGCCATCGCCGCGAAGGAAATGGCGGCCGAGATCGCCAAAATCCCCAATCTCAACGAGGCCGCCTGAAGGGCCGTAGCAACCATTAGCAAGCATAGCCCGCATGAGCCAACGGGTCGGCGCGAAGCGCCGCCCGATGACAGGCTCCGCAAAATGCGGGGGCAACACTCTGAGGCCGCCCCGGATTTCGCTCGCGCTCATCCGGGCTACGCGCTGGACGCCACCGCATCCCTTCGTTGGGACCAAAACCGCCCCGACCCCCGGTAGCGTTAACGCTACTTATCGCCACAATTTCGACCGATATCGTAAAGCCTTGCCCATGGCCCACCCCCCGGCTACTGATCGGGGACTGGCTGGTGTGGGGACCAAGGCCGGGAGGGTCGAAAGGTTGCAGATTTCGCGCGCCGTTCAAGCGGTCGCCGCCGTGCTCGCATTGGCAGCCGCCTTGGTCGCGGGCGCGCCCGCGCGCGCGGTCGAGGCCGTGAATGTGCGCCTCGACGCGCCCGCCATCGACCTCACGGCCGCCACCGAACGCCAGAAGACCGAAACCGACCGCATCCAGGTTTCGACCGCCCCCGGCCCCGACGGCATCGTCCGCCGCATCGAGGTGCGCGCCCGCGAGAGCAACACCAACTGGGCGGTCTTCGCGCTGACCAACAACAGCGACGAGCAGATCGACCGCCTCATCGTCGTGCCGCATTACCGCATGGTCGGCTCCGGCCTGATCTGGCCCGATCTTGGCATTTCGCGCGTCGCCGCCATCACGCCCTCGACCGGCGACCGGCCGGTACGGCAGGAGAACACGACCTCCGACGTCTTCCGCGTCACGCTCGACCCCGGCACCGTCATCACCTTCGTCGCCGAACTGCGCACCGACAAGCTTCCTCAAATCTATTTATGGGAGCCGGACGCCTACAAGGACAAGGTCAACTCCTTCACGCTCTACTACGGCATCGTCATCGGCATCGCCGGCCTCTTGGCACTGTTCCTCACCATCCTGTTCGTGGTGAAGGGCTCGGTGATGTTCCCCGCCGCCGCCGCGCTCGGCTGGGCGGTGCTGATCTATATCGGCATCGACTTCGGCTTCTGGGGCAAGGTGTTCGACATGTCGGCCGGCGCTGAGCGCGTCTGGCGCGCTTGCGGCGAGGCGATCCTGTCGGCGACGTTGCTCGTCTTCCTGTTCGCCTATCTCAATCTGTCGCGCTGGCATGTGCGCTACGCCCACATCACCATCGCCTGGCTCGCGGCCCTTGCCGCGCTCATCGCCGTCGCCGTGTTCGATCCGGCGGTCGCCGCCGGCATCGCCCGCCTGTCGCTGGCGCTCATCGCGGTCGTCGGCCTGGCGCTGGTGGTCTATCTGTCGACGCACGGCTTCGACCGCGCGGTGCTGCTGATCCCGACCTGGCTGCTGCTCGTCGTATGGACCGCGGCGGCCGCGCTCGCAGTGGCAGGCTTCGTCACCAACGACATCATCGGCCCCGCGCTGCTCGGCGGCCTGGTGCTGATCGTGATGCTGATCGGCTTCACGGTGATGCAGCACGCCTTCGCCGGCGGCATCACGCATGGCATCGTCTCGGACGTCGAGCGCCGCGCTTTGGCGCTAACCGGCGCCGGCGACATGATCTGGGACTGGGACGTTTCCGCCGACAAGGTATACACGTCACCTGAAACCGAGCACCTGCTTGGCATGAAGCGCGGCGCGCTCGAAGGCCCCGCCGCTGTCTGGCTCGACGTGCTGCATCCCTTGGACCGCGATCGCTTCCGCGCCGCGCTCGACAACGCCGTCGAGCAGCGCCGCGGCCGCCTGACGCAAGACTTCCGCCTGCGCGCCGAGGACGGCCATTACGTCTGGCTGTCGTTGAAGGCGCGGCCGGTGGTCGGCTCCGACGGCGAAGTGGTGCGCCTCGTCGGCACGCTCACCGACGTCAGCGACTTCAAGAACGCGGAAGAGCGGCTGCTGTTCGACGCCGTGCACGACAACCTCACCGGCCTGCCGAACCGCGAACTGTTCCTCGACCGCATGGAAGCGGCCTTCGCCTTCGCCCGTTCCGACGCGCAACTGCGGCCGTCGGTGCTGGTGATCGATATCGACCGTTTCAAGCAGGTCAACGACTCGGTCGGCATCGCGGTGGGCGACTCAATCCTGCTGACGTTGGCGCGGCGGCTGTCGCGCCTGTTGAAGCCGCAGGACACATTGGCCCGCCTCGCGGGCGACCAGTTCGCGCTGATCCTGATGTCCGAGCGCGAGCCGGCGCGCATCGTCGCCTTCGCCGAAACCATGCGCCGGACCTTGCGCGCGCCGATCGCTTTCAACGACCGCGAAATCTTCCTCACCGCCTCGATCGGCATGGCGCTCGCCGAGAACCAGGCGCACCGGCCGGAGGAAGTGCTCAAGGACGCCGAGCTGGCGATGTATCACGCCAAGCGCATCGGCGGCGATCGCATCGAGATCTTCAAGCCCGCCATGCGCTCGCGCAAGACCGACCGGCTCACCATCGAATCCGAACTCCGCCGCGCCATCGAGCGCGAGGAGATCAAGGTTTTGTACCAGCCGATCGTGCGGCTGGAGGATCGCGCCATCGCCGGCTTCGAGGCCCTGGCGCGCTGGGATCATCCCAAGCTCGGCCGGCTGTCCCCGTCGGAATTCATTTCGATCGCCGAAGAGATCGGCCTCATCGTCGACCTCGGCCTGTTCGTCCTCGACCGCACCGCCAAGCAGCTCGCGCAATGGCAGACGATGACCCGCTCGCGCGAGCCGATCTATGCCAGCGTCAACGTTTCCTCGCGGCAGCTCTTGCGCCATGACCTGATTCAGGACCTGCGCGGCGTCTTGGGCCGCACGCCGTTGGCGCGCGGCACGCTGAAGCTGGAGATCACCGAGTCGCTGGTGATGGAGAACCCCGAGCACGCGGCGCAGATGCTCACGCGCATCAAGGAACTGGGCGCCGGCCTGTCGCTCGACGATTTCGGCACCGGCCATTCGTCGCTGGCTTATCTGCAGCGCTTCCCCTTCGACACCATCAAGATCGACCAGTCCTTCGTGCGCACGACCTCGCGCGGCACGCGGCCGGTGATCCTGCGCTCGATCATCTCGATGGCGCACGACCTCGGCATGGAAGTGGTGGCGGAAGGCGCGGAGACGGACTCCGATGCGGTCGAGCTCTATCAGCTCGGCTGCGAATACGCGCAGGGCTTTGCCTTCGGCGAGCCGATGAGCGCGGAAGACGCCCGCAACCTTCTGGGTGAACAGCCGCAACGCCGGCCGGTGCTCAAGGCGATCGCGTCCGAGTAGCTAGACCGGTCATTCCGGGGCGCGGGCTTTAGCCCGCGAACCCGGAATCCAGAACCAAGCCCGTTCGATG
>JANLJK010000414.1:11131-16053 GCA_029255525.1 Pseudolabrys sp.
GAAGTGCTTTACGCGTGTCCTGCTTCGTTCGACAGCATCGCCAGATCGATACCGATCTTGCGCAGCGCCTTCTCGTATTTGTGCTCAACATCGCGGCCGAAGATCAGCTCGCGGTCGGCGGCGCAATGCAGCCAGCCGTTCTGTTGAATCTCCTCCTCGAGCTGGCCCGGCGCCCAGCCGGCATAACCGAGCGCGAGGATGGCCTTCGACGGCCCGTCGCCGCGCGCGATCGCCTTGAGGATATCGAGCGTCGCGGTGAGGCAGATGCCGTCGTCGATCGGTAGCGTCGAGTTCTCGATGAAGAAATCCGCCGAGTGCAGCACGAAGCCACGGCCGGTTTCGACCGGGCCGCCTTTGAGCACCTTCACATCCTCGGCCTGATCGGGAAGCTGGATGCGCTCGCCCGCGGGGATGACCTCGAGCTGGACGAGCAGATCGGGAAACTTGATGTTCTGCGCCGGCTGGTTGACGACGATGCCCATGGCGCCTTCAGTGGAATGCGCGCAAACATAGATGACGGAGCGCGCAAAGCGTTCGTCGCTCATGGCCGGCATGGCGATGAGCATCTGGCCATCGAGGTAGCCGCGGCCGGACGGCTCGTCCGAGGTATTGCGCGAAATCTTCATGGCGAAAGGTTACCTGATCGGTCTGCCTTTGCAAACGACGCCTGTGACCAGAGGTTTCAAGCGATCCGTGTCATATTCAAGGCGGAAAATTGTGACGGCAGACCGCTTTGCTTAAGATCGCCTCACAGCGTGCTCACGATGAATTCAGTGGTGCGCCCGGCACCGACCCAGTAGACCCAACGGCGATGAACGACACGCGACAAACACTGATCAAGGCATTCGCGGCCGGCGGCTTCGTCCTCTTGCTGGCCAATTCCGCGCTGGCGGCGGACGCGTCGGCGTGGAGTAACGACACGCGCTCGGCGGTGCGGCTCATCGCCGGCAGCAACGATGCTGCGACGCCGTCCCTGCGGGCCGGGATCGAGATCAAGCTGCAGCCGGGCTGGCACACTTATTGGCGCTATCCGGGCGACGCCGGCGTACCGCCGCGGTTCGATTTCGCCGGCTCCGACAATCTGAAATCCGCCAAGGTGCTGTATCCAGCACCGCGCGTGCACAGCGACAGCGGCGGCCAGTCGCTAGGCTATGAGAACGCGGTGATCTTTCCCGTGCAGGTCACGCCGAAGCAGGCCGGCAAGCCGGTGACGCTCAAGCTCAAGATCGAATACGCGGTGTGCGAGAAGCTGTGCGTGCCGGCTGAGGGCAAGGCGGAGTTGACCGTGTCACAAAGCCCGAGCACGCAGGATGGCGCGCTGATCGCGGCCGAGACTCTGGTCCCGAAGCCGGCCGCCGCGACCTCGCTCGACCTGCGGGCCAAGCGCGTCACGACGGATGCCAAGCCGCTGGTGATGGTCGATCTGGCGGCGCCGGACGGCAAAGCCGTCGCGCTGTTCGCCGAAGGCCCGACGCCGGACTGGGCGCTACCGATCCCGCAGCCTGCGCAAGGCGCGCCGGCCGGACGCCAGCATTTCTCGTTCGTGCTCGACGGCCTGCCGGGCGGCGTCGATCCCAAGGCCGCGTTCGCGCTGACCTTCACCGTGGTCACCGCGACAGGCGCCTACGAGGTGACGACGCGGCTCGACTAACGCGGCCGGAGGGCGTAATTACCGCTCCGGGAGAACGGACGACATAAGCTTCCGCCAACAACCGCAACAACCTCCAGAGCAACGAGGACACCATGACGATTAAGGTCGGTGATCGCCTGCCCGAAACGAAATTCCGCGTGATGACCGCGCAAGGCCCCGCGCCCAAGACCACCGATGAGGTGTTCAAGGGCAAGAAGGTCGCGCTGTTCGCGGTGCCCGGCGCCTTCACGCCTACCTGCAGCAACTTGCACATGCCGAGCTTCCTCAACAATCTCGACGCCTTCAAAGCCAAGGGTGTCGACACCGTCGCGGTCACCGCCGTCAACGATCCCTTCGTCATGAAGGAATGGGCCAAGTCGACCGGCGGCGACGGCAAGATCGATTTTCTCGCCGATGGCAGCGCCGACTTCGCCAAGGCGATCGGCATGGAGCTGGACGCGTCCGGCGGCGGCCTCGGCATCCGCTCGAAGCGCTATTCGATGCTGGTCGAAGACGGCGTCGTGAAGACGCTCAACATCGAGGAAGCGCCGGGCAAGTGCGAAATCTCCGGCGGCCAGACGCTGCTCGGGCAGTTGTAACAACCTGTCATTCCGGGGCGCCGCGTAGCGGCGAACCCGGAATCCAGCACCATCACCAGGACTGATTTCTGGATTCCGGGTTCCGGCCTTCGGCCGGCCCCGGAATGACTATTGGGTTTTCATCGCGCCTTTGGCGCCGGCGCGCGCGGCGACCAGGCCATCGCGCGCCAGTTGATCGGCCCGCTCGTTCATAGCGTGGCCGGCATGGCCCTTCACCCAGTGCCAATGCACGGTGTGCGCGCTAAGCGCCGCATCCAGCCTTTGCCACAGATCGACATTCTTGACCGGCTTCTTGTCGGCGGTGCGCCAGCCGTTGCGCTTCCATGAGTGGATCCAGCTCATGATGCCGTTGCGCAGATACTGGCTGTCGGTGTGCAGGTTGACGACGCAAGGACGCTTCAAGGCTTCCAGCGCGGCGATCGCCGCCATCAATTCCATGCGGTTGTTGGTGGTGTGCGCCTCGCCGCCCATGAGCTCTTTCTCATGATCGCCGAAGGTGAGGATCGCGCCCCAGCCGCCCGGCCCGGGATTGCCCGAGCACGCGCCGTCGGTGTGCACGGTGACGTGTTGTTCCGACATCAGGATAGCCCGTAATCCGCAGCGCTCTTCACCGCCTGATGGAAGCGCAGCTTGCGGTGATATTCGAGCGGGTCTTTCGGCCGCACAAGCGCGCCTTCCGGCACGGCCAGCCAATCGACCAAGCGCGTCAGCAGGAAGCGCATCGCCGCGCCGCGCGCCAGCATCGGCAGCGCCTCGCGCTCCGCCGCCGTCAACGCACGCACCTTGCCGTAACCGTTCAAAAGCGCGCGGCCCTTGGTAACGTTGTAAGAATGATCCGGCTCGAAGCACCAGGCATTGAGACAGATCGCAACATCGTATGCGAGCGTGTCGGTGCAGGCGAAATAGAAATCGATCAGGCCCGACAGCGCGTCGCCGAGAAAAAACACGTTGTCCGGAAACAGGTCGGCATGGATGACGCCCTGCGGCAAACCGCGCGGCCACGCCTTCTCCAGCACATCGAGCTCGCCAACGATCTCGTTGCACAGGCCGGGCCGCACGCTGTCGCCCCGCGCGCCGGCATGCTCAAATAGCGGCCGCCAGCCGCCGACTGACAAAGAATTCGGCCGCGTCATCGGGAAGTCGGCGCCGTCGAGATGCAGATTGGCCAATGCCTCACCGACGGCGGCGCAATGCACAGCGGTCGGCTTGCGGTGCCACATGCCGTCGAGGAAGGTGACGATGGCGGCGGGACGGCCAGCGATGCGCCCGAGCATACCGCCATCTTTATTCTTCACCGGCTGCGGGCAGTTCAGGCCGCGCGCGGCAAGATGCTCCATCAGCCCCAGGAAGAACGGCAGATCGCCCTCGGCCACGCGCTTCTCATACAGCGTGAGGATGAAATGGCCGGTCGAAGTGTGGACGAGAAAATTCGAATTCTCGACGCCTTCGGCGATGCCCTTGTAGGAGAGCAATTCGCCGATGGCATAGCTTGCCAGGAAGCGGGAAAGATCCTCCGCCGTGACGTCGGTGTAAACCGCCATGACAGCGCTACTCCGCCGCCTGGGTCTCCCGCAGGGCGCGGGGCAGCGGGAAGAACATGTCTTCCTCGGCGGCAGTCACAGTCTCGACAATGAGCTCATAGCGCGCCGCGAAGGCGTCCATGACCTCTTCCACCAGCACTTCCGGGGCGGAGGCGCCGGCGGTGATGCCGAGGCTGCTGATGCCGCTGAACATGCCCCAATCGATCGCGGCGGCGCGCTCAACCAAAGCGGCGCGCGGGCAGCCGGCGCGTTCGGCGACTTCTCTCAAGCGCTGCGAATTGGACGAGTTCGGCGAACCCACCACGACCATGGCGTCGACGGTCGGCGCGACGCGCGTCACGGCCTCCTGGCGGTTGGTGGTGGCGTAGCAGATGTCTTCCTTGTGCGGACCGATAATGGACGGGAAGCGCTGCTTGAGCCGCTCGACAATCGTCGCGGTGTCGGCGACCGACAAAGTGGTCTGCGTCACGAAAGCGAGGTTGTCCTCGTTGCGCGGCACGAAGCGGTCGGCCTCATCAATGCTCTGCACAAGCGTCACGGCGCCGGGGGGCAACTGACCCATGGTGCCGACGACTTCCGGGTGGCCGGCATGGCCGATCAGGATGATCTCGCGGCCGCGCTTGAAGTGGATTTCAGTCTCGCGGTGGACCTTGGTGACCAGGGGACAGGTGGCGTCAAGCGCCAAGAGGCGGCGGCGCAGGGCTTCCTCCGGCACCTCGCGGGGAACCCCATGGGCGGAGAAGATGACCGGCGCCCCATCGTCGGGAACCTCGTTCAGCTCCTCGACGAAGATGGCGCCCTTCTTACGCAGACTGTCGACCACGTAACGGTTGTGGACGATCTCATGGCGCACATAAACGGGTGCTCCATGGATGGCGAGTGCCCGCTCCACCGATTCGATGGCGCGGACCACCCCGGCGCAAAATCCGCGCGGGGAGCACAGCAGCACCTTCAGTGGGGGCTTTTCTCGGCCGGTTTCTTGGCCCATGGCCATGGTGTCCTCAAACCGCGCGTTTGGCGCGAAATTGTGTCCCGGACATGGCTGCGCCGGACCGCCCTGTCAAGCCGGGAAGGTTGCGTGAACAGGGGCTTACCCCTATATTCCGGCCACTTTCCGATCATCACCGATGATCCGGCTTCGTCCGCAAGGGC
>JANLJK010000415.1 GCA_029255525.1 Pseudolabrys sp.
CTCGCGAATCAGCCTGTCCTTGACGGCATCGAGAGCATCCGTCAACGCGCGATCAAGCAGTTCAAGGTGCAATCCACACCGACTTTCTTCATCAACGGCACGTCTTATCCGGGTGCCATGTCGATCGACGAGATGGCCAAGGCCATCGACCCGCTCCTGAAGTCCTAAAACACGCTGTTTTCGGCCCGTCCGTGACTTTTCACCGACGGGCCGCGCCCTATTTCCGCCGCGCCACGCCGCGAAATATCTGGAAAACCGCCGCCGATTCGCGCGCGGCAGTTGCTCAAGCGGGCCCGTCTGTTCATTCTCCCCGCCAATGCGGCAGCTGGTCATATGTCCAAGCCGACGCCTGTTGAGGCGGTTCGCTCGACTGTCTTCTCCAAAAGCTGGCGGGATGACGGGCACTTTCCGCGGCGCACCTGATCCAGTGAAAAACGCCAGTCGGTTTTTCGCCGGGATCAGACACATTCAAGAGTACGAGGCCTGAAGTATGAAATTCACCCGGTTGCGCCTCTTGGGCTTCAAGACATTCGTCGAGCCGACTGATTTCATGATCGAGCCGGGCTTGACCGGCGTGGTCGGACCGAACGGCTGCGGCAAGTCCAATCTCGTTGAAGCGCTGCGCTGGGTGATGGGCGAAAGCTCGCATAAGTCGATGCGCGCGGCGTCGATGGACGACGTCATCTTCAACGGCAACAATTCGCGGCCCGCCCGCAACAACGCCGAAGTGGCGATCTCGATCGACAATTCCGAGCGCGCGGCACCGGCCGCCTTCAACGATACCGACGCGCTGGAAATCGCCCGGCGCATCGAGCGCGAGTCCGGCTCGAACTACCGCATCAACGGCCGCGATGTGCGCGCGCGCGACGTACAGATCCTATTCGCCGACGCTTCGACCGGCGCGCGCTCGCCCGCGCTCGTGCACCAGGGCCGCATCGGTGAGATCATCCAGGCCAAGCCCGAACAGCGCCGCCGCGTGCTGGAAGAAGCCGCCGGCGTCGCCGGCCTGCATGCGCGTCGGCACGAGGCCGAACTGCGCCTGAAGGCGGCCGAAAACAATCTGCTGCGCGTCGAGGACGTGATCGGCCAACTCACCACGCAGATGGAAGCGCTGAAGAAGCAAGCACGGCAGGCGGTGCGTTACCGCACCGTGTCGGCGCAGGTGCGCAAGGCGGAAGCCACCCTTTATCATCTGCGCTGGTCGGCGGCGAGCATTGAGGTCGTCGCGGCCGAGCACGCCAAGGACACCTGCGTGCGCGAAGTCGCCGCGCGTACCGAAGCGGAAGCGGAAGCCTCCAAGCGCCAGACGCTGGCCTCCGCGTCGCTGCCCGAACTGCGTGAAGCCGAGGCCGCCGCTGGCGCCGCGCTGCATCGTCTCAACATGGCGCTCGCCGATCTCGACCGCGAAGAACAGCGCGCCAAGGACCGCATTGCCGAGCTCGACAAGCGCCTAGTGCAGTTCGCGGCCGACCAGCAGCGCGAGCAACAGCTCGTCGCCGACGCAGAAGAAGCGATCGAACGCATCGCCGCGGAAGAAGAAACCATTCGCACCGAAGCGCATGCCAATGCCGGCCGCCGCTCCGGCGCCGATGCCAAGGTCGCGGAAGCCGATGCGGCCTTGTCCGCGGTGGAGAAGGTGTTCTCCGAGCTGACCGCCAAGCTCGCCGACCTCACCGCGCAGCGTCATCAGCTTGAGAACGTGGTGCGCGAGCACTCGACCCGCGCTGCGCGCCTCGAAGGCGAGATGGCCGAGATCGAGCGCGAGCTTTCGGCCCTGCAGGCGACCGATGGTCCCGACCTCCCGATGCTCACCGCCGCCGTCGAGGAAGCACAGGCCGCCGTCTCCGCCGCCGATGCCGCCGCGCTCGCGGCGGAAGCCGCGCATCAGGACGCGCGCCAGACGCTGGAAGCCTCCCGTTCGCCGCTCGGCGAAGCGGAGCGCCGCGTGCAGCGGCTGGAGACCGAAGCCAAGACGTTGTCGAAGGTGCTCGCGGTCGAGACCAAAAACCTGTGGCCGCCGGTGATGGATAACGTCGCCGTCGACAAGGGCTACGAGAAAGCGCTTGGTGCCGCGCTCGGTGACGATCTCGACGCGCCGGTCGATCCCACCGCGCCGATGCGCTGGATGGGCGCGGCCGTCGATCCGGCCGACCCGGCGCTGCCGGAAGGCGTCGAGCCGCTCTCCAAGCATGTCCTGGCGCCGGACGAACTCGCCCGCCGCCTGAACCAGATCGGCGTCATCGAACGCGCCGACGCGCCGCGGCTCGCGGCACTGCTCAAGCCCGGCCAACGTCTGGTATCCGTCGAAGGCGACCTGTGGCGCTGGGACGGCTTCGCCGCCGCCGCGCACGCACCGACCGGTGCCGCCCGACGTCTCGCCGAACGTGCCCGTCTCGCCGACATCGAGTCCGAGCTGGAGATCGCGCGTGCCGAGGCAGAAGCCGCCCGCACCGCGACCGAAATGGCCGACCAGGCGCTGCGCGCGGCCGCCGGCGCGGAAACTGAAGCCCGCGCTGCCGCACGCGAACGCCAGCGCGAGGTCTCCAGTGCACGCGACCGTTACGAAGCGGCCGAGCGCGAGAGCAACCGCCACGCCGCCCGCAAGTCGGCGCTCACCGAAGCGCAGGCCCGTATCGCCGCCAACCGCGACGAGACCACCGCCGCCAAGAACGAGGCGGAAACCGCCCTCGCCGCGCTGTCGCCGGCAGCCGACCTCGAAGTGGAACTGTCGCTGGTGCGCGATGACATCGCCGCCAAGCGCGCCACGCTTGCCGAGATGCGCGCCGAACAACAGGCCATCGTGCGCGAAGCCGAACTCGCCGACCGCCGCCTGAAGGCTTTGGCCGCCGATCAGGCGAGTTCGATGCAGCGCCAGGAAGGCGCGCGCAACCAGCTCGCCACGCTCGAGCAGCGTATGACCGAGGCGCAGTCCGCGCGCGGCGAACTCGCCAATGCGCCAGAAGCTTTTGCCGAGCAGCGCGACGCGCTGATCAGCGAAGTACAGCTCGCCGAAGCCGACCGCCGCGCCTGCGCCGACCGGCTGCAGGAAGCCGAGAACAACCTCGCCGAAGCCGACCGCGACGCCCGCTCTGCGCTGGAAGCGGCCAGCACCGCGCGCGAAGATTTCGCCCGCGCCGAGGAGCGCTTCGAGGCCGCGCGGCGTCGCCTTACCGACATCGCGCGTGAGATCCACGACATGCTCGAGGTCGAGCCGGCCAATGTAGCCGAACTCGCTGAGCTCAAGCCCGAAGACACCATGCCCGATCTGGCCGAGACGGAGGCGACGCTGGACCGTCTGCGCCGCGAGCGTGAGCGCCTCGGCGCGGTGAATCTGCGCGCCGACGAAGAGTTACAGGAAGTCGAAGCGCAGCATACCTCGCTGACGTCGGAGCGCGACGACCTGGTCCAAGCGATCGGCAAGCTTCGCCAAGGCATCCAGAGTCTCAACCGGGAAGCACGCGAACGCCTGCTGGCCTCGTTCGAACAAGTGAACAAGCACTTCCAGCACCTGTTCACGCAGCTCTTCGGCGGCGGCACCGCCGAATTGCAGTTGATTGAAAGCGACGATCCGCTCGAAGCCGGTCTCGAAATTCTGGCCAAGCCCCCGGGCAAGAAGCCGGCAACCTTGTCGCTCCTGTCGGGCGGTGAGCAGGCTCTCACCGCCATGGCGCTGATCTTCGCGGTGTTTCTCACCAATCCGGCGCCGATCTGCGTGCTGGACGAAGTCGACGCGCCGCTCGACGACCACAACGTCGAACGCTTCTGCGACCTCCTGGACGAGATGACCAAGTCGACCGACACCCGCTTCGTGATCATCACACACAACCCGATCACCATGGCGCGGATGAACCGGCTCTACGGCGTCACCATGGCCGAACGCGGCGTGTCGCAGCTCGTATCGGTGGACCTCGAAGCCGCCGTGCGGTTCCGCGAAGCGGGTTAGTTTACGCCGGCATTCCGGGGCGCGTCCGTAAGAACACGCCCCCGGAATCCAGAACAATTAACAAGCGCATATGTGACCCCTGGATTCCGGGTTCGCTCGCTACCGCGAGCGCCCCGGAATGACCATCATTGTCAAAACACATGCCTCAGCCGCCCACTCACCTGGTGCGCCTGGAAGGCGTTCTCGCCGAACTTGAAATCGTAGCCGAGCGTCATCTGCGTGCGCTCGGCGACGCTGGCGGTGAAGCCGGTGCCGACGATGCCGAAGTCGCGGCCGGAGCCGGCCGCTGTCGTCGAGAAGGTGCCCGGCAGCGCCTGGTCGACGAAGCTCGCGCGCAGATCGCGCTCTTTGTCGAGAAATTCGTGTTGCCAGTTGACGCGCCATTC
The DNA here is from genome assembly GCA_029255525.1 of Pseudolabrys sp. Lineage (GTDB taxonomy): Bacteria > Pseudomonadota > Alphaproteobacteria > Rhizobiales > Xanthobacteraceae > Pseudolabrys. The sequence continues at coordinate 4,330 of JANLJK010000415.1, forward strand.
CGGCGTCACCAAGCCCCAGGCGGTCTGCCAATTGTAGCGGAAGCGCGCACCCAGGCTGGAGCGAAACGAGTCGGCCTTGTCGGCATCGACCGACAACGCCGCCGCGCCCGTTTCGGTGAAAGCGTCGACACGAACGGCGGTAAACTGCGCGCCGACTTCCGGGGTGACGATCCAGGCGCCATAGCGCAGATCGACACCGACCGAGCCCTGCAGCGCGAACTGGTCGCCCGCCGGACTCGACGTATTGGAGGTGCCGAGCGCGATGCGGTTGGTATCGTATTTGTTGCGGCCGTAGATGAAGGCGCCGTTCACGAACCAGTTCTGGCGATAATAGGTGCCATAGGCACCCAATAACCAAGTGTTGATCTTGCTGGTCGAGCCGAACGTATCGAGATCGGCGTTGGTGCGGGTGAAGCCGCCGACCAGACCGAGCACCAGATCCGGGGTGAAGCGGTAGTCGACGCCGGCGGTGAAGCCGACGGCGTTGAACCTGCTCTCCGGCGCAGTGGCGGTGGCGTTCTGGCGAGCGAAGAGCGCATTGCCGTAGAGAAACATGCCCCAGGGCGTGTCGTTGTCGACCATGCGCGGTGCCTTGGTGATGCCGCCGGTCGCCTTGGCAAGCGCCGAGAAGGCCGGATTCTGCGCCATCGGAGCATTGGCGGCATAAGCAGTTGCCACCGCTTCGCCGACCGTGTGCGGCACGTCCCCGTTCACCAGCGCGGCGACGGTATCGACGTTGGTAGCGTCGAACGCCAGGATGCCATCGCGCATATTGGACAGGCGGTTGCCGGTGATGGTCGTGGTCTGGAAGGCGTTGTTGAAGCCCACCATGGTGAAGCGCTGGAACGCCGTCGGCGTGAGCTGCATCAGCGCAGCATTGACGTCGCTGGCGGACGCAACCTGATCGATGAGCGCCTGGGTCGAGAGGCTCGCCGCCTGCGTGGTCGAGCCGTTGTCCAGGATCGAAGCGACGCCCGTGGTCTGCGCGTTGGTAGCGTAGGACGAGAATGAACGGGTGGTACTGTCGGCGAAGCTCTGGAAGTTGACGTAAAGCGTACCGCCGACATTGACGGTCTGCCCGGCCTGCAGCGCGACGATCTTTTCGGCGGTGAGACCGACCTTGTAGTACTTCAGCACGTTGCCGGCACCGCCGTCGTTGACGCCGCCGTCGACCAGACCGACGATCTTGGAGCCGGCCATAACGACCATCGTATCGTTGCCACCTTCCAGGTTGATGGCACGACCGTTGTTGCCGATGATCGTGCCATAGTTCGTCAGCGTATCGACACCCTCGCCCATCTGAATCGCCGAACCATCGCCGCGGATGAAGCGCGCGGAGCCGGCGGCATAAGTGACACCGTTGAGCGTACCATTGGCCGGATCGGCGGTGCCGCTCTCGGTCAGCACGGTCGCGGTAGGATCAGGGATGGAGCCATTCCCAGTGATAGTGCCGTAGTTGACGATGGTGTCGTTGTCGGCGCTGGTGCCGAGCTTGTTCTCAAGGCGGATGGCATAACCGGAGAGGCCGACGATCGAGCCATAATTCGTGATCGTGGTGGCGGCAACGCCGCTGCGGTCGAGGTTGCTGTCGTTGTTGACGATGATGCCGGCGTTGGCGCCGCTGATGGCGCCGTAGTTGAGGATGGTGCCGCCGCCGATGGAGATGCCTTCGCTGGCATTGGCAAGACCGTTCTTGTAGCCGGCGGCGCCGGTGCCTTCGATGATGCCGTAGTTGGTGATCGTAGCGGCAAGGTCGATATCGACGCCGTCGCCGTCACCGGTCCCGCTGCCATTGTAGGCGCCCGTGATGCGGCCATAGTTGGTGACAGTGCCGGTGCCGTCAGAGCCGACGCCAGAGCCGTTGCGGCCGAGGATCGTGCCGCCCGCTTCGTTGGTCACGGTGACGTCGCTGTCGGTGGTAATGCCGTGGCGAAAACCGGAGATGGTGCCGCCGGTCTTGTTGATCACGGTGCCCGAATGAGCCTGGAAGTCGACGCCGTCATTGCTGCTGCCGACCGCACCATCGGAATAGATCAGGCCGTAGTTGGTCACGATGCCGCCCTGGCCGGGGCGAATGGCATCGGCCGTGGTCGCTTTGATGATGCCGGTGGCGTAGTTAAAGATGTTGACCGTGCCGGTGGTCGACGTGATTGCGTCGAAATCGAGCGCCTGACCGCCGTTGGAGAGAATGGTGCCGTAATTGTAGACGGTTACCGAGCCGCTGCCGATGTCGCCATTGATGCGGAAGGCGTCGTTGCCAGTGCCGGTGATGGTCGCGCCGGCGCGGTTCCAAACGGTGATATTACGCGGGACGCTCGACCCGGACGTATCGATACCCCGTGTCGAACCGATGATCGTGCCGGAGTTGTCGATCGTGACGCCCGGCGCAGGCGACGGGTTGGAGCCATTGACCGTCCAGGTGATACCGGTGGTGGCCGAGACGGTACCGCCAGCCTCGATCGTGCCGGTGTCGGTTCCCACAACGGTCTGCGAGCCAACGGTCTGCCCATTGCTGACGGTGAAGGAGGCGGCAAAGACCGGAAGCGGAACCGTGGAAGCGGCGAGAGATACAAGCAAGGCGTGACGGCTTATACCATTCAACCAACGCGACATTTTGACCCCAACCCATATTTTCTTAGTCCCGGACGGTGGTTAGGGAGTACCCATGACGACGGGATGACAGCGTGGCGACATCGGCTGCGGACGCGGCCAATGGCCTAGTGGTGTTGCACCACCGCCACGATGTCTGCGATCTGGCAGCACAGTTGGTGTCGGCAAAATTTCTTCGAAACACACGATCGGCCAGGAACCAACCCGCAGGGGCGGCGTTAATGACCCGTAAGTTCAGTCGGGCGGCTCCCCCCTTACCCCCCGAATAGCCGTCTGGCGAAAAAGCCCCGAGCTTCTCGCTCGGGGCTTTTTTTTAAGCGACCGGCCCGCCGTGAACCGGAATGACGCCAACAGCGACTAATTCCTTGCCGCGCGGCATGGAACTCCCGTGCCGTGGCGGCGGCGGCCCCATCTGGGCTAGTCTGGTTCCATTCGGTTTTTTCTCTTTCAGGAGCCCCACACCATGTCCACCACCGGTTGGATCATCCTCGGCGTCATCGCCGTCGTCGTGATCTGGGCGATCAGCATCTACAACAGCCTCGTCGCCATGCGGCAGCGGGTGAACCAAGCCTTCGCCGACGTCGATGTGCAGCTCAAGCAGCGGCACGACCTGATCCCAAACCTGGTTGAAACAGTAAAAGGCTATGCCGCGCATGAACGCGGAACCCTGGAAGCCGTCATCCAGGCGCGCAACGCCGCCATCGCCGCGCCGGGCGTCGAGCAGAAGGTCGCCGCCGAGAACATGCTGTCCGGCGCGCTGCGCCAATTGTTCGCCTTGTCGGAGTCCTATCCGGACCTCAAGGCCAACCAGAACTTCCAGCAGCTTCAGTCCGAGCTTTCGGACATCGAGAACAAGCTCGCCGCCTCGCGCCGCTTCTTCAACAACGCCGTGCAGGAATACAACACCGGCATCGAGCAGTTCCCGGCGGCGCTGTTCGCCGGCATGTTCGGCTTCACGCACCGCACCTTCTTCGATCTCGGCGACGCACGCCCGCAACTCGAGCAGGCACCGAGCGTGAAGTTCTGACTCTCCCCCATAAGGGAGGCTGGACCGACGACTAACCACATCCGTCATGCCCGGCCTTGTGCCGGGCATCCACGCCTTACTTAAACCAAGACGTGGATGGCCGGGACAAGCCCGGCCATGACGCGGAGAGTGTCGAGCAAACAATGGCCGCCTACGGTCTCTACACGCATATCCAGGCCAACAAACGCCGCTCGGTCGCACTGCTGATCGGGCTGTTCTTCCTGGTCTATGTGCTGGTTTATGCCGGCGCGCTGATCGCCGAGGTTGTCACGCTGGGCGACGCGCCGCTCGATTACCTGATGCGTGCGGCGGCCTATGACTTCCTCAAGGCAGCCCCCTTCGCAACCGTCGGCACCATCATCTGGGTCGCCATCGCCTACAAATTTCATCAGGCAATGATTGACGCCGTCACTGGCGCGCATGACGTGACGCGCCAGGAGGAACCGCGGCTCTATAACCTACTCGAGAACCTCTGCATCTCGCGCGGCATCACCATGCCAAAGCTGAAGATCGCCGATGATGACGCGCTCAATGCCTTCGCCACCGGCCTCAACGAAAAGCAATATTCCATCACCGTGACGCGCGGCCTGATGGGCACACTCAATGACCAGGAGATGGAGGCCGTGCTCGGCCACGAGCTGACGCACATCCGCAACGGCGACGTCCGCCTTTTGGTGATCGCCGTCGTCATCGCCGGCGTGATCTCGTTCTTCGGCGAGATGATCTTCCGGCTATTCTTTCAAGGCGCCTTCTATGGTGGCGGCCGCCGCTCGTCATCGAGCAGCGATGGCGACAAGAAAGGCGGGGCCGGCCTCGCCATCATCATTGCGATCGCTCTGATCGTGGTCGCCTGGGTGCTGTCAATCGTCATCCGTTTCGCGCTGTCGCGGCGACGCGAATATCTCGCCGACGCCGGCGCGGTCGAATTGACCAAGAATCCCGATGCGATGATCTCGGCCTTACGCAAAATCGAGAACCGCGGGGAGTTGGCCTCCGCCAATTCCGCGGTGATGGAAATGTGCATCGACAATCCGCGCTCGGGCTTTGCCGATTTATTCGCAACGCATCCGTCGATCGATGCGCGTGTCGCCGCGCTGGTGCAATATGCCGGCGGCCACGATCCGGGCCCGCTTGCACTCGATGCGCCGTCCGACCAGGCACAGATCGAGAATTCGGCCGGTGGCCCGTGGGCCGACGTGCCGCAGCAGGATCAAGGCAGCACTTCAAGCGGTCCGTGGGGCGCCGAGCAAGCGCAGACGAGCGGCAAGCCGTTCCTGCCGGGCGAACCGCCAATCGATCTCGGCAGCAGCGGTCCGTGGGGGCCGAAGCGCTAGCTCCAATCGATCGCACAGTGCGATGTGAAGAGGCGCGCGACCCACACCATTGTATCGATTGATTTGTATCAATGCCGCCTGACGGCACGCCCTCCCATTGTAAAAAGCAAATTGCCGCAAGCCGTCGCTTTCTTGACTCGCGTCTCCGCTTCTAGGGCAGCCATTGCCTTACTTCTATGGAGGAGTTCCAATGAAAGTATCATTGTATGTTGTTGGCATCCTGGCTGCACTGTTCGTCACCGAAGCGTCGGCACAGCCGGTCAATCTCACCGGCAAATACCAGTGCTTCACCAATTGCAGATACGGCCTTATCGGCAGCCGGGCCTACGTGACCCAGAACGGCTGGGACATCAATGTCGTGAACGAGGCCGGGGAATCGTCGCGCGCGTGGTTCGACTGGTTCTCACCGACGCGGATCTGGTTCGAGAGATGGAATCAGGGCGCCGTCTATACGCCCGACGCCATGATCATTCAGTTCGACAACGGCACGATCTGGCAGCGCGATCTCGGCCTGCCACCTCCGCCGCCCCCGCCGCGACGGCGGAAGTAGCATCAACTGTCATGCCCCGCGCAAGCGGGGCATCCAGCACGCCGCAGCCCTGCATTAAATGGCAACGCCTCTGAATGCTAGGTGATCAGCTTTCGCGGGTGATGACAGAGGCGCAACGTTAATGCCCCTCGAAGCCAAGGAGGGTGCGTACCGGCACGCCCAACTTGCGCAGCTTCTCGGCGCCACCGAGATCGGGCAGATCGATGACGAAACAGGCCGCCAGCACTTCCGCCCCTAACTGACGCAAGAGCTTCACCGCCGCTTCGGCGGTGCCGCCAGTGGCGATGAGGTCGTCGACCAGCACCACGCGCTCGCCTTCGACCAGCGCATCGGCATGCATTTCAATGATGTCCTCGCCATATTCCAGCGCATAGGCGACGTTCACCGTCTTGTGCGGCAGCTTGCCCTTCTTGCGGATCGGCACGAAGCCGGCCGAGACCTGATGCGCCACCGCGCCGCCCAGGATGAAGCCGCGCGCCTCGATGCCGGCAACCTTGTCGATCTTCATGCCGGCCCAGGGCTGCACCAATTCGTCGACCGCGCGGCGGAAGGCGCGCGCGTTGCCGAGCAGCGTGGTGATGTCGCGGAAGATGATGCCGGGCTTGGGATAATCCGGAATTGAACGGATGGAATTGCGCAGGTCGGAATCGATCGTCTTAATGTCCATGGCTTTTCGGTCTCGCTTTATTGTTTCAGCACCCTGCCCGCCACCGCGTCGAGCTTCTTGATGAGCTCCGGGTCGCGCGCCTCGGGCGCGGTGATGAGCGCCGTGTCGAGCGCGCGGTCGGAGCCGATCGGGCACGGCTCGTGCTCGCGCGGGAAATCCTTCGCCAGCCGCACCACCAAGCGCTTGGCTCGCTCCGAGTTGTCCTGCAGCACAGCGATGATCTGCTGCACCGTAACGGCATCGTGCTCGGGATGCCAGCAGTCGAAGTCGGTGACCATGGCGACGGTTGCGTAACAAATCTCGGCTTCGCGGGCGAGCTTGGCCTCGGGCATGTTGGTCATGCCGATCACCGAATAGCCCAACGTCTTGTAGGTCATGCTCTCCGCATAAGTGGAGAACTGCGGACCTTCCATGCAGACGTAAGTGCCGCCGCGTACCACCGCTATGTCTTCCTTGCCGGCGGCCTCGTCGATGCGCAGGCGCAGGCGCGGCGACACCGGGTGCGCCATCGACACATGCGCCACCATACCCTTGCCGAAGAACGAGCTCTCGCGCTTGTGGGTGCGATCGACGAACTGATCGACCAGCACGAAGGTGCCGGGCGGCAGTTCCTCCTTGAACGAGCCGCAGGCCGACAGCGACACCAGATCGGTGACGCCGGCGCGCTTGAGGATGTCTATATTGGCGCGGTAGTTGATGTCCGATGGCGACAGCCGATGGCCTTTGTCGTGGCGCGGCAGGAACACCACCGGCAGGCCGGCCATGGTGCCGATGCGCAATGGGCCGGACGGCTCGCCCCAGGGGCTGGCGATGCGCTCCTCGCGCACATTCTCAAGGCCCGGCAGATCGTAGACGCCGGAGCCGCCGATGATGCCGAGCACGGACTTGGTCATGAGATGCCTTTGCCACCCATTCCGTCATTCCGGGCGCGCTGAAAGCGCGAGCCCGGAATCCATAATCCGAAGTGCTGCGGCGTATGGATTCCGGGCCCGCTCGCCATAGCGCGTCGAAGACGCGCGTAAACGCGCTTATCGCTCGCGTCCCGGAATGACGGAGTGAAATTGAACGGGCAGCCTACATCAACAAGCCCAAAAACAAAGGGCCCCGTACGGGGCCCTTTGCATCACGTCCTGCAGGTCGCGGCTCAGTGCACCGCCGACCATACCTTCTTCTTGGTGAAGTACATCAGGCCGGCCAGCACGAGCAGGAAGATCATGACCTGGAAGCCGACACGCTTGCGCGCGAGCATGTGCGGCTCGGCCGCCCACACCAGGAACGCCGAGATATCCTTGGCGTACTGCTCGACCGTCTGCGGCGAGCCGTCGTCATAGGTCACCTGGCCGTCCGAAAGCGGCTTCGGCATCGCGATGGCGTGGCCCGGGAAGTACTTGTTGTAGTTGCCCCCCGGCGGCAGTGCGAAATCCTTCGGCGCGTCCTCATAACCGGTCATCAGCGCCGTGATGTAGTCCGGCGCCTGCTCCTGGTACTGGGTGACGATGTCGATCAGGAACCACGGGAAGCCACGCTCATAGGTGCGTGCCTTGCCCAAGGTCGACATATCCGGCGGCATGGTGCCGCCATTGGCGGCCGCGGCAGCCTTCGGATTCGCGAAGGGCGACGGGAAGTAATCGGCCGAACGGCCGGGACGCTCGATCGCCTCGCCCTTGTCGTCGAGATCCTTGATCTTGTACTCGGCAGCCAGCGCCGCGACCTGCGCCTCGGAGAAGCCGGGACCGCCGGCTTCGGCGAGGTTGCGGAAGGCCACCATCTCCATCGAATGGCAGCTCGCGCAGACTTCCTTGTAGACCTTGAAGCCGCGCTGCAGCTGTGCCTCGTCGAACTTGCCAAAGGGGCCGGAGAACGACCACTTCTGACGCGGCGGCTGCGGCGTGCCGTGATCCTGCGCCATTGCAGGCGCAGCCGCCATGAGGCCGGCGAAGGTGAGAGCGAGAATGGTCCGCTTCATCATGATTGTTCTCCCGCTCACGCTTTCGCGCTCAAGACCGATTCCGAAATCGAATTCGGCAGCGGCTTGGTCTTCTCGAAGATGCCGAGGAGCGGCAGGATGATGATGAAGTGCGCGAAGTAATAGGCCGTCAGCACCTGCGCGATCAGCGTGTAGATGCCTTCCGCCGGCTTGGCGCCGAGCCAGCCGAGTAGCACGCAGACCACCACGAACACCCAGAAGAACTGGCGGTACAGCGGGCGATAGCGCGCCGAACGCACCTTCGAGGTGTCGAGCCAAGGCAGGAAGGCCAGGATGATGATCGAGCCGAACAGCGCCAGCACGCCGAGCAGCTTGTCGGGGATGGCGCGCAGGATCGCGTAGAACGGCAGGTAGTACCATTCAGGCACGATGTGCGCCGGCGTCACGGCCGGATTGGCCGGGATGTAGTTGTCGGCGTGGCCGAGATAGTTCGGGATGTAGAAGGCAAACCACGCGAAGAACAGGCAGAAACACACCATCATGAAGCCGTCTTTGACGGTCGCATAAGGCGTGAACGGCACAGAGTCCTTGTCGGACTTCGGCTCGATGCCGGCCGGGTTGTTCTGGCCGACGACATGCAGCGCCCAGACGTGCAGCACGACCACGCCCGCGATGACGAAGGGCAAGAGGTAGTGCAGCGAGTAGAAGCGGTTGAGCGTCGGGTTACCGACGGCATAGCCGCCCCACAGCCACGTCACCAAGGGTTCACCAATGCCGGGGAACGCCGAGAAGAAGTTGGTGATGACGGTCGCACCCCAGAAGCTCATCTGGCCCCACGGTAGCGTATAGCCGAGGAAGCCCGTGGCCATCATCAGCAGGTAGATGATGACGCCGAGGATCCAGAGCACTTCGCGCGGCTCCTTGTAGGAGCCGTAATACATGCCGCGGAAGATGTGGATGTAGACGGCGATGAAGAACATCGAGGCGCCGTTCGAATGCAGGTAGCGCAACAGCCACCCGTAATTCACGTCGCGCATGATGCCTTCGACCGACTTGAAGGCCAGGTCGACGTGCGGGGTGTAATGCATCGCCAGCACGATGCCGGTGATGATCTGCACACCCAGCATGAACGACAGGATGCCGCCGAACGTCCACCAGTAGTTCAGATTACGCGGCGTCGGATAGGCAACGAAGGAGGAATGGATCAGACCGCCGATCGGCAGCCTTTTCTCCAGCCATTGCAGAACGGGATTCTGCGGCTGGTAGGTCGAATGTCCGCTCATGATCGAACCTTCAAAGAGACAATCCGTCGCGGATCAGCCGATCCGGATCTTGGTGTCGGAAAGAAATGCGTAGGGCGGCAGCGGCAGATTCTTCGGCGCCGGACCTTTGCGGATGCGGCCCGCGGTATCGTACTGCGAGCCGTGGCACGGGCAGAACCAGCCGTCATATTCGCCCTGATGGGCGAGCGGGATGCAGCCGAGATGAGTGCAGATGCCGATCACGACCAGCCACTGATCATGGCCGGCCTTCACGCGGGCCGAATCCGGCTCCGGGTCGGGCAAGGTGGCCACATTGACGTTCTGCGCCTCCTCGATCTCCTTCTTCGTACGATGGGAGATGAAGATCGGCTTCGAGCGCCAGAACACCTTGATGATCTGGCCGTCCGCGATAGGCGCGAGGTCGACCTCGATCGGGGCGCCCGCGGCAATCGTCGAGGCGTCCGGGTTCATCTGCGCGATCAGCGGTACGAGAACCGCAGCCGCACCCACGGCGCCGACGGCGCCCGTGGCAATGTAAAGGAAATCGCGGCGCGTGTGCTCCGCCGAAGACACGGTCGTCACGTCTTGAGCCCCTCTCCTCCGGCTGGCTTATGCATCCGCCCGCGGCGTGAAGCCCAAGGACTAAAAGTCCCCAGGTTGGCGGGGCGGACCGGTTCGCGGCAATCCTTCCCACCGGCAGGAAAGCGCTACTTTGGTGGCGTTCTATTGGCACCCTTGCCGAGCGAGCGCAAGCCCGCTATCGCGCCCGCGTAGCACGGGTGCACAAATCGTTGGTCTAAAGCGGTTTCAGGCCTCCCGCAGCGCGTCATTCGACAGGCCAGACCCACCCCGGAGTCCCATGCGGATCGCCCTCTACGAGCCGGATATCCCCCAGAATACCGGAACGATTCTGCGGACCTGCGCCTGCCTGGGGGTCGAGGCCCATATCATTGAGCCGGCCGGTTTCCCGGTCACCGACCGAGCTTTCCGCCGGGCCGGCATGGACTACCTCGACCAGGTGACGATCGTCCGCCACACCTCCTTCGCCGCTTTCGACGGCTGGCGGCAGGCCGAGGGCCTGAACCTGGTCCTTCTGACCACCGCCGCCGAGCACTCTTATCTCGACCACCACTACGGCGCGGGCGACGTGCTCCTGCTCGGCCGCGAGAGCGCCGGGGTTCCGGAAGCCGTCCACCGGGCGGCCGATGTTCGGGTGCGGGTCCCCATCCGCCCAGGCCTGCGCTCGCTCAATATCGCGGTCGCTGCCGCCCTGGTCGCCGGCGAGGCGCTGCGGCAGACCGGCGGCTTTCCTTCTATCTCGACCCCGCCAACAGTATGAGAAGGCCATGACCCTACTGCAGACCGCTTCGGATCACGACAGCCGCAAAGCTCGGGCGCGCGCCTGGTTCGAAGCGCTGCGGGACGACATCTGCGCCGCCTTCGAGACGCTGGAAGACACCCTGCCCGCCACCGCGCCTCTTGCCGACAAGCCGGCGGGCCGCTTCGTGCGCACGCCGTGGACCCGCACCGATCACACCGGCGGCGCTGGCGGCGGCGGCATGATGGCCCTGATGCGCGGGCGGGTATTCGAGAAGGTCGGCGTGCATTGCTCGACCGTGTTCGGCGAGTTCGCGCCGGAATTCCGCAAGGAGATCCCAGGCGCCGCCGACGACCCGCGTTTCTGGGCCTCCGGCATCTCGCTGATCGCGCATATGCAGAACCCGCACGTGCCGGCCGTACACATGAACACCCGTCATGTCGTCACCAGCAAGGCCTGGTTCGGCGGCGGCGCCGACCTGACGCCCGTCCTCGACAAGCGCCGCACCCAGGACGATCCCGACACGCTGGCCTTCCATGCCGCCATGCGCGCGCCCTGCGAGGCGCACCGAAACGTCGCCGACTACGGCAAGTTCAAGACATGGTGCGACGACTATTTCTTCCTCAAGCACCGCAACGAGATGCGCGGCATCGGCGGCATCTTCTACGATTATCTCGAGAGCGACTGGGACCAGACCTTCGCCTTCACGCAGGACGTCGGCCGCGCCTTCCTCAAGGTCTATCCCGAGTTGGTGCGGCGCAACTTCGCCACGCCCTGGAATGAAGCCGAGCGCGAAG
>JANLJK010000416.1 GCA_029255525.1 Pseudolabrys sp.
CTGCGACGGACGCCCGGGCATGGGCCGTTACAGGCTCGCGTGGGCGTAGCGCTTGAGCTTCTCGCCGTGCTGGGCGACCGAGAAGGAGATCCAGGCGCGGTCGCGCAGATGCGGCACGCGCGTCACATCCATCGCCTGGGCCAGATGGCGCAGGTAAAAGAGCTCTTCCTTGGTCTGCACGTTGAAGGCCATGAATTCCTTGCGGCCGTCCTGGAAATCGCGGTCGGAGATGGCCGCCTCGAAGCGCCGCTTCCAACCGGACTCCTGCGGGCTGATGTCGAGCCCGGCGCCCTCGCCGAACGGCACCTTGGTGCGGTCGCGGATCGAGGTCGGCAGATGGTCCGGATAGAGGTCGTAGAGATCGCGCAGCGGCATCTTGCCGGTCGGCAGACCATTGAGATCGCGCACGAAAGAGGCCGGGTCGAGGCTGAGCGCGTAGTTCACGACCGCGGGATCGAGGAACGGCTCGCGCGCCTCGACCTGATAGGCCATGGCGCAGCGGTCGACGCGCTGCAGCGGCACGCGGTGCATCAGGTCGAGCACTTCCTCGCGTAGCGCGCGGGCCTCCTGCGGCGGCCCGTCGTGGAAGGCGACCTCGAGCGGCGGGTAACCGCAGAACAATTCGTCGGCGCCCTCGCCGCACAGCGCGACGCGGAAGCCGTCGTCGTGCATGCGCCGCGCGACCAGCGCCGTGCACAGCGCCACACGCACCAGATTGGGCTCGAAGGATTCCGATATCTCGACCATACGGCCAATCTGATCGAAGGTATCGTCGCTCTCGGCATCAAACGGCACGATGCGCAAATCGAAGCCGGTCTGCGCCGCGTAATCCACCGCATAGCGGAAGTCCGGCGCTTCGGTATTGCCGACGAAATAGCCCGGCGCCTCGGGCCGGAAACGGCGCGCGTAATGCGCGATCAAGGTCGAGTCGATGCCGCCGCTGAACATGGTCGCCACCGGCAGATCGGGCGGCAGCCGCGAACGCACCGCCTCAGTGAGGATTTTATCGAGCACCTTGGGATCGTTCGCGATCGGCATCTCCGGCCGCGGATACACCGGCGACTTGAAGCGCACGCAATTCTTGCGCGACAGCGCATAACCGGGCGGCAGCAACATCACATCGCCGGTCTCGATCGTGCGCAACAGCGGCTTCATCTCCGAGCAGAAGACAAAGCCGGTTTTCGATTGGATCACATAGAGCGGCTTGACGCCGAAGGGATCGCGCGCCGCCAGGAATTCGCCGCTGGCGATATCGAGCGCGACGAAGGCATACATGCCGACGAGACGCTTCAAGGCATGATAGCCCCACACCTGCAGGGCGTTTGCCACAACCTCAGTGTCGGAATGAGTCCGAAATTGAATGCCGCCCGCTTCGAGCTCACGACGCAGCGCGACGTGATTGTAGATTTCGCCGTTGAACGAGACGGCCAGCCTGCCGTTGAACGACATTTGCGGCTGGGTGCCGTGCGCGCCGTCGACGATGCGCAGGCGCCGGGTGCCCATCGCGGTCGTGGCGCTGGGCGCGAAGACCGGATCGGTGATGTCACCCCGATGCAGAATGCCTTGGACCAACCGCGAAACGACAACTTCCGCATCCGGCCAATCCACGGCCACCGCGAACCCGCACATGCAAGCCTGCTCCCCCGCCCCCGCTGCCCGAATGACGCTGTGGACCCGCGAGGCCGGCGCGTTCAGGATGCGTTTACCATGATGGCCAAGGCGTTAAGTTTGACTTAATGTCCGCCGTAGCGGAGTAAGGGGTACCGGGTTTGTCCATAATCTGGTTTTCCGATCGGTGGCGGGGCGCGTTTTGGCGAAACGGCTGAAAAAGAGCGTGACGTGGCTCGGGATCTTCGCGATCGCCCTGCACACCATGCTGTGGGCCTTCGCCCTGCCGCTGGCCGCCAATGCCGGCCCCGTCGATCCCTTCTCGGTGATCTGCCACAGCGGTGCCGGGGCGACCGCGCCGGCCGATGAGTCGCCGGGCGGGCCGAAGACGACCCGTAGCTCGGCCTGCGATCACTGCAATCTGTGCAGCGCCACCAACGCGCCGCCTACCCCCGATGTCATCATCGCCGGCCGGCTGTTGCCGGAACGCGTCCTGGCCGCGCTCAACCCGGCCAGCGTCGAGCGGCGCGAAGGCGTCACCTCCGATCCGAAACTCGCCCGAGGTCCCCCGCAACAGGCGTGAAGCGTCGCGGCCGCGTAAGGCCGCGCTTCCGTCATCATTGTTGCAAGGATCTCCATCATGTCTCGTTCGAGCCTTCGTGGCTGCGCGCGTGTATCGCGTGCGAATGCTTCCGCCTGCCCTGCTCATCCCGAACTGCCGGCCCGCCTGCGACTGCTGTGTACGGCCGCGCTCATTGCGGCCGTTCTCCCTCACGACGTGCGGGCGCAGGATGCGGCACTTCCCGAAATTGTCGTCAGCGGCTCCGGATCGCTGACGGCCCCCAACACCGAAACCGCGCGCCGCATCATCGAGCAGACGCCTGGCGCGGTCGAGGTCGTGCCCGACACGGCGTTCAAGAACGCGCCGGCGCAAACCATCAAGGATATCGTCGACTACACGCCGGGCGTCTGGGCCCAGCCGAAATGGGGCGACGACACCCGGCTGTCGATCCGCGGCTCCGGTCTGTCGCGCAATTTCCATCTGCGCAGCACCCAATTGTTGATGGACGGCGTGCCGATCAACACTTCGGATGGTTATGGCGACTTCCAGGAGATCGATCCGACCGCCTATCGTTATGTCGAAATCTACAAGGGCGCCAACGCCCTGCGCTACGGCGCGAACTCGCTCGGCGGCGCCATCAACTTCGTGACGCCGAGCGGCCGCGACGCCCGCGTCTTCGACAGCCGGATCGACGGCGGCAGCTATGGCTATCTGCGCGAGCAGATGAGCTCGGGAAAAGCCTTCGGTCCGTTCGACTATTTCATCACCGGCTCGAACGCGACCAATGACGGCTATCGCGACCACAGCGGCGGCCACGCCCAGCGCGTCAACGCCAATTTCGGCTATCAGTTCACGCCCGATATCGAAACGCGCTTCTATGTGAACCTCAACCACGTGCGGCAGCGCATTCCCGGCGAGGTCGACAAGAACAGCGCGCTGACCAGCCCGCAGACGGCGTGGACCGCTAACGTCGCCAACGACTGGCAGCGCAACATCGACACCGCGCGCATCGCCAACAAGACCACGCTGCGCTTCGGTGATACGACCGTCGATGTCGGACTTTCCGGCGTCGACCGCCACCTGATGCACCCGATCTACCAGTGGCTCGACTACCGCTATCACGACTACGGCGCATTCGGACGGATCGTGCGCGAAGCGCCGCTTGCCGGGCATCGCAACCGCCTTATCGCCGGCATCAATGTCCTCAACGGCACCATCGATGCCGACCAGTATGTGAACAGCGGCGACAACAAGGGCGCGATGACCAAATCGCTGACTCAGAAACCGGAGAACTACACAGCCTACATCGAGAACTCGTTCTACGTCGTGCCGTCGGTGGCGCTGATCGCCGGCACGCAATATCTGCATGCCGTCCGCGACCAGACGGTGAACTACACGGCCGAGGGCGACAAAGCCGGCCGCGCGACCTACGACATCTGGAGCCCGAAAGTCGGCGTGCTGTGGGAGCCTGCACCCGACACGCAGATCTTTGCCAACGTGTCCCGCAGCGGCGAGGCCCCGAGCTTCGGCGAAGGTCGAGGCACCGTACTGCCGTGGTACGATATCAAAGCCCAGACGGCGACCACCTACGAGATCGGCACGCGCGGACGACGGCCGGACTACAGCTGGGACGTCGCGCTGTATCGGTCCGACATCCGTAACGAGCTGCAGTGCTTCTACAACTCCTTCGGTAGCTGCAACGTCACCAATGCCGACCGCACGGTGCATCAAGGCCTTGAGCTGGGCTTCGGCGTCGCTGTGGCGAAAGGTCTCGCTACCCTGCGCGACAGCGTATGGCTGCACGCCGCCTATACCTATAACGACTTCCGCTACGACAACGACGCCACCTTCGGCAACAACCGTCTGCCGGGCGCGCCGCCGCACTATGTGCGCGCGGAGCTGATGTACAAGCATCCGTCCGGCATCTCATTCGGCCCGAATGTCGAATGGACGCCGCAGGACTATTTCGTCGACAGCGCCAATACCTTGACGACCGCGTCCTATGTGCTGTGGGGCCTCAGGGCGGTCTATGACGACGACAAGAACGTCAGCGCCTACATCGAAGCGCGCAACCTCGCTGACACGACTTACATCGCCGCGACCAGCATCATCGACCGGGCAACCGACAGCTCGCGGCTGTTCAATCCCGGCACCGGCCGCAGCGTCTTCGCCGGCCTTCGCTTCCGCCTGTGAGGAGAATGTCATGCATCTCAGACATCTGATCGTCGCGGCCACGGTCCTGCTGACCGCGACCGCGACCGCCGCGCAACCGCGTGCGACCCTTGACGCCGATGCCATCCGCCACGTGATGAAAGCGACGTGGGACAGACCGGGCGATGGCGTCGACGTCGGGCCGATCGTCATCGTTGCCGACGTCGCGATCGCCGGCTGGACGCAAGGCGACATGGGTGGCCGCGCGCTCTTGCGCAACAAGGCCGGGGTCTGGACCGTCGTGCTCTGCGCCGGTGATCAACTCAAGCAGACAGAGGCGCTGCATATGGCCGGCATCGCCGACGCCGCCGCACGACAACTGACCGCCGCACTGGCCGAGAGCGAAAGCAGAATCGCGCCAGACCGCGTCGCAATGTTCGCGCGCTTCGAAGGCTTGGTCACCATGGACAGCCATGGCGGTCATGCCGGCCATCATCACTGAAGGATTGGAACGATCATGAAATGGTTTGTAGCGACACTTTGCCTGATCACGGCGCTTTCAGCGGCGGCGCTTCCCGCCGCGGCGCACGTCACGCTCGAACAACGGGAGGCGCCGGTCGGCGCCTCCTACAAAGCGGTGTTCGTCGTGCCGCATGGCTGCGGCGAGTCACCAACTGTGCGGCTTTCGGTACGCATTCCGGAAGGCGTCATCGGCGTGAAACCGATGGTCAAGCCCGGCTGGCAGATCGAGACCGTGCGCGGCCCTTACGAGAAGAGCTACAGCTACTTCCACGGCGCGACCTTTTCCGAAGGCGTGAAGGAAGTGATCTGGAGCGGCGGCAATCTGCCGAACGCATTCTTCGACGACTTCGTGCTGTCGGTGTTCATCGCCGCCGATCTGCCGGCGGGCAAGACGCTGTATTTTCCGGTCGTGCAGGGATGCGAAAAGGGCGAGCATCGCTGGATCGATCCGCCCGCCGCCCACGGCAAGGAAACGGCAAACGAACCGGCGCCCGGGGTGCTGCTCGTGCCGAAGAAGTGAGGATGGTCACCATGCGTTGGTATCGGCTCGTTCTGGCGATCGTCTGCGTCGGCGCCCTCTGGGCGCCGGCGACGGCCCAGGCGCACGCGCATCTCGATCGCTCGGTCCCTGCCGCCGGCAGCACGTCGGCCGAGGCGCCGAAGGAGATACTGCTCTGGTTCACCGAGGCGCTTGAAGCCAAGTTCAGCAGCATCGAGGTGCGCGACGCCAAGGGCGTCGCCGTGCAGGACGGCACGGCCGGCGGCGTTCCCGGCAACACCGCGCAATTGCGAGTGCGGCTGAAGCCGCTAACGCCCGGAACCTACACCGTGAAGTGGCGCGTCCTGTCGGTCGATACGCACCGCTCGCAGGGCGACTTCAAATTCCGGGTCGGCCCGTGACGTGATGGATGCGCTGATCGTCACGCGCTTCGTCCACATCGCGGCAACCCTGTTGGCCGCCGGCACGGTGTGGTTCGCGGTGCTGGCAGCGCCGTTGCCGCCGGCGCTGGAGAAGCGGCTACGCCTCATGGCCTGGGGCGCGCTTGTCGTAACGGTGCTGTCAGGTGCGGCCTGGCTGGTGTGGCTGACCGCGGACATCCTCGGCGCACCGGTGTCGGAGGTTTGCCTCAACGGCGGCGCCTGGACGGTGCTGACCGACACCCGCTTCGGGCAGGTCTGGATGGTCCGGCTCGCGGCCGCATTGGTCCTGGGCCTCCTGATCGCCGTCCCGGACCTGCGGGGTGCCAAGACGATCACGGCCGCACTGCTGGCCGGCCTACCGGCATTCACCGGCCATGCCGGGGCACTGCCGAGCGCACCGGGTGTCGGTGCCATTGCCGTCGACGCGGTCCATCTCCTGGCTGCCGCGGCCTGGCTCGGCGCGCTACCGGCCTTCGCGTTGACGCTGGCCGGCGGCCAGGACCAGGCGGCGTTGGTCGTTCGCGTCACCCGACGGTTTGCGCGCAATGCCCTGCTCTGCGTCGTCGCCCTGATGGCGACCGGCCTGATTAACGGCTGGCACCTGCTCGCCGGCCCCTCCGATCTCGTGACGACCGCCTATGGCCGCCTGCTGAGCGCAAAGCTCGCGCTCTTCGCCGCCATGCTCGCCCTCGCCGCCGTCAACCGCTTCCACCTCACCCAGCGCCTGCCGGCCGCGCGGCATGCGCTCACGCGCACCACCATCGCCGAGACTGTCGTCGGCCTCGCCATACTCGCCATCATCGCCGTGCTTGGCATGACGCCGCCCGCCGATCATTTGCATACAACCAAAAGAAGCATCCCGCCCGACGCAGCTTTTGTTCACATCCACGGCACGGACGCGATGGCGGAGGTCACCGTCGATCCCGGCCGTGTCGGCACAGTCGAGATCACAGTTCGCGTCATGCGCGAGGAAATGACGGATTTTCACGCGCGTGACGTGCAAATTGTGTTCGAACCGCCGAAGGATTCAGCACGCTCAACTTCGGTGCATGTTGCGCTGCGACAAAGCGAAGGCGTTTGGCGTGCATCTGCCGCACTTGCCGAGGGCGGCATCTGGATCGTGCGCGTCACCATCACGTTCAATGCCGGTTCCGCCATCGCGCTCGACGCGCCGATAAATATCGCGCACTGATTGCAGTCTCCTGATGACAGGTCCGCGATGATCGGCTAGCGTAGTTCTTGTCCGTGTGAGTGGAGATTCCGGCTCGACAGACAAGACCGGCTCCAGCGTGCGGCCCAAGTCTTGGGAGGGAAGCAAGTCCTTGGCGCGATAAACCCGCTGCCGCCTCGATCGACAACAACAAGAATCGAGGCTTAGGGACACTAACGAAACGAGCAGGGCTAAGACGCCCTGCTCTTTTTTTTATACTTGCGCTTGTGTGTTTGCGCGCGCGGCCACTCAACGCTGGCTGGGCGGCGCGGCAATCCCGGCGAGCCAATCGTAAGGGATGAGCCCTTTCGTATAGGCCACGTAGAGCAGCACGAAGATCGCCGTCGCGATCGCCGTCGTCCAGATCAGCTTCATGCCCATCCGGCTCAACGTCGGCGCGCCGGGATCGGTGCCGGGCGCCATGTCGCCCGCTTCATGCTGGCTGCGCACGCCCCAAGGCAGCACCGCGAACAGCGTCACCCACCAGATCAGGAAATAGATCGCCAGAACGGTGGTGATGCTCATTGAAGGTCTCTTTTCGATTCGTCATTCCGGGACGTTCGCGAAGCAAGTGGCCCCGGAATCCAGACACACTAAAAACAGTTGTTTCTGAATTCCGGGTTCGCGCCTATCGGCGCGCCCCGGAATGACCGGGATTGTTAGGCCTGCTCAAGCTCGACCAGGGTACCGCAGAAATCCTTCGGATGCAGGAACAGCACCGGCTTGCCGTGCGCGCCGATCTTCGGCTCGCCGTCTCCTAACACGCGCGCGCCTTGGGCCTTCAGCGTGTCGCGCGCGGCCTTGATGTCGTCGACCTCGTAGCAGACGTGGTGAATGCCGCCGTCCGGATTCTTCTCGAGGAATTTGTTGATCGGCGAGCCGTCGCCGAGCGGCTCCAACAGCTCGATCTTGGTATTCGGCAAGGTGATGAACACGGTCGACACGCCGTGATCCGGCTGCGGCACCTTGGCCGATACTTCCGCGCCCAAGGTATCGCGATAGACGGCGCTGGCCTTGGCGATGTCGCGCACGGCAATGGCGACGTGATTGAGACGACCGATCATGTTTCCCTCACCCTCTCCGGCGCACCGATGATAACCGCCATTCTGGACTCCGTCATTCCGGGACGCGCTGAAAGCGCGGACCCGGAATGACCGATATTTTGATCATACCTCCAAGGCGTGCACATAGCACATCGGCTTCTTGCCCCAGCGGTCGGCGACCGCGGCGCGCACGCCGCGGCGGATCGCCTCCGCGACCGCGTCGGCATCACGGCGCTTGGCACGCGGCAGTGAATCGAACGTCGCGATCACCGCGCCAAAGACGACCTCGAGCAACACCGCGCCCTCGCGGTCGCGTTCCGGAAGACCGATGACATCCACCGATGGATCACCGACCATCTCGCCCTTCTCGGTGAGCGCCAACGCCACCGACACGGCGCCGGAAAAGCTCAGGCGCTTACGGTCGGCCACGGTGCGGCTCTGCGCATCGACCAACAGCCGCCCATCCTTATAGATACGGCCCGCCGGCACCTCGTCGATCAGGCGTGCATCCGGCGCGAGGCGCAAGAGATCGCCGTTGCGGCACTGGAGCACAGTCTTCACGCCGCACTTTTTGGCGAGCGACGCGTGCTCATGAAGATGCAGCGCCTCGCCATGCACCGGAACGACGATCTGCGGCTTGACCCAGCCGATCAACTCCTCGACCTCGGCGCGGCGCGGATGGCCGGAGACGTGCACCAGATGCGTGCGGTCGGTGATCACCTCGATGCCCTGCTCAATCAGGCCGTTGATGATGCGGCCGACCGCCTTCTCGTTGCCGGGAATGGTGCGCGCCGAATAGATCACGGTGTCACCGCGCGACAGCGTGACATCCGGATGCTGGTCCTCGGCAATGCGAGCGAGCGCCGCGCGCGGCTCGCCTTGGCTGCCGGTGCACAGCGCCACCACCTTGTTCGGCGGCAGATAGCCATAGGCGTCCGTCGGCCGGAAATCGGGCAGCCCGTCGAAATAGCCAAGCTCGCGCGCGATGTGGCCGACGCGGTCCATGGCACGGCCGACGACGACGACCTCGCGATCGGCGGCGCGCGCGGCTTCAGCCACCGCGCGCAGCCGTCCCACATTGGAGGCGAAAGTGGTCACCGCCACGCGGCCGCGCGCGTTGCGGATCAGCTCGGTCAATGTCTTTTTGACATCCGCTTCCGAGGGCGAACGACCGTCGCGAATGGCGTTGGTCGAGTCGCCGATGAGTGCGAGGCACCCCTCCTCGCCCAGCGCGCGCAGCTTCTTCTCGTCGGTCGGATCGTTGAGAATCGGCGTCGGGTCGATCTTCCAGTCGCCGGTGTGCAGCACATTGCCGACCGGCGTGCGGATGATCAGCGCATTCGCCTCGGGGATCGAGTGCGCCATGGTGACGAGTTCGATGTCGAACGCCCCGGCGGTGAAGCGACCGCCGACCGGGATCACGGTCACCGGGATTTCCGGCGCGCCCGGCTCGCCTGCGCGCTTGGCTTCGATCAGCGCCGCCGTAAACGGCGTCGCATAGAGCGGCACCTTCAACTTCGGCCACAGTTCCAGAAGCGCGCCGAAATGGTCCTCGTGCGCGTGCGTGATGACGATGCCGGCGAGGTTCTTCCGCTCGGCCTCCAAAAAGCGGATGTCGGGCAAGATCAGATCGACGCCCGGCAGATGCTCTTCCGCCGCGAAGGACACGCCGACATCGACCACGAGCCATTGCCGGCGCCCCTCCGGGCCAAGGCCGTAGATCGACAGGTTCATACCGATCTCGCCAACGCCGCCCAAAGGCGCGAAAACCAGTTCTTGTTGTCCGCGCGCCATCAGCTTTGTCCCAATCCGAAAATTTCGCCGGCCGTCACGGTGATGCGCCCGGCCGGGCCTTGAAGTAGCAAGCGACCGGCCTCATCGAGGCCTTCAAACAGTCCGTTCAATTCTTCCTCCGGCAGTCGTACCTGAATTTGTTTTCCGAGCCCGGCGGCGCGCTTGAGCCAGTCGGTGCGAATAGCGCTAAAGCCCTCACCGCGCCGCCATTGGCCGAGCCGGCGCTGCATGGCGGCGGAGAGCGCCGCCAGGATCTGCCGCGGCGCGACAATGGCGCCTTCGGCCGCAAGATCGGTCGCCGGATAGCGGGTGTCGTCGGGGTGATGGACGCAGTTGACGCCGATGCCGATGGCGACCGCGAAGGCCGGCTCGCTTTCGCCCTCGATCAGGATACCGGCGAGCTTCTTGCCGCCGAGCAGCAGGTCGTTCGGCCATTTCAGGCTGAGCATCGGCCCGAGCTGCGCCGCGCATTCGGCGACCGCGTCGTGCACCGCCAACGCGGCGACGAACGACAATTGCGGCGCGGTCTCCTTCGGCGACGGATCGGTCAACAGCAAGGTGGCATAGAGGTTACCGGGCGCGGAGATCCAGGCGCTGCCGCGGCGGCCGCGGCCGGCGGTCTGTGTGTCAGCGGTGATCCACAAAGGCCCGCTTTCGCCGGCACGCGCACGCGCCAGCGCCTCGGCATTGGTCGAGCCGAGCGCTTCGTAGGCTATGTGTCGGACCCCCGCCAGGTCCGTGGCTTCGCGGTTCATCTCATTTTCAGCGCGTGATCTTTTCCGAAAACCGGTATCCACTTTTCGGGATCACGCACGGACGCAAGCGCCCCATTAAAGAGCGCGCGTCAGAAGAGCGACTTCGCCGCCACCGTCGCGGCGCCAAGAAGCGGCGCCGGATAGACGAAGAACAACAGGTTGATGGCGCCGGAGACGCCGAGCACGAGGCGCAGCAGCACCGGCATCCGCTCGAAGCCCTTCGCCGGCTCATCGAAATACATGATCTTGACGATGAGCAGGTAGTAATAGGCGCCCACGACGCTCGCCAGCACGCCGATGACGGCGAGCGTGTAGAGCCCGGCCTTCATGGCGGCCAGGAAGACGTAGAACTTGGCGAAGAAGCCCGCGAGCGGCGGAATGCCGGCGAGCGAGAACAACAGCATCGCCATGAAGAATGCCATGGTCGGATGCGTGCGCGACAGGCCGGCGAGATCGTCGATGCTCTCGACGAGCTTGCCGTCGCGGCGCATCGAGATCACCACGGCGAAGGAGCCGAGCGTCATCGCCACATAGATCGTCATATAGACCAGCACGCCCTGCACGCCTTCGGCCGTGCCGGCAGCCAGCCCCACGAGCGCGAAGCCCATGTGGCCGATCGAGGAGTAAGCCAACAGGCGCTTGATGTTGCGCTGGCCGATGGCGGCGAAGGAGCCGAGCAGCATCGAGGCGAGCGACACAAAGACGACGATCTGCTGCCATTCATGCGCGATGCCGGGGAACGCGACGATGGCGGCCCGCACGAAGATGGCGATACCGGCAACCTTCGGCGCCGAGGCGAAGAAGGCGGTCACCGGCGACGGCGAGCCCTCATAGACGTCGGGCGTCCACATGTGGAACGGCACGGCCGAAATCTTGAAGCAGAAGCCGACAAACAGGAACACGAGGCCGAAGACGAGGCCAACGCTGGCGCCGCTCTGCGTCGCCTTGGCGATGCCGGCGAACGAGACGGTGCCGGTAAAGCCGTAGACCAGCGAGGCGCCGTAAAGCAGCATGCCGGACGACAGCGCGCCAAGGACGAAGTATTTGAGGCCGGCTTCGGTCGATTTGGCGTTGTCACGGTTGTAGGACGCGACGACGTAGAGCGCGAGGCTCATCAGCTCGAGGCCGAGATAGAGCGCGATCAGGTCGCCGGCCGAGATCAGCATCATCATGCCGAGCGTCGACAGGATGAACAGCGCGCCATACTCGAACTTCGCCAGCTTCTCGCGGCTGAGAAAGTTCAGCGACAGGATCAGCGCACCGGCGGAGCCCGCGATGGTCAGCAGCTTCAGGAAGCGCGCGTAATCGTCGACGATGAAGCTGCCGCCGAACATCGTCGTCTTGCCGCCCGGCAGCCAGACAATCGCGGCGCCGGCGACCAGCAGCAGGACAATGCACAGGCCGTTGACGACATTGCCGCTGCGCTCGCCCGCATAGGCGCCGATCATGAGCATCAGCATCGCCCCGCAGGCGAGGATGATCTCCGGCAGGAGCGGCGTGAAAGCCTGGAGGGTGTTCAACTCGTTCATCGCGCGGTGCTCACGCTCGTCTCTTGGGTCGGGACCACTTCGGCGGTCTTCTTCACGGCGATCGCCTTGTTGTAGCCGTCGAGCAATTGGGCGACGGAGGCCGCCGACATGTCCAGTACGGGCTTCGGCGCCACGCCGAACAGGATGGTCAGCACGACCAGCGGGGCGAAGATCACCGCCTCGCGCCAGCCGACATCTTTCATGCTCTCCAGGCCCGGCTTGAGCGCGCCGAAGATCATCTTGCGGTAGAGCCACAGCGCGTAAGCCGCCGACAGGATCACGCCGAGCGTCGCCACGGTGGCGACCGGGATATTGGCGCGGAAGGTGCCGATCAGCGCCAAAAACTCGCCGACGAAGCCCGAGGTGCCCGGCAGGCCGACATTGGCCATGGTGAACACCATGAAGATGAAGGCGTAGATCGGCATGCGGTTGACGAGGCCGCCATAGGCCGCGATCTCGCGGGTGTGCAGGCGATCATAGACGACGCCGACGCAGAGGAAGAGCGCGCCCGACACGATCCCGTGCGAGATCATCTGAAAGATGCCACCGGCGACGCCCTGCGTGGTGGCGGCGAAGATGCCCATGGTGACGAAGCCCATATGCGCGACCGACGAATAGGCGATCAGCTTCTTCACGTCCTCCTGCATCAGCGCCACCAGCGAGGTGTAGACGATGGCGACGGCGGACATCGTGAAGATGATCGGCGCGAACATGTGGCTCGCTTCCGGGAACATCGGCAGCGAGAAGCGCAGGAAGCCGTAGCCGCCCATCTTCAGCATGATGGCGGCCAGAACGACGGAGCCCGCGGTCGGCGCCTCGACGTGGGCATCCGGCAGCCAGGTGTGCACCGGCCACATCGGCATCTTCACCGCGAAGGACGCGAAGAAGGCGAACCAGGCCCATTGCTGCAGGCCGAGCGGGAAGCCGTGCTTGAGCAGCACCGTGATGTCGGTCGTCCCCGCCTGCCAGTACATCGCCATGATGGCGAGCAGCATCAGCACGGAGCCGGCCAGCGTGTAGAGGAAGAACTTGAAGGAGGCATAGACGCGGCGCGGGCCGCCCCAGACGCCGATGATGAGGAACATCGGGATCAGGCCGCCTTCGAAGAACAGATAGAACAGCACCAGGTCGAGCGCCGAGAAGGTGCCGATCATCAAGGTCTCGAGCACCAGGAAGGCGATCATGTATTCCTTGACGCGCTTCTGCACCGAGACCCAGCTCGCCATGATGCAGAGCGGCATCAGCGCGGTGGTCAGGATCACGAAAGGCAGCGAAATGCCATCGACGCCCATGTGGTAGGAGGCGACGCCCAGCCAGTTCTGCTTCTCGACGAACTGGAATTCCGCCGACGACGCATCAAAGCGCCACACCATCAACAGCGACACCGCGAAGGTGACGACGGTGGTCCAGAATGCGATCCAGCGCGCGGTGCCCTTGGCGAGGCCTTCATTGCCGCGCACGAGCAGCATGATGAGCACCGCGCCGAGGATCGGCAGGAAGGTGGTGACGGAGAGGATCGGCCAATTCAAGGTCATCAAAGTCGCATCCGTCCGTTAATGCACCGAGTACATGAACCAGGTGATGAAGGCCGCCGCGCCGATCAGCATGGCGAAGGCATAGTGGTAGAGGTAGCCGGTCTGCAGCCGCACCACATTGCGCGTGACGTCGAGCACGCGCGCCGACACGCCGTCCGGGCCGAAGCCGTCGATCAGCCAGCCGTCGCCGCCCTTCCACAGCGCGCGGCCGAGCCACTTCATCGGCCGCACGAAGATGAAGTCGTACAGCTCGTCGAAGTACCACTTGTTCAAGAGGAACAGGTACAGCGGCTGATGCTGGCGGGCGAGCTCGACCGGGATGTCCGGCCGGCGGATGTAGAAGATCCAGGCGATGACGAAGCCCAGCGCCATCATCACGGTCGGCAGCGTCGCGATGCTCAGCGGAATGTGGTGCATGTCATCCAGCACCGTGTTGCCCTTGGCGAAGGTCAAGGACTCGCGGAAGAAGTGCTCCACGCCGTGGCCGGCGAAGATTTCCTTGAACGGCAGACCGGCGACGATGGAGCCGATCGCCAGAACACCGAGCGGGATCAGCATCACCAGCGGGCTCTCATGCGCCGCTTTCCAGTGCGCGCGGTCATGCGGCTCGCCGTGGAAGGTCTTGAAGATCAGACGCCATGAGTAGAACGAGGTGAGCAGCGCCGCCGCCACCACGCACACAAAGGCGTAAAGCGCCATCGAGTTCTTGCCGACGAAGGCGGCCTCGATGATCGCATCCTTGGAGAAATAGCCGGCGGTCAGCGGGAAGCCGGTCAGCGCCAAGGTGCCGACGATCATCACCGTATAAGTGAACGGGATGCGGTCCTTCAGGCCACCCATGTTGCGGATGTCCTGCTCGTGGTGCATCGCGTGGATGACCGAGCCCGAGCCAAGGAACAAGAGCGCCTTGAAGAAAGCGTGCGTGAACAGGTGGTACATGCCGACCGAATAGGCGCCGCAGCCCATGGCGACGAACATGTAGCCGAGCTGCGAACAGGTCGAATAAGCGACGATGCGCTTGATGTCGTTCTGCACCAGACCGATGGTCGCGGCGAAGATCGCCGTCGTCGCGCCGATGAAGGTCACGAAGGTCTGCGCAGTCGGCGCGAGCTCGAACAAAGGCGACAGCCGCGCCACCATGAACACGCCGGCGGTCACCATCGTCGCCGCGTGAATGAGCGCCGACACTGGCGTCGGGCCTTCCATGGCGTCCGGCAGCCAAGTGTGCAGGCCGAACTGCGCCGACTTGCCCATGGCGCCCATGAACAAGAGCAGGCAGGTCAGCGTCAGCGCGTCGATGTGCCAGCCGAAGAACAAGATGGTCTTGCCGGTCAAGGATGGCGCCTGCGCGAAGACGGTGTCGAAATCGATCGCACCGGTCAGCAGGAACAGCGCGAAAATGCCGAGGGAGAAGCCGAAATCGCCGACGCGGTTGACGACGAAGGCCTTGATGGCGGCCGCGTTCGCCTCCGGCTTCTGGTACCAGAAGCCGATCAGAAGGTAGCTCGCCAGACCCACGCCTTCCCAGCCGAAGAACATCTGGACCAGGTTGTCGGAGGTCACCAGCATCAGCATGGCGAAGGTGAACAGCGACAGATACGCGAAGAAGCGCGGGCGATACGGCTCCTCGTGCATGTAACCGATCGAATACATGTGCACGAAAGCCGACACGGTGTTCACCACCACCAGCATCACAGCGGTCAGCGTGTCGATGCGCAACGCCCATTCGACCTTGAGGTCGCCCGCGGCGATCCAGGTCATCAGCGGCACGCGCACGTCGTGCTGGCCGAAGCCGACCTGCACGAAGGCGATCCATGACAGGATCATGGAGATCATCAACAGCGTCGTGGTGATCAGCTCCGCGGTGCGCGAGCCGACGGCGGCCGGCTCGACCGGGCCGTGACCATGGTCGTCGTGGCCGTGCGCATCATGCGCATGCGTATCGTGGCCGCCATGATGATGGAGGGCGGCGTGGCTGCCGTCGTCCGGCGACGGCCCCTGCCCCGGGAAACGCCCGCGCGCGCCCGCGAGCGCGATCAGGCCGGCCAGGATCGCCCC
>JANLJK010000417.1 GCA_029255525.1 Pseudolabrys sp.
CGCCCTCTCAGCGGGAAAGCCCGCGCGTCCACAGCCGAGTGGACAGAGCACACCTTTCCGGCTCCGGACCAATGCGATAGGGCGAAGGGGGGTGGCGGTCGGGCGAGGTGCGCATACTGCGGTGAGGAGGACGACTGTCCGTGACCCCCGTTGTGCCCCCCGGGTCAGGTACCTCAGCCGTGACCACCCACTAAGTGACTGAAAACGTTGGAGCGGGTGAAGGGAATCGAACCCTCGTATTCAGCTTGGAAGGCTGCTGCTCTACCATTGAGCTACACCCGCGCCGCGCCGTTTTGCCGGATTCATCAGGACCTTGGCAAGCGCTGTGGCAAGGCGCGGGTCATTTCAGGTGAATCCGAGCACCTCTCCCTAGGGGGTGCCCCACTTCTACAGTGGTTTCAGCGTGTTAGAGGCTGACTTCCGGACCCTGCCCTTCATACCGCGGTCGGCCAACCGATCGGGTGCAGGCTCTGGATCAGCTTGGCCAGCGCCAGGATGCGCGGTTCCTCAAAGCGAGTACCAACGATCTGCATGCCGACCGGGAGCCCGTCCGCCGTCTTGCCGGCGGGCACGCTGCCGGCTGGCAGGCTCATCAGCGTGATCAGGAACGAGCCGGCGATCCAGTCGGTGTAATTCTCGAACTTCTTGCCGTTGATCTCGGTCGGGAAGTTCTGCGTGACGGGATATTGCTTCACCGGCGAGGCCGGCGTGAGCAGGAGATCGAAGCGCTCGAAGAAATCGCGGAAGCGCAGAAACAGCTTGGCACGCTCCTGCTCGGCTTTGGCGAAATCGAGCGGTGTCACCTTGAGACCCGCCTTCACATTGCCTTGCAGGTTCGGGCCGAACTGCTCCAGCCGGTCGAGATTGGCGTATTGCTGGCCGACCATCCACAGGCCGCGCCACGCCTGATACGGCCCCTTCCCCTCCGATACATCGAAGGCAACCTCCTCGACGCTCGCGCCGGCATCGCGCAACGACAGCGCGGTGGCGCGACAGATCGCGTCGATCTCATTGTCAACGCCGATCCCGGCGATGTCGGTGACATAAGCGATGCGCAGGCCCTTGGCGTCGCCACTCGCCTTCACCGCCTCGAACGCGCTCTTCCACGGCGGCGCGACCGAAATCGGCGACAGGCGGCTAAAGCCGACCAGCGCATCGAGCATCAGCGCGGCGTCCTCGGCCGTGCGCGCCAGCGGGCCGTGCACCTGCCCCGGGTCCCAGGCAAGCGGCATCGGATAATTCGGCGTCAATCCGGGCGTCGGCCGGATGCCGACGATGCCGCAGAAGGCCGCGGGCATGCGGATCGAGCAGCCGAAGTCGGTGCCTTGCGCCAGCGGCAGCATGCCGCTGGCCACCGCCGCCGCCGAGCCACCCGAGGAGCCGGCCGGGCTCAGATCCGTATTCCACGGATTGCGCGTCGCGCCGAACACCGGATTGACGGTGTTGGCGCCGGCGGCGAATTCCGGCGTATTCGTCTTGGCCAGCACAATGGCGCCCGCCGCCTTCAGCCGACGCACGGCTTCGGCGTCCTCGCTCGGCACATTGTCCTTATAGAGCGGCGAGCCATAGGTGGTGCGGATACCGGCCGTCGGCGTCACGTCCTTGATGCCGACCGGAAGGCCATGCAGCAGACCGCCCGCCTCGCCGCGCATGATCGCATCGCCGGCCTTGAGCGCCGCCGCGCGCGCTTGCTCAGCGGCAAGCGTAACGATGGCGTTGAGCTTGGGATTGATGCGGTCGATCGCCGCCAGATGCGCGTCGAGGATTTCAACCGGCGTGATCTCGCGCGAACGCATGAGCGCGGCCAGTTCACCGGCCGACTTCCGGGTGAGGCTTTCGTTTGCCATGAGAGAGAGCTTACTTTCCGGACCAATGCACGAAGCGGCGCTCGACCGTGAGGAAGAGCAGATTGAGGGCGTATCCGAGCGCCCCCGCCGCGAAGATGGCCGCGTACATGCGCGGCATGTCGAAGAGTTGCTGCGCCTCGAACACGCTGTGGCCGAGGCCGTCCTGCGAGCCGATGAACATCTCGGCAACGACGATGATGACAAGCGCCAGCGACACGCCGTTGCGCAAGCCGACGAAGGTCTGCGGCAGCGACTCCAGCAGCATCACGTCGAACAGCACGCGCATGCGCGACGCCCCCATCACCTTGGCGGCGAGAAGCCGCGTCTTGCGCGCGTTCATCACGCCGTAAGCGACGTTGAAAAGAATGACGAGGATCGCGCCGAAGGCGGCCACCGAGATTTTGGTCTCGTCGCCGACGCCGAACAGCACCAGGAACAAGGGGAACATGGCCGAGGCCGGGGTCGAGCGGAAGAAGTCGATGACAAATTCCAGCGAGCGGTAGAGCCGCTCCGAGGAGCCGAGCACGATACCGAGCGGAATGGCGATCACCGCGGCGATCAAGGTCGACATGATCGTGCGGTAGACCGTCTTGACGAAGTCAAAGCCGAGCACGCCATGCATGCCGCTCCACAAAGCCTTGAAGGTCGCAATCGGCGACGGCAGCAGCACCGGATCGACCCATTGCGCCGCCGTGGCAACCGACCAGATGGCCAGAAGGCCGACGACGCCAACGATGGGCAGCAGACTATCGAAGCGCTTCATGTTCATGCCCGCCGCACCTCGCGCTGGAACACATCGAGGCAATGCGCCTTGGTGCTGACGAAGTCCGGCTCGGACAACGTGACCGTCGTGCGCGGCCGCGCCGCCGTCACCGGCGTGAAGTCGGCGACACGCGCCGGATGGCGCGACAGGAGCAACACGCGGTCGGCGAGATAGACCGCCTCTTCCAGGTCGTGCGACACGAGCACCATGGTCATGCCGGTATCCATGAACAGGCGCTGCAGCTGCTCGCGCATGAACAAGGTCATCTCGTAATCGAGCGCCGAGAACGGCTCGTCGAGGAACAGAATCTCCGGCTCGACCACCAGCGACCGCATGATCGAGACGAGTTGCTGCTGGCCACCCGACATCTGATACGGAAACAGATTGAGATCGAGCTTGATGCCGAGCCGCGCCACCAGAGCCTCGGTGCGCGCGCGCCGCTCGGCCGGCGGCACCTTCATAAGCTTCAGCGGATAGGCAATGTTGTCGAAGGCGCGCATCCAGGGGAACAGCGCCTCGCGGTAGTTCTGAAACACATAGCCGAACTTGATCTCGCTGAGCAGCATCCCGTCGAACAGGATCTGGCCCTTATCGACCGGAATGAGTCCCGCGATCATGTTGATCAAGGTACTCTTGCCGCAGCCGTTCGGCCCGAACACGGAAATCAGCTCGCCGCGCGGGATGTCGAGATCGAAATTGTCGTAGATGACGGTCTTGCCGAACGTCTTGCTTAAGGCCCGAACGGTGACATGCGGCCGTTTGCCGACGCCGCCGACCGGCGGCGTCGACGGCACGCCCGCCGATTCAACTCGAAGGGCGTGCTGCGCGCTCATATCGAAAGTCTCCCGAGGCCGGATCAGAACGACTTGATGAACTTCTTGACGTCAATCTTTTCCGGCACAACGCCGATCTCGGTACCGAAGTCCGCGAACTTCTGCAGATAGCCGACCTGCGCCGGCGTGAAGTCCTTGACCATCGTGTAGCCGAGCATCGGAACGCTATCGACCAGATCGTCCGGCGTCATCGTGTTCTTCGCCAGATACTTCCGGGCATCTTCCGGGTTCTTCTTGATATAGTCCACAGCCTTCGCCCAAGCCCCGGCGAAACGCTTGGCGACGTCGGGACGCTTCTCGATGAAGTCGGTCGAGAAAGCACAGCCCGCGGCGAAGGCATCCGCCTTCTCATCGCCGAGGATATATTTCGAGATCACGCCGGCTTCGAGAGTCTTGGCGACCCCCAGCTTCTGCATGATGGTGGCGCCGGGTTCGAGCGTATAGCCGCCGTCGAAGGTGCCGGCCTTCATCGCATTGACGTGCTGGCCCATGTCGAGCTGGTCGATGGTGTAGTCGCCATCCTTGAGACCGTTCTTGGCGAGAATACCCTTGGCGGTGTTCAGGTTGGCCGGACCCGGCGCCGACATCAGCTTGAGACCCTTGAAGTCCTTCAGCGACTTCACCTTGTCCGCCAGCTCGGTGCGGATGACGAACTGCTCCATCTTATAGACGGGCGTCTGGCTGTGCATCGCGATGTACATCGCCACGCCCGGCTTCTTCACGTCGGCATTGAGGCCTTCCAGCGTGACGAGCACCGCGGAGACCTCGATCTGATTGGTCATCAGCGCCGCCACGTTCGGCGGGCCGCCCATCAGCTTGATCGTCTCCGGCTCGATGTTTGCCTCTTTGAAGTAACCCTTCTCGATCGCCACGAAGTAAGGCAGCGACGAGGAAATCGGGAACACGCCGACCTTGACCTTGTCCGCCTGGGCGCTGGCAGCACCCGTCAGCGCTGCGAGCGCTACGGCGGCGAGGCCGCCGCCGAGCATCTGGCGCCTGAAACGTCCGAACCTGTTCATGTGACCAACTCCCCGGTTTTGCTGGGCTTTCCAGCCATTCCCACACGAGGCCGGCGGGCGCCGGCGTCCGTTCGTTTGCAAGCAAAGGTCATGCCGCGCCGATGGATCACTCCCCAGCATCGATAATGGCGATGCAGGGCCCCCCACCCTGCGGGCCCTGGTGCATGGCGTCGACGGAGACGAAGACGGCGGCGTCGCCGATGGCGGCGGCGGCGACCCCGCCCACGGCCGCCTTGATGTGGCGGTGCCAGGACACGTCTGAATCGTCGAGCATGATCTGGCGGCGACCGCGCAACTGGCCGGTGCGGTCCGCCTCGCACTTCATGAAGCAGTTCACCAGCTTGCCGCCGAGGTCACTTGATCGTGGACGGGCCGGGAGGTCGAGGCCCGCGTTACGGATGGACTCGTAGATGCCGTCGATGTCGAGCGCATCTTTCATGACCGAGTGGCCGATCTTGTACCGTCCGCCCGCGCCGGGCGCGTTGCCGAGCAGCACGATCTGCGCCTCATTGAGTTCCACACCGGACGAGCAGGACGCCACCGACGAATAGAGGTCCAAATCCTTGCAGATCTGCTCGGCCTTCGGCATCGAAATCTCGCCGAGCGCCACCGCGATGCCGAGCGCCGTGGTGCCGTTCGACACGCCCATCGACTCGTGCACCTCGCAGGCAACGGTCTTGCCGCGCTTCTCCGCGTCCAGCACCCAATCGATGGTCAACAGCGGCGTCTTGGTCTGGACGTAGTGCACGTCCTTCGGATCGGCGATGCCGGCATCCTTCATCGCCGCCTTCACGCCGGCGGCGACCTTCTCCACCATGGCCGGCCGGCCGATGTCCTCGGGCAACAAGGTCGCGCTCATGGCCGTGCCGATGGCAAGGCGCAGCTTATCGGCCGGGCCCTTCTTGTCGTTGCGGGCGAACACGGTGGCATGCGGCGTAATGACACCGTCGCAACCGCCGGACCAGACCATCGGCACCGTGTTGACGACGGCCTCGCTGCGGCTGCCGTGCTTCATCAGCACCTTGCGGAAGGCCTGGTCGGCCAGGATGCGGGTGAAGTCGTTGACGCCGCCGTTGCCTTCGGTCTTGCCGATGACGGCGATCACCTGATCGGCCGTGAATTGTCCGGCCTTGATGCAGGCATCGACGCCGCTCGCGTCCTGCACGGTCTTCAGTTCGACTTTCGCAACTTCGATCGCCATCTTTCGTCTTCCTTGAACTTACTTCATGCGCGGCGGACATTCGCCACGCAGCATCTTCTCGAAACCTTCGCCGCGGTCGATCATCGGCAGCGGCGCCGTGCGCCGCGCCAGCATGTCGGCGCGGCGTTTGATGGTCGCCGCACCGTCGATCGCCCAGCCATCGGCCTCCTGGACCAGGATCACCCCGTAATCGTCCCGCGCGCTTTCGGGCGACACCCTGCCCTCGATCACATCGCGCTCGACCATCTCCGGCTCACGCTCAAGCGGATCGCCCCAGCCGCCGCCGCCGGTGGTGACGACGCGGACGATTTGACCCTTGAGCACCGGTTCGCCATCCACCAGCCCGCCGAGATCGCGTGCCTCGCCGTCGAGATCGACGGTAACGCAGAACGGCTGGCCGGCCTTGCCGCCATTGAGACCATAGCAGCCGAGCCGCACGCGGTCGGCGGTAACAATGGTGCGGCAATCGACCAGCGCACGGTAATGCTTTTCGTAGCCGAGGCCGCCGCGGCGTTGGCCGGCGCCGCCAGAGTCGGTGCGCAGCGCCAACTTTTCGACCAGCAGCGGGAATCGCGTCTCGGTGAATTCCGCCGGCTGGTTGCGCGAGTCCGGCACGATATGGATGGCGTCATTGCCGTCGGCGTAATAGCGACCGCCCGAACCGCCACCCAGCACCTCGCGCGACAGGAACTGCTTGCCGTTCTCGTCGGTGCCATAGAAACCGGTGTAGCGGATCGTCTCCTGGTCGGCCGGCATGCGGCCGTCGACCGCCTGCGCCACGACGCCGGCCAAGAGGCCAAGGCAGCGCAGCAGCACGAAGGACCGCGCATTGGTCGCCGCCGGCCATTCCGGCGTGATCAACGTGCCTTTGGGCGGGAACACGATGTCGAAGATCTCGCACACGCCTTCATTGACGTGGATCTCGGCGGCGCGCTCCGGCGTGTCGGCGAGATTGCGCAGGATGGGCGCGATCCATTTCACCAGGAAGGCGCCGTCGGCATAGTCCGCCGGCCAGTTGATCGGGCCGGTCGACTGCGGATCGGTGCCGTTGAAGTCGAGCGTGATGCGCCCGCCCTTCTTGATCATCTTCAGTGCGAGCTTGTGCAACTTGGGATCGGTGACGCCGTCGTGCTCGACGTAATCTTCCCAGACATATTCGCCGTCGGCGATCTTCGCGAGCAGCTCGTTGCGATAGATATCGCGGCATTTGTCGAGACTGGCCTGGAAGCAGGCCTCGACCTGCTCGCGGCCGACACGCTCGAACAGGCCGGCCATCCGGCGCGCGCCCATGACGCAGGCCTGCACCTCGCTGTCGATGTCGGCGGACAGCATTTCCGGCACGCGCGTATTGCGGCGCAGGATGGTCATGATGCCGTCGTTGCGCACGCCTTCGCTGTAGAGCTTGACCGGCGGGATGGCGAGGCCTTCCTCGAACACAGTGACCGCCGTGCCCGGCATCGAGCCCGGCACACGCCCGCCAACGTCGTCATGGTGGCCGAAGGCCTGGATGTAGGCGACCACCTCGACGTCGTGGAACACCGGCACCGTCGAGCACAGATCGGGCAGATGGCCGATCGAGCCTTCGGTCAGATACGTGTCGTTCATCAGGAACACGTCGCCGGGCTTCATGGTGTGCGGCGGGAAATCGCGCACCACGGCATTCGGCATCGCCGAATAGGAGCGACCGGTCAGCTTACGGCAATATTTGTCGAACAGGCCGACACGATAATCGTGCGCCTCGCGGATCATCGGCGAGCGCGCCGTGCGCTCGATGGCGAACTCGATCTCGGCCTCGATCGAATTGAGCGTGCCTTCGACGATCTGCAGGATGATCGGATCGACCTGCGTCTTGCCCGCGGACTGCGGCGCCACCGGCCAGGGTTTTATCGGCTTGGTCTGGATGTTCATGCTGCGGCATCCTTTGCCGAGCGAATAATCAGAATACCGTGCGCGTCCACCTCAAGCTGCTGGCCCGGGAAGACGACCGAGGTCGAGCCGAATTCCTCGACCACCGCCGGTCCCTGCAGACGGAAGCCGGGCGGCAAGGTGGCGCGATCGTAGATCGGCGTGTCGGCATAATGATCGGCAAAATAAACGGGGCGCGTCGCCTTCGGCACTGGCTTGGCGCTGCCCATCGCAAGCTTCGGCAAGCTCGGCCGCTCGATAACGCCGAAACCGGACACGGCGAAATTGACCAGCTCGACCTTCTGCTTGCCGGCGTAATTGTAGCCGAAGGTGCGTAAGTGCGCGGCATTGAAGGCATCGATAAGCTGCGCCAGGAAAGTACCGTCGACCTTGCCGCCAGGGGCCGGCACGCGCACTTCCATCGACTGGCCAGCGTAACGCACATCGGCTTCGCGCACGATGCGAATGCGCGCCGGATCGATGCCGTCGCGCTTGAGCGTTTCGGTCGCCTCGTTCTCCAGCGCGGCGTAATGCGCGGCGATCGCGGCAAGATCGACATTGTCCTGATGCATCACCTTGGTGACGATGTGATCGGTTCGCCAATCCACCGCCAGCAGACCGAAGGCCGACAGGTTGCCCGGGTTGGGCGGCACGATGCAGGCCTTCATGCCGAGCAATTCCATCACCGCCGCCGACTGCGCGGGACCTGCGCCGCCGAACGACAATAGCGCGAAGCCGCGCGGATCGATGCCGCGCTGGATGGTCATCTGGCGGATGGCATTGGCCTGCGCCCAATTGGCGATCTCGATGATGCCGGCGGCGAGTTGTTCGGCGCTCATCTTGCCGGGCAAGCGTTCGGCCAAAGCCGCGATGCCCTTGCGAGCGCGCTCGACGTTGAGCGCAATGCCGCCGCCGATCAGCGATGGCGGCAAGCGGCCGAGCACCAGATTGGCGTCGGTGATCGCCGGCTCGTCGCCGCCGTTCGGGTAGCACATCGGCCCCGGCACGGCGCCCGCGCTGCGCGGGCCGACTTTCAAGTGCCCCTCCCGGCTGATCCAGGCGATCGAGCCGCCGCCGATGCCGATCGTGGCAATATCGATCATCGGAATACGCACGGGAAATGCGCCGACCGAGCCGCCATTGGTCAGATGCGGCTTCGCCCCTTCGATCAAACAGAAGTCGGTCGAGGTGCCGCCGGCATCGAGCGTCACAAGATCGGGAAAACCGGCAACTTCCGCGATGACCGCCGAGCCGAGCGCGCCGGCGGCCGGACCCGACAGCGCGGTGGTGATCGGCTTGCGTAGAATTTGTTCGGCGCTGGCGACGCCGCCCGACGACTGCATGACGAGGAACGGCTTGTCACGCAGCGGACCCAGTTCGTCGTGCACACGCTTGAGATAGCGGTCGAGATAGGGCTTCACGAAGGCATCGACCAGGGTCGTTACGGCGCGTTCATATTCGCGGTATTCCGGCAGAACGGCGCAGGACAGCGACAAGGTCGCTTCCGGATACTCTTCGGCGATGATCTCCGCCGCGCGACGCTCATGCGCGTCGTTGGCGTAAGAATGCATCAGGCAGATGCCGATCGCCTCCACCTTGTTGCGGCGGAAGAAGCGCGCGGCCTCGCGGATGCTCGCTTCATCGAGCGGGCGCAACTCCTCGCCCTTGAAGTTCAGCCGTCCGCCCGCCTCACGCACGAACTGCAGTGGCACCAGACGATCCGGCTTCACCCAGAAATAGGAATTGCCGTAACCCTCAGGCACCGACTGGCGCGCGATCTCGAGGATGTGGCGGAAGCCTTCGGTGACCAAGAGGCCAAGCGAGCGGATATCGCCCTGCAACAGCGCGTTGGTGGCCACCGTCGTGCCATGCGCCAGCCCGAGCAGATCGGCAGGGCCCGCGTCGGCGGCCTTGAGAATATCATTGACGCCGCGAACCAGCCCAACGGCCGGATTGCTCGGCGTCGACGCCACCTTGGTGACGCGCATGGCGCCGGTCTCGGAATCGACCGAGACGATATCTGTGAAGGTACCGCCGGTATCGATACCGATGCGGAAGCGTGCCTTGGTAACAGCCATGCCCAAGTATCGTCAGCGCGCTCGGCTTAAGTCAAAAACCGATTGTCGATATACCCATCGGATTTCCCGATAGCTGGACTGCCCGCGGAATCTACGCGCTTGCCTCATCTTTGAGCGCGTCGCGCAGCGCCAGCAGAAACCCCTCCTTGCGACGCGATAGAGGCTGCCGGCGATGAAACAAGGATAACGAGATACGGCGCACCGGCGCGATCGCCATCGTCTTCAAGACACCGAGCGCGACTTCGTTTTCTGCGCAGGGACGCGGCACAATGGCGACGCCCTTGCCGGACTGCACGATCGCCTTCAACGTATCGATATTGTCGGCGATGGCGAGAATATTGGGCCGCGTGCCGATATCGGTGAACAGCGACATCACCACCTGGCCGTAACCCACCGAAAGCTCGTTCATGACGATCGGTTCGGCGACAAGCTGCCCGATATCGACAGGCTGCTTCATGCGCGCGATCCGATGCTTGGGATGCGCGATCAGCACCATGTCGACGGTGGTCAGCCGTTCGAACACCAGCCCGGCCGGGACGCGCTCGGGATCGGATTCGATCGCTAAACCGGCGTCCAAACGCTCTTCATGCAGGTCGTTGAAGATGTTCCGGGTCGGTGCCGTGAAGATCTCCAGCCGCGCACCGGGCATCATCTCTTCCACATTCTTGAACAGACGCGGCATGAAAAGCTGCGCCATACCCGAGCCCATGCCGATCTTGAACGTATCGAGGATCGCACCGCGCAGCCGCCGCGCTGTGTCGGTGAGGCTCAGCACATCGCCGACGATGCGCTCGGCCTCATAGAGGAAGGTGCGGCCGCGCTCGGTGACCTCGATGCCTTGCGGCGTGCGGCGGAACAGCTCGAAACCTGCCTCATCCTCCAGAAGCTTGACCTGTTCGCTGACGGCGGATTGCGAAATGTTCAACCGTTTGGCGGCTTTGGTAAAGCTGCGCTCTTTTGCGACTGATAATGCGTAGCGGATCTGCCGGAATTCCAAGGGGGCCTCGTGACCAAAAGCGCGTCATTCAGCTTAGCTTAGAATCAGCCATCGGCGATGCCGATTTGTGGCATCAAGTTTGCTTGTTTCCAGGCACTTTTCGCTGCGGGAAGGAGATAGACATGCCGGCTACTCTCGAAGCTACGAAAGTTTCGCCTGAAAGCCTGCCGGTGATCGACATCGGCGGCCTCTACAGCACGTCCCTTGCGGACCGCAAAGCCGTCGGTGCGCATCTGCGCGCGGCCTGCCTCGACAAGGGCTTTTTCTACATCAGCCAGCACGGCGTATCGGAAAAGCTGATCGACGACGTTTTCATCGAGGCGGCCGGTTTCTTCGCGCTGCCGACCGAGCAGAAGGACGAGGTCAGCAAGCTCAAGTCGAAGGCCAACCGCGGCTACGAAACGCTGCAGGGCCAGACGCTGGAACCGGGCGCCCCGCCCGATCTGAAGGAAGGATACTATGTCGGGCCGGAACACGCATCCGACGACCCGCGCGTGATCGCCGGCATGTTCAACCACGGTGCGAACCAATGGCCGGTGCAGCGGCCGCGCTTCAAGCCGGTGATGGAAGAGTATCTCAACGAGATGATGCGGCTCTCGGCGCTGATGATGGGCGGCATCGCGCTGTCGCTCGACCTGCCGGAGGACTATTTCGACGGCTACAACAAGGATGCGATGGCGACCGTGCGACTGCTGCACTATCCGCCGCAGCAGCCGCAGGATAATCCGAAGCAGATGGGCGCCGGTGCGCATACCGACTTCGGCGGCCTCACGCTGCTGCGTCAGGACAACGTCGGCGGCCTGCAGGTCTGGGACCAGAACAGTGGCGGCTGGATCCACGCCGATCCGATCCCCGGCACTTACGTGGTCAATCTCGGCGACATGATCGCGCGCTGGACCAATGACCGCTACCGCTCGACCATTCATCGCGTCGTCAACGTGTCGGGCCACGAGCGTTATTCGGTGCCATTCTTCTACACCGGCAATTATGCCTACGAGGTCAAGTGCATCCCGACCTGTCTGGCGCCCGGTGAACAGCCGAAATATCCGCCGATCACGGTCGAGCAGCATATGCGCGAGATGTACAGCCGGACCTACAAGTAACGCGCGGCAACAGCGCATCGATCGAAGCAGCGCAAAGACACGATGACCGACAAACCTCGCTACACCTTCATTCTCGTCCACGGCGCCTGGCAAGGCGCCTGGGCCTTCGACACCATCGTGCCGCGGCTGAAAGCGGCGGGCCACGATGCGATCGCCGCCGATCTGCCCGGCGACGGCCATGACGCCACGCCGCCCGGCGAGGTCAATCTCGCCCGTTATGCCGAGAAGGTCACGAGCCTCATCGATGCGGCAACCGGGCCGGTCGTCATGGTCGGCCACAGCATGGGCGGTGTCACCGCCTCGCAGGTCTGCGAACTGCGCCCCGAGAGGATCGCGCTGGCGATCTATCTCTGCGCCTTCATGCTACCGGATGGTCTCGCGGTGTTGGACTTCTACGCCAATTATCTGGAACCCTGGATGAAGGGCGCGCATGCGCGCGTGACGTATGACGCCGATGGTCTGACCTCGCGTATCGATCCGGCGTCCGCGGTCGATGTGTGCTATCATCAGTCGGACCGCACAGTGGCGGAGGCCGCCGCGGCGCGCCTGACGCCGCAGCCGGAAGGCGGACGCCGCTCCAAGCTGCATCTGACGCCAGAGCGCTACGGCAAAATCCCGCGCGTCTATATCGAAGCCTTGCAGGACCGCTCGGTGCATCTGCCGCTCCAGCGCAAGATGCAGGAGATCACCGGTTGCGACGCGGTCTACGCGCTCGACAGCGATCACGCGCCGCAACTGTCGATGCCGGATGCGCTGACGGCGACCTTGCTCGACGTCACCGCGCGCCACGCCCGTACACTTTAGCCATGTCACCGGAGGCCTTCCGATGAAGCCTTCTCTGTTCGGCTACCACGCGCCTAAAACGCTCGCCGAGGCCGGTGCCATCCTGGCACAGGATGCGGATGCGACCGTGCTCGCCGGCGGGCAAAGCCTGTTGCCGGCGATGAACTTCCGCGTCGCGGCGCCCTCCGCCCTCGTCGATATCCAGCATGTTGAAGGCCTGAAGGGCATCAGCATCAAGGATGGTGCGATCGCCGTGCGCGCGATGACCCGGCACCGCGAATTCGAGCTTGACGAGCAAGTGCGACAGGCCAATCCGCTGGTGGCGGAGGTCATGCAGCACGTGGCGCATGTGCCGATCCGCAACCGCGGCACCGTCGTCGGCAGCCTGTGCCATGCCGATCCGTCGGCGGAAATGCCGCTGCTCCTGACACTGCTCGGCGGATCGGTGATAGCACAAGGCCCCAATGGCGCGCGTGAAATCGCGGCCGAGGATTTCTTCACGTCGTTCCTCACCACGGCGCGCAAAAGCGACGAACTTGTCATCGAGGCGCGCTTTCCGTTGCTGCCGGCGGGTGCCGGTTGGGCCTTTGATGAAGTCACCCGCCGGCATGGCGATTTTGCCCTCGTCGGCGTCGGTTGCATCGTCACGCTCGACGCGCAGGGCAAGGTGCAAACGATCCAGCTCGCCGCCTGCGGCATCGCCGACCGCCCGGTGCGGCTGACCGAGGCCGAGGCAATGTTGAAAGGCTCGACCTTGACGCCCGACCTCGACGCTGCCGCCAACGCTTCTTTGTCAGCCGTTGTTGCGCCCGACGACATGCATGCATCGGCCAGCTATCGCCGCCGTGCACTCAAGGCGCTGATCACGCGCATGGTCACCAAAGCCGCCAGCCGCGTCCGCCCGGGAGCCCCATCATGAAGCGCATGATCAAGCCGTCCATCCCCGAGCATTCCGACGACCCGCGCGTCACAATCGCGCTCACGGTCAATGGCGAGACGGTGAGCCGCACGGTCAGCGTGCGCATGCTGCTCAGCGACTTCTTGCGCCATGAGCTCGGCCTCACCGGCACCCATGTCGGCTGCGAACACGGTGTCTGCGGCTGCTGCACCGTGCATATCGACGGCAAAGCCGGACGCTCCTGTCTCACGCTCGCGGTGCAGGCGAACGGCGCCGACATCCGCACCATCGAATCCGTCGCCAATGGCGACGGCACGCTGCATCCGGTGCAGCAGGCCTTCAAGGAATGCCACGCGCTGCAATGCGGCTTCTGCACGCCCGGCATGGTAATGAACATCGTCAACCGCTTCGAGGAGCCGGGGCCGCTCGACCTCACCGACAACGGCATCCGCGACATGCTGTCCGGCAATCTCTGCCGCTGCACCGGTTACATCAACATCATCGCGGCGGTGCGCCGCGCGGCTGAACTGATGGGGCGGGCTTAGTCATGTCCACACGCACATTCGGCGCGCGCATCGAGCGCAACATTGACCCTAAGCTCCTGCGCGGCGAAGGCGCCTTCGTCGACGACATCCCGCTCGCTAATCCCTTGCACGTCGCCTTTCTGCGCAGCCCGCATGCGCGCGCCCGCATCAAGGCGATCGACGTCAAGGCGGCGAAGGCGCGCCCCGGCGTCGTCGCGGTCTATACCTGCGACGACATCGGCCCACTCGATATGACGATGCCGCTGCTGATCCCGCATCCGTCGATGAAAAACCCGCAGACGCAGCGCCCCTTGGCGCGCGGTGAAGTCCATTATGTCGGGCAGACCATCGCCATGGTCGTCGCGGTCGACCGCTACACCGCGGAAGACGGCGCCGGCCTGATCGACGTCGATTTCGAGCCGCTGCCGGTCGAAATGGATATGGAGAAGGCGATCGCCGACGGCGCACCGCTGGTGCACGCCGCCGTGCCGAACAACATCGCCGCGCACTACGTCCAGGTGAGCGGCGCGCCCGACGATGCCTTCGCCCGCGCCGAACACATCACGCGCATCACGGTGCAGGTCGATCGCTCGACGGCGGCGCCAATGGAATGCCGCGCGGTGGCGGCGCGCTGGGACGCCGTCGCCGGCGAACTCACCGTGTGGGACGGCACGCAGGCGCCGATCTCGGTACGCGGCGGCCTCGCCTCGATCTTCGGCCTCG
Organism: Pseudolabrys sp.; assembly: GCA_029255525.1. GTDB lineage: Bacteria > Pseudomonadota > Alphaproteobacteria > Rhizobiales > Xanthobacteraceae > Pseudolabrys. Next base: position 14,675 of record JANLJK010000417.1, read on the forward strand.
ACGAAGACAAAGTGCGCGTGATCGCGCCCGATGTCGGCGGCGGCTTCGGCCAGAAGGTGCTGCTGTTCTATCCCGACGAGTTGCTGGTGCCGATGGCGGCGATGCAGCTCGGCCGTCCGGTGAAATACATCGAGGACCGGCGCGAGAACTTCCTCGGCTCCTCGCAGGAGCGCACGCAGATCCACACCATCGAGCTGGCCGCGATGAAGACCGGCGAGGTGATCGGCCTGCGCGACAGTTTCTTGCACGACACGGGCGCCTTCATCCCCTACGGCATCGCCGTGGCGCAGGTGGCCTCAACCTCGATCGCCGGGCCCTATCGCATCCCGAACATCTGGGTCGAGTTCAAGGCGGTCTATACGCCGACGGTGCAGGTCACACCTTATCGCGGCTGCGGCCGGCCGCAGGCCTGTTTCGCGCTCGAGCGGGCGATGGATCAATTGGCCGACGAGCTCGGCCTCGACCGCTTCGAGGTCCGCCGACGCAATCTCGTCGCCGAGCACCAGTTCCCCTACGAGCGCGAGGGCCTGCTGTTCGCCGACGGCCTCAAGGTCACGCTCGACAGCGGCCAATACGACAAGGCGCTGACCATGGCGGCCGACGCGCTCGGCGCCAAGAACTTCGCCGCCCTGCAGGCTCAAGCACAGAGCGACGGCAAATATCTCGGCCTCGGCCTTGCCTGCTATGTCGAAGGCACCGGCCTCGGCCCTTACGAAGGCGGCCATGTGCGCGTGCATCCGATCACCGGCAAG
>JANLJK010000418.1 GCA_029255525.1 Pseudolabrys sp.
GTTCGCAACCGTGCCTGCTGAGAAATCGTGCGAACTTCGGGTTCGGGACACTAGAAGTCTTTCCACTCGGTATCCGCGTCGAGCGCAGTGGCCAGCGCCGTCTGCATCCGACCGACGGGGCCGCGCGCCGGCGCCGAGGCACGAGCGGCGGCGGAGGCCGCAGGCTTCCGCGCCTTGGTCTCCGCTTTGGCGACCTCGGGCTTTGCCACCGGGGCAGCCGCCACAGGCTTCTTCTCCGGCACCGCAGCCTTGGCAACCCGCGCGGGGGCGCTGACGCGGTCGTCGATCTTGAAGAACGCGACCTGCTCGTCCATCGACTGGGCTTGCGTTTCGAGGGCCCGGGCCGTGGCGGCGTTCTCCTCGACGAGGGCGGCGTTCTGCTGCGTCACCTCGTCCATCTGGGTAAGCGCCCTGTTGATCTGATCGAGGCCGCTCGACTGCTCGGTGCTGGCACGGGCGATATCGGCGACCAGATCGGCGACCGTCTTGACCGATTCGACGATCTCGCTGAGCGCGGCACCCGCGTGGTTCACGAGGTCGACACCCTGCTGCACCTGACCATTGCTGTTGGTGATCAGCTCCTTGATGTCCTTGGCGGCCTGCGACGAGCGCTGGGCCAGGCTGCGAACTTCGGACGCCACCACCGCGAAGCCACGACCCGCCTCGCCGGCCCGGGCCGCTTCGACGGCGGCGTTGAGCGCCAGCAGGTTGGTCTGGCGGGCGATCTCGTCGATGACCCCGATAATGTCGGAAATCTTGCGGGACGAGTCCTCGATCTTGACCATCGCGTCGACGACCTGAGCCATAACCTCGCCGCCGCGGGACGCCACCGTGCGCGCCTCGCCGACCGACTTGTTGGCCTGTTCGGCGTTTTCGGCGCTCTTCTTCACGGCCGCGGAGATCTCCTCCATGGCCGCCGTGGTCTCTTCGAGGCTCGCGGCCTGCTCCTCGGTCCGCTGCGACAGATCGGTCGTGCTGGTCGAAATCTCGCCCGAGGCGCTGTTGACCTCCATCGCGGACTGCTTGATCTCGCCGATGGTTTCGCGGACCCGGGTCGCCATCATATTGACCGCGGTGGCGATCTGGCCGACTTCGTCCTTGCGGCCGACGCCACTCACCTGGACGTTGAAATTGCCGCCAGCGAGCTCATTGATCGGGTACGTCAGCCCGATGAGCGGCTTGGCAATCGAGACCGAGCCGAAGATGGCCGCGCCGATCAATACCACGATCGCCAGGCCGCCAATGATCAGGTTCAGGTACTCCGCCGAAGCCATTTCCTGCTTCGCGTATTCCGACTGGGACCGAGCCGCCACATTCGCGAGGTCGACCAATTTGTCGACCAAGCCATCCATCTCGATCGCGAGAGGAGTTGTGCGCTCGCGGTGAACACGGACGATCTTTTCGTTAAGAGCGTTGACGCGTGAAATGGCATCGAGTTGCCGCTCTTCGATTTGCAGCAACTCGATTTTCGCCGCCGTCATCTCCTTGACCGCCGCAACGTACTGATCGGACATGGCCGTCAGCTTCTCGCCGCTTTCACGGGCTTCCGCCGACTTGTATTTCTTCACCATCGCATCAAGAATATCTCGCGCGGCTTTATGGCCTTCCTCCAGCGCCTTCGTCGACCGCTGCAAATCGGCCGAGGTCTGCGCCAGACGGATATCGCGGCCGGCGATCTGCACTCCGCGGAGCGCCGCTTTCACGTTCACGAGCTCCAACTGGGCTTGCTTGAAGACGCTCTCTGCGTCGCCCGCCGATCGTACGGTGGCATTACCGACGAGTTGACTGGCAATCATGCCGGCAACCAGAAGAATGCTCATGGCCGACATGACCATGAGCTTAGTGCCGATGCGGATGTCTGAGAGACGGATCATCATCGTATTCCCGAATTCCAAGGATTCCAAAAGCGGTGCGGTACTGAGGAGGCGCGTGAGTTAGCGTAAGGCTCTGGGCGAGACGTGAAGCTTGAAGCAAATGGAGCGGCCCACTCTGGCCGCTCCGTATTTTTCAGAAGTCTTTCCATTCATCGGAATCAATCGCTGTCGCCAGCGCGGTTTGCATCCGGCCAACCGGATTGCGAGGAGCCCGGGCCGGCGCGGCTTGAGCAATCTTGCGCGGTTGAGCGGCCGCCGGCTTCACGGGCGCGCTTTCGCGAACCGCGGCCGGCTTGGTCAACTCGGCAACTGACGTGGCGGCGGCAACACGGACCGGCTTCGGCGCCGCGACAACACCATCATCGACCTTGAAGAAGGCCACTCGCTCGTCCATCGATTGCGCCTGGGTTTCCAGCGCCTTGGCGGTGGCGGCGTTTTCTTCGACAAGGGCCGCGTTTTGCTGCGTGGCCTCGTCCATCTGTAACAAGGCCCGGTTGATCTGATCGAGGCCGGTCGCCTGCTCGGTGCTGGCACGCGCGATATCGGCCACCAGTTCGGCCACGGTCTTCACCGAGTCGACGATCTCGCTGAGAGCGCTACCAGCGCGATTGACCAGATCGACGCCTTCCTGAACCTGATTGTTGCTGTTCGTGATCAGGTCCTTGATGTCCTTGGCGGCCTGCGACGAGCGCTGGGCCAGACTGCGAACTTCGGACGCCACCACCGCGAAGCCACGACCCGCCTCGCCGGCCCGGGCCGCTTCGACGGCGGCGTTGAGCGCCAGCAGGTTGGTCTGGCGGGCGATCTCGTCGATGACCCCGATGATGTCGGAAATCTTGCGCGACGAATCTTCGATCTTCGCCATCGCGTCGACCGCCTTGGCAACCACCTCACCGCCGCGCGCCGCCACGGAGCGCGCCTCGCCGGCGGACTTGTTGGCCTGCTCGGCATTCTCGGAGCTCTTCCTCACGGTCGAAGAAATCTCTTCCATCGCCGCGGTGGTCTCTTCGAGGCTGGCGGCCTGCTCTTCGGTCCGCTGCGACAGATCGGTCGTGCTGGTCGAGATTTCGCCGGAAGCGCTGTTGACCTCCATCGCCGATTGCTTGATCTCACCGATTGTCTCGCGCACACGCGTCGCCATAGCGTTGACCGCCGTAGCGATCTGGCCGACTTCGTCCTTGCGGCCGACGCCACTTACCCGAACATTGAAATTGCCTGCTGCGAGCTCATTGATCGGCTGCGTGAGCGCAATGAGCGGCTTGGCAATCGTCAGCGTTCCGAATACGGCCGTGCCGACGAGCACAAAGAGAGCGGCAAAGCCGATGGACCAGAACAAGAGGTTGGAATTGGCTGCCTGCTCCTGCTGCTCCAGGGCCGCCTTTACAGAGTTTTTGACAACGATATCGGCCAACTCGCTGGCCGCTGCATCAGCAGTATGCGCCAGCGGCGCGGCGCGTTCGGTGCTGTAGCGCGCGACCTCCTGGACGATTTCGCGGATACGTACTTCCGCCTCAGGAGTCCCAGCCTGCTGCAGATCGAAAATCTTGCCCTTCATGGCCTCGATCTGCTTGAGTTCACCCACATACTGGTTCGCACCAGACCGAATAGCTTCAATCCTTGCACGGTTCGCCGGCACGAACACGATCTTGTTCAATGCATCGGTCTGCTCGATAAGCGCGCTACGGCGCTTTTCAATGGCCCCCACGGCTTGTTGCACGGCCGGCGCTGTGGCCGCCAACTGCAGATCGCGACCGGCGATCGCAAGCATGCTGAAAAAGTACCGGGCATTGGATACAGATTGAACGATGTTTTGCCGCCGCGCCGCCTCATCGCTGGCCTTTTTCGCGGCGGCATCGCTCATGAAGTCCACCCCCATGAGGGCGAGAATGAGCAAGATCCCCACTCCCGACATGGCAGCGAGCTTGATCCCGATTCGAATGTTGGACAGCTTGAGCATCAAGGAGCCTTTTGGGAGCGAGAGCAACGGAAACGACGCAAGGCGCACGATATCGGCTTGCATCGCGCCAGGCAGCGCGATGAAATCGTAATGTCAGCAGTGCGGCTCGTACGAGCTACTTCAGGCCGCGACGGCGCCAGCTTGGCCGATGGCACTCTCGGCTTCGTCGGTAACCTTCGACGACAACAGATTCGGAAGGTCGATCAGCGCGATCATCCCCGTCTCGGTCGTGATCAGACCGGAGAGGAAGCTCGCCCGCGACGATTGGGCAACGCGAGGAACAGGCTTGATCTGGGTGTCGTCCAGCGAGACGATATCCAGCACGCGGTCGGCAAGCAGTCCGATCGGCTTGTTCGCGATCTGCACGATGATGGCGATGTGCAGCGGCGTAGCCTTCGTCAGGCCCTGGCCGAAGCGGCAGCGCAGATCGATGATCGGAACGATGATGCCGCGAAGGTTCAGAACGCCGCGGACGTATTCAGCTTGACCCGGTAGGGGCGTGATTTCGGTCCACCCCTTGATCTCGCGAACCGCCATGATGTCGACGCCGTATTGATCGTCGCCGATGGCAAAGCTGATGAGCTGGGTCGGGAAGGCCCCGCCGCGTGCGGCATCGTCGGCAGACCATTCGGCCTGCCCGACTGGGGTGGGGGTGGTCGATGGCGAAACGACGGCCTGCTCGTTCATGGTGTAAACGCTCGCTTTGCGGACACAAAAATACTGGGGAAGCGAGAGGTACTTGGTGCTTCCGGCCCTACAATGAGCGCGTGCAATTTCAGAATAGTTAAGTGCCGGCGAGATTGTTGTTGGGCCGGCGTGTTTGCGTGAAAATTTGCGGTAGTTGAATAAAATACATTAAAAAAGCGCCCTCCGAAGAGGGCGCTTAATTCACAGTCGACGCTCGTCATAAGACAGCTACGATCGAGCCCCCGTTTTACGGAACGACCGCCGTGGCTTCGATCTCCACTTTGGCGCCTTCTTCGAGCAAGCCCGCCACCACCAGCAGCGTCATGGCCGGAAAGTGCCGGCCGATCACGCGCCGATAGGCCGCGCCGATCTCGGCCTGCCGCGCGACATAAGCGGGCTTGTCGGTCACGTACCAGTTGATCCGCACGAGGTGGCGCGGCTCACCACCGGCTTCCGCCAGCACCGCCACGATGTTCGACAGCGCCTGTTCGATCTGAGCGACGAAATCGTCGCTGACGAGCTTGGCGTCCTTGTCCCAGCCGATCTGGCCGGCGATGAAGACCGTGCGACCGGTGGCCGCAATACCGTTAGCGTAGCCCTTCGGCGCGGCCCAGGACTTCGGATTGAGTGTCTGGAAGCTGTTGTCGGTCATGATGGCCTTAGTTGTGTTTCAGCCGGAAGCGCTGGAGCTTGCCGCTTTCCGTTTTTGGCAAGGCTTCGACGAAGTTCACGGCACGGGGATATTTGTAGGGCGCGATGGTGGCCTTCACATGGTCCTGCAGGACCTTGCGGCAAAGGTCGTCGCCGGTCACGCCTGCCTTCAATACGATGAAGGCCTCGACGATCTGCCCGCGCTCGGTATCGGGCGCGCCGATGACCGCGCATTCGGCCACGTCCGCATGCGACAGGAGCGCCGCCTCCACTTCTGGGCCGGCGATGTTGTAACCGGCGGAGACGATCATGTCGTCGGCACGGGCAACGAAGTGGAAACGACCTTCAGCGTCTTCCACGAAGGTGTCACCGGTAATGTTCCAGCCTTCCTTCACGTAGGTCGTCTGGCGCTTGTCGGCGAGATAGCGGCAACCGATTGGGCCGCGGACCGCGAGCCGCCCAAACTCGCCGCGCGGCAGGTCCTTCATCGCGTCATCGACGATCTTGGCTTCGTAACCCGTCAGCGGCCGCCCCGTCGCGCCCGGCACGGTGTCGCCGATGCGGTTGCTGATGAAGATGTGCAGCATCTCGGTAGAGCCGATGCCGTCGAGGATCGGCTTCTTGGTCTTCTTGACCCACTCCTCGAACACCGGCGCGGGCAGTGTCTCGCCGGCCGACACCGCAATGCGCAGGGACGACAGTTCCGCCTTTCCTTGATCGAAGGCGGAAAGCATCGCGCGATATGCGGTCGGCGCAGTGAAACAGATCGTCGCCTTATAGGTATCGATGATCTGCATCATGTTCGGGGGCGAGGCATTCTCAAGAAGCGTCGCAGTCGCACCGAAACGCAAGGGGAAGATTGCCAGGCCGCCAAGGCCAAAGGTAAAGGCGAGCGGCGGCGAGCCGACAAAGACGTCGTCGGGCGTTACTTTCAGCACTTCGCGGGCATAACCGTCAGCGATGATCAGCAGATCGCGATGGAAATGCATCGTCGCCTTCGGCTCGCCGGTGGTGCCCGAAGTGAAACCGAGCAGCGCGACATCGTCGCGGCCGGTCTTCACCGCGTTAAACGTCACCGGCTTGTCGAGAGCGACGCGGTCGAGCTCAGCGTCGTGGTTGGACGTCCCGTCGAAACTGACGACCTGCTTCAGGAACTTGCTGTCCTTGGCGCAGGCGATCAACTCATCCGCGATCCGGCTGTCGCACAGCGCCAGCGCGATTTCGGCCTTATCGACGATCTTTTTGAGCTCGCCGGCGCGCAGCATCGGCATGGTGTTCACCACCACGGCACCGGCCTTGGTCGCCGCTAGCCAGGCCGCAACCAGCGCCGGATTGTTGCCCGAGCGGATCAGCACGCGATTGCCCGGCTTCACGCCGTAATTTTCGACCAGCGCATTGGCCAGCCGATTGGTCCAATCGGCCAGCTCCTTATAAGTACGACGGCGGCCATTGCCGATCAACGCGATATGATCGCCGAAGCCACGCTCGACATTCCGGTCGGTCAGTTCGACCGCGGCGTTGAGATATTCCGGATATTGAAACTCGGGCCGGTCAAGCAGCAGCTTCGGCCAAAGCTCAAACGGTGGAAGATTGTCGCGCGTGAAAGTATCGACATGCGCAGTCGGACCAAGCTCAGGGTTACCCCATGCCAAAGCCATCTTAACGCTCCGCTGATGATAGAACTGCCCGGGCAATGACGAGTTTCTGGATATCGGACGCGCCCTCGTAGATGCGCAGGGCACGGATATCGCGATAAAGCATTTCGACCGGATGGCCGGAGCGCACGCCGTCGCCGCCGTGGATTTGCACGGACGTATCGATCACGCGCTGCGCCGCCTCGGTGGCGTAGAGCTTGGCCATGGCGGCTTCACGGCTGACGCGCGCGGCACCCATGTCCTTGGTCCAGGCCGCGCGATAGACCAACAGCGCGGCGGCATCGATCTCGACCGCCATGTCGGCGATATGCGCCTGCACCATCTGCAGGTCCGATAGCGCACCGCCGAACATCTGACGGGTGGAGGCACGCTTGACCGCCTCGTCGAAGGCGCGGCGGGCAAAGCCGAGCGCGGCCGCGCCGACGGTGGTGCGGAACACGTCAAGTGTCGCCATCGCGATCTTGAAGCCGTCGCCAGCCTTGCTGAGCAAAGCATCGGCGCTGACGCGGCAGTTCTTGAAGCGCAGCCGACCCAAGGGATGTGGCGCAATGACGTCGATACGCTCGGCAATCGACAGGCCCGGGTTATCACCGGAAACGATAAAGGCCGACAGACCGCGCGCACCGGGCGCTTCGCCGGTCCGCGCGAAGACGACGTAGAGATCGGCAATGCCGCCGTTCGAGATCCAGTACTTCTCGCCGTCGATGACGTAGCCATCGCCGTCGCGCGTCGCCGTCGTGGTGATATTGGCGACGTCCGAGCCCGACGCCGCTTCCGTCAAGGCGAAGGCGGCAATGGCCTGCCCGCTACGCGTCTTCGGCAGCCAAGTGTTCTTTTGCGCGTCCGTGCCAAACAGCGAGATCGGCCCGGCGCCGAGGCCTTGCATGGCAAAAGCGAAATCGGCGAGGCCGGAATGCCGCGCCAGCGTCTCACGCACCAAGGCGAGGGTGCGCACGTCGATGCGCTGGCTGCCGTCCTCGTTCGGCGCGGTGTGCTTGAGCCATCCGCCCTGGCCGAGCCGCGACACCAAGGTCCGGCAAGCCGCATCGACGTCGTGATGATCGATATCGGCGACATTCGCCGCGGCCCAGGCATCGAGCTCCGCGGCCAGCGTGCGGTGACGCTCTTCGAAAAACGGCCAGTTCAGGAAGCTTGTATCCGCCACGGCTCAGTCTCCGGCGAAATTCGGCGCGGTCTTCGACACGAAGCCTTCGTAGGCGCGCTTAAAATCACGCGTTTGCATGCAGATCGCCTGCGCTTGGGCTTCCGATTCGATCGCCTGCTCGAGCGACATCGACCATTCCTGATTGAGCATGGTCTTGGTCATCATATGCGCGAAGTTCGGGCCGTCGGCCAGACGCTTGGCGAATGCAACAGCATCGGCCTCAAGTTGCTCAGGCGCGGTGAGCTTGTTGAAGAAGCCCCAACGCTCGCCTTCTTCCGCGCTCATGGCGCGGCCGGTAAACAGAAGCTCGGCGGCGCGGCCCTGGCCGATGACGCGCGGCAGCATGGCACAGGCGCCCATGTCGCAGCCGGCAAGACCCACGCGGGTGAATAAGAACGCCGTCTTCGCGGCGGGCGTGCCGATGCGAATGTCGCTGAACAGCGCGATCATCGCGCCGGCGCCGGCGCAAACGCCGTCAACCGCGGCGACGATGGGCTGCGGGCAGGCGCGCATCGCCTTGACCAGATCGCCTGTCATGCGGGTGAATTCCAGGAGGCCCTTCATGTCGCGGTCGATCAATGGGCCAATGATGTCGTGCACGTCGCCGCCGGAGCAGAAATTGCCGCCATTGGAGGCAAACACGACGGCGCTGATGTCCTCGGCATAAACGAGCTTGCGGAACGTATCGCGCAACTCGGCGTAGGACTCGAACGTCATCGGATTCTTACGCTCGGGCCGGCGCAGATTGATGATCGCGACCGTGCCGTCGACCCGCCAGTCAAAGCTCGCGGGCTTGAGATCCTTCATGATCATGAGTTTATTTCTCCACCACGCAAATTCCGCGCAAGGCCATCCAGATCGTTGACGATACGCTCGGCCTCGTCGGCGTCGATATCGGCCAGCAGGTCGTCGACCCAGCCTTCATGCGCCTTGGCCGCGAGCGCGAACAGTGCCTCGCCTTTCGGCGTGAGCCGAACGATGAATGAGCGCCGGTCGCTTGCCGGCGCCTGACGCAGCACCAGCTTCTCCGTGACCAGCCGATCGATGATGCCGGTAACATTGCCGTTCGACACCATCAAGTGGCGCGACAGCTCTGTCATCGTCATCCCGTTCTCGGTGCGCACCAAGGCCGCCATGACATCGAACTGCGGCAAGGTGATCGAGAACTCGATGCGTAGGCGCTCGCGCACTTGCGTCTCAATCGCACGAGCAGAGCGCAAAAGGCGCAGCCAAAGCCGCAAACGCTGCTTGCTGGCAGGCCGCATCGCGTTGCGCTCGCGCACCTTGCCGGCCGCCGTCATACTTGGCCTCCGGCAATGGCAATGGCCTGGCCGTTGATCGAACCGGCACCGGGCGAACACAGCCACAGCACCGTGCTCGCCACTTCTTCCGGCGTGATCAGACGGCCATGCGGATTGTCCTTGGCAAGCGTGGCCTTGGCCTCATCAGTGCTGCGACCAGTCTTGGACGAAATATTGTCAGCGGCGCCGGCGAGCAACGGCGTATCGGTGAAGCCTGGACACACCGCGTTGACGGTCGCGCCGGTCGCCGCAAGCTCGACGCTCAGCGCGCGCGCGAGGCCGACGACACCGTGCTTGGCGGCCACATAAGCCGACACATAGGCATAACCCTTGAGGCCCGCGGTCGACGCCACGAACACGATGCGGCCGCCATTATTCTTGCGTGCCACATCGGACAAGGCCGCGCGCACGGTCAGGAACGAACCGGTGAGATTGACGTCGATGGTCTGCTGCCAGAGCGCGAGGCTGGTCTTGCCGGCAGGCGCGCTAGGCGCCACGCCAGCATTGGCGATCACGATGTCAATCGGGCCATGCGCTGCACGCGCCGCTTCCACCATCGCCGCGCAATCGGCTTCGCGCGTGATGTCGGCGACGATCGCCGTTGCCTTAGGCAAGGTCGCGGCCATTTCATCCAACGGACCCTTGCGCCGCCCAACCAACGATACGGCCGCTCCCTCGCCCGCCAGGGCGCGGGCGATCGCGGCACCGATGCCGGTGCCACCCCCTGTGACTAGCACGTGCCGGTTGGCGAGGAAGCCCATCAGACCTTCCCTGCGAGGACTTCCGGACGACCCTTGATGCGATAGAGCTGATCACGGCCGGGCAAATACGGCGTCGGCCAGGTCACGCCCTTGCATTGCAAGCCGGCTGCGGCATGCAGCGTCCAGTACGGATCGGCGAGATGCGGCCGCGCCAGACAGACAAGGTCCGCGCGACCGGCCATCAGGATCGAGTTGACGTGGTCCGGCTCGTAGATGTTGCCGACCGCCATGGTAACCACGCCCGCTTCGTTGCGGATGCGGTCCGAGAACGGCGTCTGGAACATGCGGCCGTAAACCGGCTTGGCGCGCTTGCTGGTCTGCCCCGCCGAGACGTCGATCAGATCGGCCCCGGCTTCGGTGAACAGACGCGAGATCTCGACCGCCTCCTGCGGCGTCACGCCTTCATCGCCCACCCAATCATTCGCCGAGATACGCACCGAGATCGGCTTGTCGTCCGGCCAGACCTTGCGCATCGCCTTGAACACTTCGAGCGGGAAGCGCATGCGGTTTTCGAGGCTGCCGCCGTACTCATCGGTCCGCTTGTTGGTGAGCGGCGTGATGAACGCCGACAGCAGATAGCCGTGCGCGCAGTGCAACTCGAGCCAGTCGAAGCCGGCGCGGGCGCCGCGCTTGGTGGCCTCGACGAAGGCGTCGCGCACCTTGTCCATATCGGCGCGCGTCATCTCGCGCGGCACTTGATTCTTGTCGTTCCAGCGCACCGGCGACGGCGCCAGAATTTCCCAATTACCGGAAGCCAGCGGCGCATCCATTTCCTCCCAGCCGAGCTGGGTCGAGCCCTTCGGTCCGGAATGGCCAAGCTGCAATGCAACCTTCGCGGGGCTTTCGGCATGGATGAAGTCGACGATACGCTTCCAGGCCTGCTCCTGTGCGTCATTATAGAGGCCGGGGCAGCCGGGCGTGATGCGCCCTTCCGGCGTCACGCACGTCATCTCAGTGAAAACCAAGCCGGCGCCGCCTTTGGCGCGCTCGGCATAGTGCACGAAGTGCCAGTCGGTCGGCATGCCGTCGACCGCGCGATACTGCGCCATCGGCGAAACCACGACACGGTTTTGCAATTCGACGCCGCGCACCTTGATCGGCACGAACATCGGCGGCTTGGACTCGGCGGTGTTCTTGCCGGTCGCATTGACTTCGAACCACTTTTCCGCGCTGGCGAGCCATTCCGGATCGCGCTGCCGCAGGTTTTCGTGGCTGATGCGCTGCGAGCGGGTGAGCAGCGAATAATTGAACTGCACCGGATCGAGGTGGAAATAACGCTCCACCTCCTCGAACCATTCGATCGAGTTGCGCGCGGCGCTCTGCAGGCGCAGCACCTCGACGCGCCGCTCGTCCTCGTAGCGGGCGAAGGCGCGCTCCATGGTCGGCTCGGTATGCAGATAATTGGCGAGCGCGATTGCGCTTTCCATCGCCAGCTTCGAGCCGGAGCCGATGGAAAAATGGGCAGTCGCCGCGGAGTCGCCAAGCAGCACCACGTTCTTGTGGCTCCAGCGCTCGCACAGCACGCGGTTGAAGTTGAGCCAAGCCGAGCCGCGCAGATGGCGGGCGTTGGACATCAGCTTGTTGCCGTTGAGATACTTGGCGAAGATCTTCTCGCAGGCAGCGATCGTCTCGTCGGTTGACATCTTGTCGAAGCCGGCCTTCTGCCAGGTCTCTTCCGAGCACTCGACGATGAAGGTCGCATTGTCGGCATCGAACTGGTAGGCGTGCACCCAGATCCAGCCGAATTCGGTCTGCTCGAAGATGAAGGTGAAGGCGTCATCGAACTTCTGATGGGTGCCGAGCCAGATGTATTTGCAGGCGCGCACCTGGATGTCGGGCTTAAACACGTCGGCATAGGCATCGCGCACGCGCGAATTGATGCCGTCGGCGCCGACGATAAGATCGTAGTCCTTGTAGGCCTCGAGGCCCTGCGCCTCGGTCTCGAACTCGATCTTGACGCCGAGTTCCTTGCAACGCTCCTGCAGGACGTTCAAGAGCTTCATGCGACCGATGCCGCAGAAGCCATGGCCGGTGGAGCGCACGGCGGCGCCGCAGTAGTGGACGATGATGTCGTCCCAGTAGGCGAAATTAGCGCGGATCTTCTCGGCACTGACCGGATCGTTGATCGCGAGATTATCCAGCGTTTCCGCGGACAAAACGACGCCCCAGCCGAACGTGTCATTCGGCTTGTTGCGCTCGATCACCACCACCTCATTGGCGGGGTCACGCAGCTTCAGGGAGATCGCGAAATAAAGCCCGCCCGGGCCGCCGCCCAAAATTGCCGCACGCATCTGCCGGCTCCTTCTGCCTTCGTTTGATCCCAGCATGCCGCAAGCCGGGAGATATTACAAACATAAAATATTTAGGTCTAAAATACTTTCGCGAGCCTCTGGCCCGCGCCCCTTGGCACGTTTGCTGCATTGAACATTTTAAGTTTAAAATATCCAGAGATGCCGCGACGCCACTTGCGGGTGCGGAAAGCTGGATGGTCCACTGGCAACCCGAGGCCCGCGTGAACACGACTTCCGCAGCGTCGACCGGCCCCGTCGCGGGGAAGCGTCACCCGCGGCGCGTGGCCGCGGGTGACAAGGACAAAATCCCTTTACTCGATCGGGGCCGTGACCGGACCCTTGAACACGCCGACATCGACCCGCTTGCTGACCATGCCGGTCTGCGCATAGACGTCGGCCATGGCCTGGATGCCGTCGAAATTCGGCTTGGCGCCGGGCTCGCGGGCGAAGTCGTTGCTCTTGAGCAGGTAGGTATCCAGCACCTGGACCGGCGCCTTCATCTGCTCGGAAACGACCTTCAAGGTCTCGTCGCGATTGGCGACGGCCATCTTCATGCCGCGCGTGATGTCACGCACATACATCTTGGTCAGCTCGGGGTTCTTGTCGACGAAGTCCTTCCGGCAAGCCTCGAGGATGTGCACGATGTTGGGCACGCCTTCGGACAGCGACAGCAGCTTACGGATGCCACCCTTGGCTTCGGCGAGCGCCGCGAAGGGCTGGTTCATGTTGACCGCATCGACGCGGCCGGCGCGCAGCGCCTGCTCGGAGAGCGGGAAGCTGACCTCGACCCATTTGACGTCCTTCTCGGGATCGACGCCATTCTTCTTGAGCAGAACGTTGAGCGGCCCTTGCGTGCCGGCGCCGATGACGTTGATGCCGATGGTCTTGCCCTTGAGGTCCGCGATCGTCTTGATCGGGCTGTCGTCCTTGACCGCCCAATAGACCGAGAAGCTGCCGGGCCGCTCACCGACGTGCTGCGCGATCACGTAGACCGCCAGCGAGCCGTTGGCGGCGCCTTGCAGGATCGGCAACACACCCTGGGTGGCGCAATCGAGCGCGCCAGCCTGCAGCGCCTGCGACATCACAGCAGTGCCCTGAAACTGCGACCACTCGATCTTGTACTTCTTGCCGAGGTCGGGGAATTTATCCGGACGACGCATCATCCAGTACTTGGCTTCTTCGGCGGGGATCGTCCATCCGACGCGAATGGTCGGGATGTCCTGAGCCTGCGCGGGAAGCGTCAGGATGCTGCTGGCGGCCAGGCCGAACAGCGCGATAAACCGTTTCATCGAAAGACCTCCGAGATCACTGAATGTGAACAAGATAGCAAAGGCCCGGACGGGCCTAGCGGATATGGAACGATGCCCGGTGAAATATCGCAAGCTCTCATTTTGAACCAACGACCACGATCGTTGCCGCCGGAATGGTCAGACCGGGCACCAGTAAGCATTTGCACGGGCGCAGCAGCCCGCTATCTAATGAACCCGCCGCCGCGCTCACAAAGCGAACGCGAGCGGCATAGAAACGCCGGACGCTACAATTGATGCAGGATACTTCGAACGCCATGATCGAAATAAGTGCGGTCTCAAAGACCTACGAAACCTCTCAGCGCGGCCGGCATTTGGCGTTGGACGACGTCAATCTCACCATTGCCGAGGGACAATTCGTCTCCATTCTCGGGCCCTCGGGCTGCGGCAAATCCACGTTGCTGTACATGGTCGGCGGCTTTGTACAGGTCTCGGGCGGCAGCATCACCGTGAAAGGCAAACCGGTATCCGGTCCCGGCCCCGATCGCGGCCCAGTCTTCCAGGAATTCGCATTGTTTCCCTGGAAAACGGTACTTGAGAACGTCATGTACGGACCGCTCGAGCAAGGCCTGCCGAAGGCGGAAGCCACGGAAAAGGCGCGGAAGCTGCTCGCCCTCGTTCATCTCGCCAAGTACGAGAAGTTCTATCCCAAGGAATTGTCCGGCGGCATGAAGCAGCGCGTCGCGCTGGCGCGCACACTCGCTTACGACCCGAGCATTCTCTTGATGGACGAACCGTTCGGCGCGCTCGATGCCTATACGCGCACGCGCTTGCAGAATGAGCTTCTGGATATCTGGGAGCGCGACCGCAAGACAGTGATGTTTATCACCCATAGCGTCGAGGAAGCCGTATTCCTGTCCGACCGCGTCTATGTGATGTCGCCGTCGCCAGGTCATATCCGCAAGGTGTTCGACATCGATCTGCCGCGTCCGCGCATACGCTCCGAGTTGCTGCTCGATCGCCGCTATCAGGACTATGTGGTGTCCATCGAGAAGCTGATGGACGAGCAAGACAAGGAGCTCGTCTGAATGTCGCGGCTCAATTCCATTCCCGGGCTGCCGCCGCTGATCGCCTGCATCGGCCTGCTGATCGTCTGGGACATTTTCGCCCGCGGCTTCATGATTGACGGCTTGGCGCCGCCGCTCGAAGCCTTGCGACAGGTTCCGATCATTCTCGGCGACCCCGAGGCACTGCTCAACATCGCCGACTCGCTCAAGCGCATGGCCATCGGCTTTGCGCTGGCCGTCGCGGTCGCCATGCCGATCGGCCTTTGGATGGGCCGCAGCCGCTTCGTGGCGGCGGTGTTCAATCCGATGTTCATGGTGATCTATCCGGTGCCGAAGGCGGCGTTGATGCCGATCATCATGCTGTGGCTCGGCGTCGGCGACGCCTCCAAGGTGCTGGTGATCTTCCTCGGCGTGTCGCTGCCGGTCGTTTATCACAGCTTCCAGGGCGCCAAGGCCGTGGACGAGAAGATGCTGTGGTCCGCCGCCGCCATGGGCGTCGGCCCTGTCGGCCGC
>JANLJK010000419.1 GCA_029255525.1 Pseudolabrys sp.
GGAGACCGAGGAACTGCTGCGCAGCCATCCGATCGACGGGGCGGTGCTGCTCGGGGGCTGCGACAAGACCACGCCCGGCCTGATCATGGGCGCGATCAGCATGGGGCTGCCGGCGATCTATGTGCCGGCAGGACCGCAGCTCAAGGGCAACTGGCGCGGCCAAGAGCTGGGTTCGGGTTCGGATGCCTGGAAGTATTGGGATGAGAAGCGCGCCGGCCGCATCAGCGAGGAAGACTGGGCCGAGCTCGAAGGCGGCATTGCCCGCTCCTTCGGTACCTGCATGGTGATGGGCACGGCGGCGACGATGATGGCGATCGCCGAAGCCGCCGGCCTGTCGCTGCCTGGCGCGTCGTCGATCCCGGCGCCCGACGCGGCGCATCCGCGCATGTGCTCAGCCGCCGGTCGGCGCATCGTCGACATGGTGTGGGAGGATCTCACGCCGCAACAGATCCTCACGTCCGCCGCTTTCGACAACGCCATTCGCGTGCACATGGCGATGGGCGGCTCGACCAATGCGATCATCCACGTTGTCGCCATGGCACGGCGGCTCGGCCTGCCGCTCGACATGCAGCGCTTCGACGAGATATCGCGCGAGATCCCGGTGCTCGCCAATGTGCGGCCGTCCGGCGGCTATCTGATGGAAGATTTCTTTTACGCTGGCGGCCTGCGCGCGCTGATGAATGAACTGAAGGACGCGCTCGATCTGTCGTGCATGACGGTCACCGGCAAGACGCTCGGCGAGAATATCGCGGGCGCGCAGGTGTACAAGCGGGATGTCATTCATCCGATGAGCGATCCGGTGTCGCGCGAAGGAGCCACTGCCGTGCTCACCGGCAATCTGGCGCCGCGCGGTTGCGTGATGAAGCCGTCGGCGGCCGAGAAGCGTCTGTTGAAGCATCGCGGCAAGGTTATCGCCTTCGAGAACTACGACGAGATGGCGCGCGAGGTGGAGCGCGACGATCTCGACGTCACCGCCGATCACATCCTCGTCCTGAAGAATGGCGGCCCGAAGGGTGGGCCAGGTATGCCGGAATGGGGCATGCTGCCGATCCCTCGGAAACTCGTGAAGCAAGGCGTGCGCGACATGCTGCGCATTTCCGACGCACGCATGAGCGGCACCAGCTACGGCGCCTGTATTCTGCATGTCGCGCCGGAGAGCTATGTCGGCGGGCCGCTGGCTTTCGTGCAGACGGGCGACGAGATCGAGGTCGACGTCGAGGCCCGCCGCATCCACCTGCATGTCTCGGACGAGGAGATGGCGCGCCGCCGCGCCGCCTGGATTAAGCCCGCGCCGCGCTACCCGCGCGGCTACGGCGCGCTTTATTCGGACCACATCGGCCAGGCCGACGAAGGTTGTGATTTCGATTTCCTGCAGGGCACGGCTGAGATTTCCGAGCCGGAGATTCACTAAACAATGAATCAAAGCGGTATTTTTGAACCGCCAATTCATTTTCGCTTCGCGCCGTTAATATTTGCTCCGCGCCGTTAATGCGTCGAGTCTGCTTGTTTGACTTATCTCATGGGTTTCATCCCGGCTTGGTGTTGGGTTGTAACTATGCGTCTTTCATTCGCGTTCGCCATTCCGATCCTCCTTGCCGCCGCGTTGCCGCAAGATCGCGTCATGGCGGCGGATACTTTGCGCGTGGGCGGAACCGGCACTGCCTCCGGAATGCTGCAGCAAGTTGGCGCTGCCTTCGGTGCCGCAAGCGGCATCAAGGTCGTCGTCATCTCCAGTCTTGGTAGTTCCGGCGCCATCCGCGCCTTGGCCGAACGCCGCCTGGATATCGCGGTATCTGCTCGCCCCTTGCGTGCCGCGGAAGCCGCGGCGAGCTTGATCCAGGTTGGCAGCCTGCGCACGTCGTATGTGATCGCCACGTCGCATCGCAATCCCAACGGATTCAAGAGCACCGACCTGGCGGATATCTACAAGTCGCCGAGCGCGGCTTGGGCGGACGGCACGCCGATCCGCATCATTCTGCGGCCGCGCAGTGACACCGACACCGAATTGCTCGGCGATCTGTTCCCGGGCATGCGCGACGCGATCGAATCCGCACGCCTCCGTCAGGAGGTGCCGACGGCGGCGACCGATCAGGACAATGCGGATTTGGCGGAGCGGATGACAGGTTCGCTGACGGGAACAACCGCGACGCAAATCAAGACCGAAGGCCGCCATCTTCAGGCTGTGCCGATCGACGGTGTAGAGCCGACAGTCGCCAATTTCGAAAGCGGCGCGTACCGGTTTGCCAAGAAACTGTATTTTATTGTCAGGGCCGATGGCGATCCCGACGCGGCGCGCTTCATGACATTTCTGCGGTCATCGGAAGGCTTGAAGCTGCTGCGTGGGGCCGAGGTCCTGCCGGGGGCTGAATGATGCCTGTGCTCCCGCTCAGAAAGACGGTCAATGCGATCGCTCTTGCCGTCGCAACAGTCATTGCCGTGGGCATTCCGTGCGGTGGCTTCTACATCGATTATTCTAACACCGCCGAGACCTTGGCATTCAAGGGGCGTCTGAACGCGGCGCGGATTGCGCAGTACATCTATACACACGACAGTCTCTGGCAATATCAACAACTGAGGCTCGCCGAGGTCATTCAGCTTCCAGAAGCCGGCGAGCAGCCCATCGCTCAAAAGATATTCGATCAGGATGGCGCGCTGGTGCTGAGTGAGGGGCCGCCGCTGGCGGCGCCGGTGATCGTGCGCCGCGCGCCGATCGTGGTGTCCGGCACGACGGTAGGGACGCTCGTTGCTGAAACGAGCCTGCGCGATACTTTGAACGGGACTTGGATCGCCGCGCTGTTGAGCGGGGCTCTCGGGTTTGTCGCCTATATGACTGTGCGATGGTTTCCGTTGCGCGCGCTGGACCGCGCACTTGAAGACTTGCGTGCCAGCGAACGTGAGTTGGCAGAACAGAACGACCATTTCGACGCGGCGCTGACCAATATGGTGCAGGGTCTGTGCATGTACGATCCCGACGGCAAGCTTGTCGTCTTCAATTCGCGCTTTTTGGAGATTTACGGGCTGCCGAAGGATAAGATCGCCGCCGGCATGACCATGCATCAATTGATGAAGGTGTTGGCGGATTCCGGCACTGTCGCAGATGTGGATCCCGCGGGCACCATCGCGTTGCGGGACTCGATCGTACGTGAGCGCAAGGGCGGTGCGTTCGTCCAGCGCCTGACCGACGGACGCAGCATCTCAATCACGTATCAGCCGCGCCCCGACGGAGGCTTCGTTGCCACCTTCGAGGATGTCACCGCCCGGCTTGCCGCCGAGGAGCGGGTCAAGCATCTGGCGCACTACGACACGCTCACGGACTTGCCGAACCGCGCCACTTTCTATGAGCGGATCTACTCAATATTGGCTCACGTGCGGCGCGGGGAATCCATCGCGATCCTGAGTCTCGATCTCGATCACTTCAAGAACGTCAACGATACGCTCGGCCATCCGATCGGCGACCTCATGCTCAAGGCCGCGGCCGAGCGCATGCGCTCCTGCATCCGCGGCGAGGATTTCGTGGCGCGTCTGGGTGGCGACGAGTTCGCCGTGGTGCAAGTGCCCTCAGGTGAGCCGCAGGACATCCCCGCGCTCGCGTCACGCCTCATCGACGTCGTGGGCGCGCCCTACGAGATCGAGGAGCACCAGATCGTCATCGGCTTGAGCATCGGCATCGCGCTCGCTCCTGGTGATGGCAGCCAGCCCGACGAACTCATGAAGAATGCGGATCTGGCGCTTTATCGCGCGAAGGCCGACGGCGGCGGTACATATCGGTTTTTCGAGATCGCGATGGACGCTCGTATGCAGGCCCGCCGCGCGCTCGAGCTGGATCTGCGCAAGGCCGTCTTGAAGGGACAGTTCGAGCTTGATTACCAGCCTATCATCAATGTCAAGACCGGCGCCATCACGAGCTGTGAAGCGCTGGTGCGGTGGCATCATCCGCAGCGTGGCTTGATTGCGCCGCTCGATTTCATTCCGGCGGCCGAGGAGACCGGCCTCATTGTGCCGATCGGCGAATGGGTCTTGATGCAGGCATGCCGCGAAGCGGCCCGCTGGCCAAAAGACATCACCGTTTCGGTGAACGTGTCTCCGGCTCAGTTCAAGAGCCGGAAGTTGGTCCAGGCGGTGAAGGATGCGCTGACGAAGTCCGGCCTGTCGGCCGACCGGTTGGAGCTGGAGATAACCGAGCTCGTGCTGTTGCAAGAAGCCGACGGGGCCTTCGCCATTCTGCATCAGCTTCGCGATCTCGGCGTCAAGATCGCGATGGACGATTTCGGCACCGGTTATTCGTCGTTGAGTTACCTGCGCAGTTTCCCGTTCGACAAGATCAAGATCGATCAGTCCTTCATCCGCGATTTGCCTTCGAAGGAGGACAGCGTCGCCATCGTCCGCGCCGTGGTCGGGTTGAGCAGCAGCCTGGGAATCACGACCACCGCGGAAGGCGTGGAAACCAAGGAGCAGCTCGCCAGTCTGACCTCCGAAGGCTGCAGCGAGTTCCAAGGCTTCCTGTTCAGCCGGCCCAAGTCGGCGGCGGAGGTCGGGAAGCTTCTGCAGGAGCAGGCCAAGAAAGCCGAGAGCGTCGCCTGATCCTCGCCGCGAACGAATCTGAGGCAAGAGGGCTGGCGGATGCGGCGTGGACTTGCTAGGTCCCCACCGCCCGCAACTGAGCCTCCCCCATGGCCGACGACATTCCCTATAATAAGGTTCTCGATCTCGCGCCCGAGACGGTGGATGAGCCGATGCCGGGCGTGCGCCGGGTGATGGCGAACAATCCCGGGCCCTTCACCTTCAAGGGCACGCTCAGCTACATCATCGGTCGCGGCAAGGTGGCCATCGTCGATCCAGGCCCCGACGATCCGGTGCATATCGGCGCGCTGTTAGAGGCCGTGCGCGGCGAGACGGTGACGCATATCTTCGTCACCCACACCCACCGCGATCATTCGCCGGCGGTGCCGGCGATCAAGCACGCCACCGGCGCGACGGTCTATGCCGAGGGCCCGCATCGCGCCTCGCGGCCGCTGCATATCGGCGAGCATAATCCGCTCGACTCCAGCGGCGACCGCGATTTCATGCCTGACGTGCAGCTCAAGGACGGCGATGTCGTCACCGGTGACGGCTGGAGCGTCGAAGGCGTGTTCACACCGGGCCACACTGCCAATCACATGGCCTTTGCCTGGAAGGAAAAGAACATCCTTTTCGCCGGCGACCACGTGATGGGCTGGGCGACCTCGATCGTCGCGCCGCCCGACGGCGCCATGAGCGACTACATGGCCTCGCTCAACAAGCTCGCGCGGCGCGACGAGTCGACCTACGTCCCCGGCCACGGCCCGGCTATTCCCGACGCCAAGCGCTTCGTGAACTATTACATTCTGCATCGGAAGGCGCGGGAGGACTCGATCCTGCACCGGCTCGGCAAGGGCGCGACCGACATCCCGACCATCGTGCGTGCGATCTATATCGGCATCGATCCACGGCTCACCGGTGCCGCCGGTCTGTCGGTGCTCGCGCATATGGAAGACTTGGTGGCGCGCGGCGTGGTCGAGACCGATGGCGAGCCGTCGATTGACGGCGTGTATCGCCTGGCGGCGTAGAAGTTAGCGCTTGCTGTTCGCCGCCGGCGGTCGCTTGTCGGGCGAGCCCTTCTTCGGCTGGGCCTTCGGCTCCGGCGCATTGCTGATGCCTTCGTCGATCTCGTCGAGCAGCGAGCGCACGCGCCGCGCATTGCTGCCGAAATCGTGGAATGCATAGCGCGAGGCCGAACGGATATCGACACGCGCTGATTCGCCCACCGCTCGCACGCGGATCACCATGTCCTCGCGGAAGCCCATGATCGGTGTGCGCACAATCAATTCGATGGTGCCGTCGCGGCGTGGCGCCGGTGGCCGCGCGTCGACCACCAGCCATTTGTGCTTGGTGACGATGGCGAGCGCGGCGTCATAGGCTTCTTTCGCTGTGGCATCGGCCTGCAGCGGTGCGATTTCCGGATAGGCCTTGCGCTGCAGCTCGGCATTGCGCGCGGGATAGTCGTTGGTGCCGCGCGGCCGCAGCCGCGCCAGCACATCGAAGCGTGGCGGTGAGGCGGTGTCGGTGCTGATGTCGGAAACAGCCGGCGATTTGAGCGCGC
This sequence comes from Pseudolabrys sp., assembly GCA_029255525.1. Lineage (GTDB taxonomy): Bacteria > Pseudomonadota > Alphaproteobacteria > Rhizobiales > Xanthobacteraceae > Pseudolabrys. The sequence continues at coordinate 6,119 of JANLJK010000419.1, forward strand.
GTGCACCGAGATAGGCCGGGTAGGAGAGCAAAGCGAAGCCGACAAGAATGCCGATCAGCGCGCGGCCGAGGCCGGACAGGCCTTGCCGCCAGATCACCACGAAGGACGCAAAGCCGAGCAGGATGGCGAGGGCCGCGAACACCAAAGCGGCGGCGAACGTCGCCAGCGAGGGGATGACCTCCAACAGACCGGAGCGGACGATGATGATCGACAGCACCGCCACGGCGAGCGCGAACCACGCCAGCCGGGAGGACCATACGGCCAGGCGCGACAACGGTTCGTCGCCAAAACTCGGTCGTCGCGCCATCGTGCCTTATCCCGCGCAGATCCGCTTGAGCGCCGCCCACTCGGCGGCGCTGAGGAAAGGTACCGTGGGCGCGTCCGCGGCGATACGGTTGATAGCGGCTATCCGCGTCTTTGTCTCGGGATGATCGAGTAGGATCTTCATGCCGGGCTCTGTCGCGCCGCCGATCTTGCCGAGCATCGTAGCGAGCGCGCGCGCATTGCCCTGGGCCTTCTTCATCAGTTCGGCAGCATAGCGGTCGGCGGCCGATTCGGCTTCGCGCGAGTAGGAGGACTGCAGCACGGTCTTGGCGGCGAGCACCACGGCGCCGCCGCCGACGAAGTCGCCGAGCAGCATGCCGAACAGGAACGACAGACCCGCGCCTTGGAGCACCGCTTTGGTGCCGTCGCGGTGCGCCACGTGTCCGATCTCATGCGCGATCACGCCCGCCACCTCGTCCGGATTGTCGGCCTTGGCGATGAGGCCGTGGAACACATAAATCTGTCCGCCGGGCAGCGCCAGCGCATTGGCTTCGTCCCGGCGTATGACGGTGGCGCGCAGCGGCAACCTTAGAGCCGCCGAGCCTTCCAGCCGCTTGACCATCTTGTTGAGGGCGGCAAGCCCGATTTTCTCGCCGGCGCCGTTGCCGCATTCGAAGGCGGCACCGGCATTCTTGGTATCGAGCTGGGCGCGCACCTGCATGTTGGTGGCCTCGCCCATGCGGCGTTCGATGGCGATCGGCACCACTGGCCCGAGCCGTTCGGCGATCGCCGGTACGCCCCAATAGGAGACCGCGACCAGGGCCAATGTCGCCAGCACGGTCCAGCCGATGATGCTGCCGCGCTGACGGCGGTGGATCGCGCCGGTGCGGTCGACATATTCGGCGCGCAGGTCGATCGCATGCGCGAAAGGTTCGTCGAAGATTTCCAGGCGGGCGAGATCGCCATTGTGACGGTGACCGAGCCGCAGCACATGGGCCGGCGCGCTCAACTCGTCGAGCTCGTCATAGAGCCAGTCCGCCAGCACGCGTCCGGCGGCGTCCTCGACCTGCAGGCCCGTCGCGTTGAGCGTCACGCGCACGTCATGGCGCGCGCTGGTGCGGCCGTCGAAGAAGACGCCGGGGCCGGAGATCACAGCTTGCACGCCGTCTGTCATCAATAGCCGCCTACATGCAACGCGTCGACGAGCCCTTCGCCCAGGGCCGAACTCGGCTGGCCGCGCGCCTCGACGCGATCGAGCACCGAGAGGCCCGACAATTGCAGCGATTCCATGCTCAACCGCCACAGCGCCAGACCCACGGTCGCGCGATAGAGGGTCGACAGGCCGAGCGCGCCAATGACGTAGCCGCCGAGCAGGACGAGCGCGGCGGCGATCTCGGCCGCGGCCGAGTTCTCGTTGCCGCCCGCGATCAGGCCGACGACGAAAAATGCCGGCAGCGAGGCGATGGCGAGCACGACGGCGAGCGCCAGCGCCAACAGCGCAAAGCGGATATAGGCGCCGTAGACGTGGCGCATGCGCAAATGTGACAGCATCTCGATCGGCCCGAAGCGCAGGCCCGAGGTCCACCAGCGCAGCACGATCGCCTGGAAGGCGGGATAGAGCAGGAGGGTGAGCGCGATGGACGCCACCGCCATCAACACGCCGAAGACGGCAACGGCGGCAAGCTCGGGATTGCCTTGCTCAAGCCGCTTCATCACCTCGTCGTCGCTGGCGTTCATCGCGTCGGCGAGCGCCTGCCAGTCGACGACCTCGAGGAAGGCGCCGACGGTGACGGCGATCGGTGCCACGATTAGAAGCCAGAGCGGCAGGCCGCGCAGGAACAGCCGCCAGCCGGCGCCGGCGAAACGGCCGCCGAGATCGCCGTAGAACGTGTGGTGCATCTTGTAACGCTCCAGGCTGGCGAGCTGGAACGGATAAGCGAGCCCCAGGGTCACGGCGGTGAGTACCCACCACGGCAAGGCACGCAACGCATAGACGAGCGCCGACCCTTCGAGGTGGAAGCGCAGGCCGCGATACACGGTGCGCGTGAGCCGGTAGCGCCGGGCGCGGTAGACGGCGTATTGCCCGATGAAGGCGACGAGCGCGAAACCGATCAGCCCCGACATTTCGCCGAGCGTGCCGAGATCGAGCGCGGCCAGGAAGAAGCCGGCATAGACCGGGATCAGGATGGCGACCGCCACCAGGAAGCCGAGCAGGAGCTCAATCGGTGTGCCGTTGTAGTCAAGGCTTTCGCCGGCGATTTCCGTATTCGACCAGAGGAAGCGGCGCACGTCGGTGGTCAGCCAGAAACGGTAGATGCCGAGCGTGACCATCAGCAGCACGGCGCCGCGCGCGAGCAGACGCCAATAGGCCTTGCGCGCGCCGAGAAACCGCACGCCGCCCGTCATCGCGGTTTCATTCGCGTCGATGGTCATTGGTTATGAGATAAGCCCTCGCGCGCGGCCGGGCAATCGGGGACGTGCCCCGCCCGTTCACCGCCGCGCGTTCTCGATCAGCGTCTTGCCGAGCGACCAGACCGCGCCGGGGACGCGGTGGCTGTCGGCGATGACGGCGTCGAAGGCGGTCTCGATCCAGGTGCAGTCCTCGTCCGACAGCACCAGCGCCGGCAGCAGCTTGATCGTCAGGCTGCCGTGGCCGGCGACCTGCGCCAGGATCTTGTGCTCCTTGAACAGCGGGATGGTGATGAGCTGGCAGAACAGGCCCTTGTTGGCGGTCTCCAGGAGATGCCAGGCGGCCTTGAGCTTGAGCGAGGAGGGCGCGGCGAACTCGATGCCGATCATCAGCCCCTTGCCGCGCACCTGCGACAGCATTTCGTGACGCGGGATCATCGCCGTGAGCGCTGCGATCAGCCGCTCGCCGGTGCGGGCCGCGTTCTCGACCAGCTTCTCGTTCTCCATCACGTCGAGCGTGGCAATGCCCGCCGCCATGGCGAGATCGTTCTTGCCGAAGGTCGAGCCGTGCACGACGGCGCGGTCCATGCGGTCGAACACTTTGGCGAAGACCTCGTCGCGCGTGAGGACCGCGCCGACCGGCACGTGGCCGCCCGACAGGGCCTTGGCGATGAGCACCATGTCGGGCTCGACGCCCCAATGCTCGATGGCGAGGAACTTGCCGGTGCGGCCGAGGCCGGTCTGAATCTCGTCGGCGACGAACAAGGTGCCGTAGCGCCGGCACAACGCGGCGGCATCCTTCAGGTAGGTGTCGGAGGGCATGTTCACGCCCTTGCCCTGGATTGGCTCGACGATGAAGGCGGCGACGTTCTTAGCCCGCAACGCCTCTTCCAGCGCGGCGAGATCGTTGAACGGCACATGCCGCACATCCGGCAGCAGCGGCTCGAAGCCCTTGCGGAATACGGCGTCGCCGGTGAGCGACAGCGCGCCATAAGTGAGGCCGTGGAAGGCGTGATCGCAGGCGACGATGCCGGGCCGACGCGTGGCCGCGCGGGCAAACTTGATGGCGGCTTCGACCGCCTCGGCGCCCGAATTGGCGAAGAAGGCGCGCTGCAGATAGGGCGTCTTGGCCAAGAGCTTCTGGGCGAGCAGGCCGGCCAAAGTCGACACGTCGAGCTGAACGAGATTGGGCAATTCCGAATCGAGCACGCTCTTGAGCGTCTCGCGCAGCGCCGGATGGTTGCGGCCGATGGCGAAGACGCCGAAGCCGCTCAACAGGTCGAGATAGCGGGCGTCGTCGCGGTCGTAGAGATAGGCGCCGGCGCCGCGGCAGAAGCCGACATCGTAGCCGATGGTCTTGAGCACCCGCACCATCTGCGCATTGAGATGGTGGCTGTGCATGTCGTAGCGGTCGGCCTCATGCGCGGCGAACAATTCGCCCATATCGCTCATGGCCACAGGTTTGGAAGTTGGTGTCAGCATGCCCCGGCTTGTCCGATGAAAACGTTCTGTCGCGCCCTTCGCATAGCAGGAAAGGCTTGCGACGCTAACACGGTGTAACCCGGGGACATTGGCAAAGCTCAGGCCGGCCGCAGCCTGCGCATATCCTTTTGTAATTACTAGGTAAATCTGTCGTGCCGGTGCGGGCTCGCAATGCGCGGGGCCGCGTGGCATGCGTCTCCTGCCGTACGATGGCGATCGGGTGACCTGACGTGCTGATTCCTGACTTCGTTCGAACGCTGCCGCGCCGGGAGGGCTGGGCCGACCTCGCGCCCGCGCGCATCATCCCGGTGAGTGGCGGCATGAGCGCGGCCGCCGTCTATCGGGTGACGGAAGCGGGGCGGCCGGAGCGCTATCTCAAGACGGCGCGTGGGGCGGCGGCGAATGCGCTGCGCGACGAGATAGCGCGCACGCGGTGGCTCGCCGCGCGCGGTCTGCGCGTGCCGGAGATCTTGCGCGTCGACGATCGCGATGGCGACGTCGTGCTGCTGATGACGCCGGTTGCCGGCGTCGCGGCCGATGCGCCGCTGTTGCCGGCACCGCAATTGGTCGAGGCACTGGCGCGCGCGCTCAAGACGTTGCATGCGCTGCCGGCGGCCGGTTGCCCTTTCGATGAATCGCTTGGCGTGCGGCTGGCGCGCGCGACCGAAACGATCGCGGCAGGAGAAGTCGATCCTGAGCACTTCGACGAGCGCAATCGCGGCATTGCGCCCGACGCCTTGCTGGCGCGGCTCACGCTAGAGCGGCCTCACGAGGACATTGTTGTCGTGCACGGCGATGCGACACTGAGCAATCTGATGGTCGATGGCGACGGCAATGTCGGCTTCATCGATTGCGGCAATGCCGGCCGCGCCGACCGCTACACCGATCTGGCGGTCCTGGCGGCGGAGATCGAAGCGGTGCACGGGCCAGAGGCGGCGGCGCGGTTCGTGCGAAGCTACGGCGCCCAGCCCTGGAACGACGCCAAGGCGCGCTACTTCCTTGATCTTTATGAGTTGTTCTGAGGCCAGAGCCAGGCCGCGCCGCGCACGCCACTGGAATCACCATGCCGCGCGCGCACGATCTTCGTGTCGAGTGCGTCGGAGAAGGCGTAGCGCGCGATCAGGCTGTCGAGCTCGTCATAGATCTGCGCGATGTTGGACAGCCCGCCGCCGAGCACGATGACGTCGGGATCGGCGATGTTGATCACCGACGCCAAGCCACGCGCCAGCCGGTCCTGATAGGCGCGCACGGCCTCAAGCGCCGTCTCGTCGCCGGCTGCGGCCGCCACCGCGATCTCTTCGGCGCTGAGCGAGACCTGCCTGCGCGCGGCGTATGCGCGCGTCAGGCCTGAGCCTGACAGGAAGGTCTCGATGCAGCCGTGCTTGCCGCAATAACAAGGATATCCCGGTCGCTCGCTGTCGGCCGGCCAGGGCAGGGGATTGTGGCCCCATTCGCCGGCGATGCGGTTGCGGCCGGTGATGACCTGTCCATGGACGACGAGGCCGCCGCCGACGCCCGTGCCGAGGATGACACCGAACACGATCGATGCGCCTGCCGCCGCGCCGTCCACCGCTTCCGACAGCGCGAAGCAGTTGGCGTCGTTCTCCAGCCGTACCGGCCGCTTGAGCGCCGCCGTGAGAGCGCGGTCGAGCGGCTTGCCGTTGAGCACGACGCTGTTGGAATTCTTCAGGAGGCCCGAGCGCGTCGAGACGGCGCCGGGTGTCGCGACGCCGACCGTGCCGGTTAAGCCGAGGTCGCGCTCGGTGCCGTGCACCAGATCGGCGATGGCGGCGATCGTTCTCTCGTAATCGCCGGCCGGCGTCGGCACGCGCCGGCGCAGCAGGATGTGGCCGTTATCGTCGAGCGCGATGATCTCGATCTTGGTGCCGCCGAGATCGATGCCGATGCGCATCGCGCGGGCGCTACTTCACCGCCAGGAGTTCGACGTCGAACATCAGCACGGCGTTCGGCGGGATGACGCCGCCGGCGCCGCTGGCGCCATAGCCGAGCGACGGTGGGATGATCAGCGTGCGCTTGCCGCCGACCTTCATCGAGCCGACGCCTTCGTCCCAGCCCTTGATGACGCGGCCACGGCCGACCGGAAACTCGAACGGCTCGTTGCGGTCGACGGAGCTATCGAATTTCTTGCCCTTCATGCCGTTGGTGTAGAGCCAGCCGGTGTAGTGCACGACGGCGGTCTGGCCGGGCGCGGGCTGCGCGCCGGTGCCGACGGTGGTGTCGATGATCTGAAGGCCTGAGGCTGTGGTCATGGGTTTCGCCTGCGCGAATGCGGGGGTGGAGGGGGCGGCTGCGACGACAACGCCGAGGCCGGTGACGAGTGCCAAAGCCGCGAGGGTGATCGAGCGCATGGCGTCTCCTTGAGGGTCGAGGACGGGGCCTGCCTCATACACCGTCGCGGCCGGACTTGTCATGCCGGTCGGGCCTGGGGCTTTAAGAGCGCGGGCGCGGGCCGTTTTGCTCCGCACTGCAGGCCACTTGCCACTGGCTCGGCCCCCGATCTAGATGGGGTCGCGCGGGCGCAGTAACGTCCCGCCGGCCGGCTCAAAACCGCCGCCAGCCTAGCCGGAATTTCGAAAACCAACGGACTTCGACCGCTTTCTACCCGAACAAGGATCGTTCAATGAGCGCCCATCGGCACCTGCCTTTTGCTCGCCGCCCTCATCACGCGCCGGTTGCCCCTGATGCGCTCGCCAGCATGCTCGAAAGCCCCGGCTTCGGCCGGATCTTTACCGACCACATGGTGACGATTTCCTGGTCCGAGCGGCAGGGGTGGTACGACGCGCAATTGCGCGCGCGCGAGCCGCTGACGCTCGACCCGGCCGCGGCCGTCCTGCACTACGCGCAGGAGATCTTCGAGGGGCTCAAGGCCTATCGCTTGACGTCCGGCGGCGTGGCGCTGTTTCGTCCGGAACAGAACGCGCGGCGTTTCCAGGCCTCGGCGACGCGGCTGGCCATGCCCCTTCTTCCCGAGCCGACCTTCCTCGAGGCGATCGACGAACTGGTGCAGATCGACGCGCACTGGATTCCGCCCGGCGACGGCAGCCTTTACTTGCGCCCCTTCATGTTCGCGAGCGAGCCCTTCCTCGGCGTGCGCCCGGCCAACGAATATCTGTTCGTCGTCATCGCCAGCGCCGTCGGCGCCTACTTCAAGGGCGGCAGCAAGGCCGTGCGTGTCTGGCTCTCCCAGGACTACACGCGCGCGGCGCCCGGCGGCACCGGCGCCATCAAGTGCGGCGGCAATTATGCGGCGAGCCTGGTCGCCCAGGCTGAGGCCAGCAAGCACGGCTGCGACCAAGTCGTGTTCCTCGACGCGGTCGAGCATCGCTGGGTCGAAGAGCTCGGTGGCATGAACATCTTCTTCGTGTTCGAGGACGGCTCGCTGCTCACGCCGCCGCTCGGCGGCACCATCCTGCCCGGCATCACCCGCGACTCGCTCATCACATTGGCGCGCCGCGAGGGACTGACCGTGAGGGAGGAGCGCTACAGCTTCGAGCAATGGCGCAGCGACGCCAAGAGCGGGAAGCTGCGCGAGGCCTTTGCCTGCGGCACGGCGGCGGTCGTCTCGGCCATCGGCGAAGTGAAGACGACGGACGGCCATTTCACCATCGGCGACGGCCACGGCGGCCCGGTCACCGATCGCCTCAAGAGCAAGCTCATCGGCATCCAGCGCGGCGAAGTCGCGGACCAGGATGGTTGGGTGCGTAAGGTGCTGTGAGGCGGGGGGCTTGCTTGAGAATCAATGAATGAGTCCGCGTCATGCACCGTCATGGCCGGGCTTGTCCCGGCCATCCACGCCTTTCTTGTTGTTATCGTTTGAAGACGTGGATGCCCGGCACAAGGCCGGGCATGACGAACTCTGGCGAACGTGCCGGTTTTCGAGGCTGCATTTTGTTGAGTCGGTCTGTCAGGATTACCGCCGGCAGCCCAGGAATGCCGTGGATGGCGCCCGGCGCGACCACAATTTCGGCATTGTTTACAATGCCCTATTATCCCCAAGTTCCGAATTTCCAACGGGCCGCCCGGTGGGCTAAGATGGCCGCCAAGGTGCCGAGGCCGCGCCGGTATTCATAGGAAGATCCCGTATTCGTAGGAAGCTGATGTCTGCGGTGAGGACGGCGGTAAGAAGGGGGCGTCTCGCGGTCGCTGCTTTCGCGCGGCCGCTCTCTTTGCCGCGAATGCCCTTCGCCAACGCCTGGGTTTGCCTGGGCGCCGCCGGATTTAGCGCCATCGCCGCGGCGGCGATTTCGCTGCCGCTTCCCCCTGGTCTTTCCGTTTTCGCGCCTGCCTTGCGGTCATCGCTGGCCCCGGACGCGCAAGCCCGCACCGATTTCGATGTCGCCCGGACCTGGCACGAGGAGTGGACGCAGTTGGCGGGGCCTGGCGGTGCCGGCCCACGCGTCGCCCGCGACAATGCCTGGATGCCGGACGGCGGCCTGTCGACGTTGCTGGCGACGCGCTTTCCGTCCGCCGGCAAGGTGCGCCTGCCGGGTGATGAGGTTGCCACGCGCCTGCCGCCGGCGCGGCCCGACGGCATCGCGCGCGAGGCTGTCGCACGCACCGTGCCGGTGGTGCCCGAACCGCAGATCGCCGCGTTGCCACCGCAGCCGGAATCCAAGTCCGGCGATACCGGTATTTTCGATCGCTTGTTCGCCGATCCGGATCGCGCCGCCAAGGCCGTGCTCGCCGCCAATCCGAACACGGTGCTGTATGACATCGCCAAGCGCGTGGTCTATCTGCCGGACGGC
>JANLJK010000420.1 GCA_029255525.1 Pseudolabrys sp.
TCGCCCTTGCAGGCGACATAGGCGGGCGCCAGCCCCATGATCAGCGAGCCGGTGACGTTGATCAGCAGCGTCGCATAGGGAAAGCCGGTGCCGATCCACCGCCCGATGCCGAGATTGATGCCGTGACGGATCGTGGCGCCGATGCCGCCGCCGAGAAAGACGATGAGATAGCCCATGGGCCTATCCTTCAAGGTTCCAGGGCAAAGCAAAACCGCCCAGGGGGCGATCGAGACCTACCGCTGGCGCGCATAACGGCCTCCGGCCCGCTGGCCGGTCTTGCCGATGCGCAAGGTTTCGAGCGGTAGGAGTCATCAGCCCCTTGCGGGCGGTTGTCGGGGGACCCCATCCCCATCGGCTCGAAATTACGGTCGGCGCAGGCCAAGGGTCAATTGGCACCCTGTATTACCGCCTTGACCACCCCCAATTTCGCCAATATTGCGAGTGAACGTTCATTCGCTTTATGGCGGCTCTGGATTTGCGAGGGGGAATGCGCCGCGCCAACGCCCAGCTTCAGTCCGACCGCCGTGCCGAGATCCTCGACGCGGCCGAGCGCTGCTTTGTGCGCGCCGGCTTCCATCAGACGTCGATGCAGGCGATCTGCGCCGAGGCGGGGATGAGCGCGGGCAATCTCTACCGCTACTTCCCCTCCAAGGAGGCGATCATCGCGGCCATCACCGAGCGCGATCTTGCGCAGGCGGCGGCCGACTTCGCGGCGGTCGACCAAGCGCCGGATTTCTTCACCGGCTTTGCCGTGCTCGGGCGGCAGTATCTGGTCGAGCGTAGCAATGAGGATATCGCCCTCTGTCTCGACATCATGGCCGAGGCACGCCACAACCCGGACGTTCGCCGTATCCATCAGGCCATCCAGTCGGATGTCCACGCCGGCCTGGTTGGTATTCTGCGGCGCGCGGCCGAACGTGGCGAACTGCGGAGCGATCTCGACTTCGACAGGATCGTGACAGTGCTGATGGCGCTTGGCGACGGCATCGAAGCCCGGCGCGCCGTCGATCCGTCCTTCGATCCGGAATCCGTGATCGACATTGTGCTCGATCTCGTCCGTTACGCACTGACCGATTGCGCTCTCGCCAGAAAGAGCGCCGAGGAGAAGACCCATGAAGAAGGCTAGCCGTCTCACCGCCATCGGCCTTGTCGCCGGCGCGGCGGTTTGGATCGCATCTGGCCATCTTATTCCGCACACCGAAGGCGAGGCCGCCATTCGCCCGGGCGAAGCCAAGACGCAGCCACTGTTCCGTGTCGAGGTGGCGCCGGCCAAGCTGGTCGAGCATAGCCCGTCGCTGACCTTGTCCGGCCGCACCGAGGCCGATCATAAAGTGGCGATCACCGTGCGCACCGGCGGTGTGCTCACCGAGCTGCGCGTCAAACGCGGCCAGCACGTCGAGAAGAATGAAGTCATCGCCGTGCTGTCCGACGAGGCGCGCGAGGCGCAGGTCGCACAGGCCGAGGCTTTGGTCGATCAGCGCAAGGCCGAACTCGACGCCAAGCGCAGCCTGATCGCCACCGGCGCACTGCCGAAGCTCGATCTGGTCAATCTTGAATCGCAGTACAAGGCCGCGCAGGCCACGCTCGCTCTGGCGCGCGCGGAGCGTGACCGCGGCCAGGTGCGCGCGCCGTGGGCCGGCGTCATCACCGACGTGCCGGCGGAGGTCGGCGGCGCCGCCTTCTCCATGTCTGGTAAGGAGATCGCGACCTTAGTCGCGCTCGATCCGATGTTGGCGGTGGTCGAGGTGTCGGAGCGCAAGCTTGCCGGTATCAAGGTCGGCGAGCGCGCCGACGTGCGCCTGATCACCGGTCAGACGGTGCCGGGGCGTGTGCGCTATGTGTCGAAGTCTGCCAGCCAGACCACGCGCACCTACCGCGTCGAGGTGGAGATGGCCAACGCCGACGGCCACATCCCAGACGGCATCACGGCGGAAGTCGCGCTGTCGCTCAAGCCTCTATCCGCAACCAAGGTGCCGCGTTCGGCACTGACGATCTCCTCGGCCGGCGATATTGGCGTGCGCGTCGTCGGCACGGATGACAAGGTCGCCTTCGTGCCGGTGCAGGTCGTCGAGGACATGCAGGACACGATGTGGTTGTCAGGCATTGCCGATGGCGCGCGCGTGATCGTGCGCGGCCAGGATTTCGTGCGCGAGGGCCAGCAGGTCGCGGTGGTCGACGCGCAGACCGAAAGCGCCGCGCGTTAACGACACACTCCGCGCATTCCCGCGCAAGCGGGAATCCAGTGCCAGAGATAGACGAGCATGACCCGCTTGATCACATATGCCATCGAGCATGCGCGGCTGACACTCGCCACGCTGCTGTTTCTGCTTGTCGCGGGCCTTGTCGCTTACATCTCGATCCCGAAAGAGGCCGAGCCGGACGTCAAGGTTCCGATCATCTATGTGCAACTGACGCAGCGCGGCATCAGCCCGGAGGACTCCGAGCGCCTGCTGCTCCGTCCGGTCGAGACGCAGTTGAAGTCGGTCGGCAACGTCAAGGAGATGCGTGCCACCGCTTACGAGGGCGGCGGTTATGTGCTGCTCGAGTTCGAAGCCGGCTTCAATTCCGACGTCGCGCTTGCCGATGTGCGTGCCAAGGTCGATCAGGCCAAGAGCGATCTGCCGAAGGACGCCGACGAGCCGACCGTACAGGAAGTCAATCTTTCACTTTATCCGGTGTTGGTGGTGACGCTCGCGGGCGATGTGCCCGAGCGCTCGCTCCTGCGTATCGCGCGCAACGCCAAGAACGCCATCGAACAGGCGCCCGGCGTACTCAAGGCCGAACTGCGCGGCACGCGCGACGAGGCGGTCGAGATCACCGCCGAACCGATGCTCATGAAGAGCTACGGTATCTCGCTTGATCAGCTCATCGCGGTGACGCAGGCGTCGAACAGCCTGATCGCCGCCGGCGCCCTGGAAGGCGTCAGCGGCCGCTTTGCCGTCAAGGTGCCCGGCCTGATCGAGCGTCCGCAGGACATGCTGAAGATTCCGGTGGCTTCGACCGCGGGCGCGACCGTCACGCTCGGTGATGTCGCGACCGTCAGGCCGACCTTCAAGGATGCGACCTCGGTGACCCGCGTCAACGGCCGCTCGGCCATGACCATCGAAGTGTCGAAGCGCACCGGCGCCAACCTGATCGAGACCGTCGACGGCGTGAAGCAGGTCGTCTCCCGTCTGGAGAAGACCTGGCCCGAAGGCGTCAAGGTCGGCTACACGCAGGACAAGTCGAAGCAGATCCGCCAGATGTTGGCGGACCTGCAGAACTCGGTCGTCACGGGTGTGCTGCTGGTGACGGTGATCATCCTGTTCGCGCTCGGCTTCCGCGCCTCGCTGTTCATCGGCATTGCCATTCCCGCCTCGTTCCTGGCCGGTGTGCTCGGCCTGCAGCTCGCGGGGCTCACCGTCAACATCGTGGTGCTGTTCTCGCTCATCCTCGCCGTCGGCATGCTGGTCGACGATGCTATCATCGTTTCGGAATATGCCGAACGGCGCATGTCGGAAGGTATGCCGCCGAAGGAGGCCTATCAGACCGCCGCGACGCGCATGGCGGGGCCGGTGATCGCGGCGACGCTGACGCGCATCGCCGCCTTCTCGCCGCTTTTGTTCTGGCCCGGTATCGTCGGCGAGTTCATGAAATACATGCCGATCACGTTGATCGCTACGCTGTCGGCCTCACTCGCCGTGGCGTTGTTCTTTACGCCGACGCTTGGCGCCTTGCTCGGCAAGGCCTCGCCGGTGGCGCATGATGACCGCGCCTCGGAGCGCGGCCTCTATATGCGCACCGTGAAACTGGCGCTGCATCATCCCGCCATGACCTTGGGCGCGGCGGTCTTCCTGCTGATCGCGGTCATCACCACCTATGGCAAGTTCGGCAATGGCGTCGAGTTCTTCCCGTCGGTCGAGCCGGACTACGGCCAAGTGATCGTGCACGGCCGCGGCAATCTCTCGCTCGACGAGAAGGACAATGCCATCCGCGAAATCGAGAAGGCGGTGCTCGCCACGCAAGGCCTCGAGACGGTCTACACCCGCGTCGGCGAACAGCCGCGCGGCTCGTCGGAAATCACCGAGGACACGATCGGCGTCATTCAGTTCGAGTTCGCCGATTGGCAGACGCGGCCGCCCGCGCACCTCATCATGGACAAGATCCGCGACGAGACCGTGCATATCCCCGGCATCCTGGTCGAGGTGACGGCGCCGCGCGCCGGTCCGCCGACCGGCAAGCCGATCCAGGTGCAGCTCGCCTCGATCGATCCCGATAAACTGCCGGAAGCCGCCAAGAAAGTGGCCACCATCCTGTCGCAGATGCCGGCCATCCGCGATCTCGACGACGGTCTGCCGCTGCCCGGCATCGACTGGCGTCTGGAGGTCGACAAGGCGGAAGCCGCGAAATACGGCGCCAACATCAATTCGGTAGGCACCGCGGTGCAACTCGTCACCAACGGCGTGAAGGTTACGGAATATCGCCCGTCCGACACCGACAAGGCGGTCGATATCATCGTGCGCTATCCGTCCGACCGCCGCAGCTTGGGCCAGATCGACGAACTGCGCGTGCAGACGCCGTCCGGTTATGTGCCGATCGGCAATTTCGTGCAGCGCGTGGCCTCGCCCCGCGTCGGCTATATCAACCGCGTCAACGCCGCGCGCGTCATGACCGTATCGTCGAATGTCGCCGATGGCGTGCAGAGCGCGGTGGTGCAGAAGGAGATCACGCAGAAGCTCAACGATGCCGGCCTCGGCGACGGCATCACCTTCAAGCTCAAGGGCGAGGACGAGGAGCGCGAGAAGGCCGGCGCTTTCCTTGGCAAAGCCTTCGGCACCGCGATCTTTCTGATCTTCGCGATCCTTCTGGCGCAGTTCAACCGCTTCATCTCCGTCGGCCTCGTGCTCACCGCGGTGGTGCTCTCCACCATCGGCGTGTTGCTCGGCCTCATGATCATGGGCCAGCCCTTCGGTGTCGTGATGACCGGCATCGGCATCATCGCCAACGCCGGCGTCATCGTGAACAACAACATCGTGCTCATCGACACCTACGACCGCTTGCGGCGCGAAGGGCAGGGCGCTTACGAGGCGATCATCGAGACCTGCCGCGAGCGGGCGCGGCCGGTGGTGCTCACGGCGGTCACAGCCATCCTTGGCGTGTTGCCGATCGCCTTCGGCATCAATCTCGACTTCATCAGCCGCGAGATCACGCATGGCGCGCCGGCGACGCAGTGGTGGATCTCGCTGTCGACGTCGATTGTGTTCGGCTTGGGCTTTGCGACGATCCTAACCTTGATCGTCACCCCGGCCGCGTTGATGGGCATTGCCAATCTGGCGGCGCGGCGCGACCGCTGGCGCGAGCGGCGCCTAGCCAAGCGGCAGCGGTCGGCACCCATTGTATAATCAGCACCATCAGCCGGTGCTTATCTAGGCAATCAGTCGCTGAATTATGCAGCGGGAAGCTTCGCGCCCGCCGCCGGCCGGCTTGAGGATTGGCCCGCCATTCACAGCCTAACCCTTTGCAGATCCCTTTGAATTGCTCGCCGCGCGCGACCGCGCACGGCGCTGGCACGCCGTTTGCTCTTCCGTATACAAAATGCGCCGCGGCCGGGCGCCAGCGTCTGCGTGAAAGGGATCGCTATGATCACCGTCGCCGCCGAACCGCAGCCTATCGTTCTGAACATCGACCGTACCGCGCTGGTCATCATCGACATGCAGCGCGATTTCCTCGAGCCCGGTGGGTTCGGCGAAACCCTCGGTAACAATGTCAGCCTGCTCAAGGCGGCGGTCGCGCCGCTCAAGGCCATGCTCGCGGGCGCCCGCGATGCCGGCATGCTGGTCATCCACACCCGCGAGGGCCATCGCCCCGATCTGTCCGACGCGCCGCCGGCCAAGATTGAGCGCGGCTCGCCATCCAAACGCATTGGCGATCCAGGCCCGATGGGCCGCATCCTGATCCGTGGCGAACCCGGCCACGACATCATCGAGGAGCTCTACCCGATCGACGGCGAGCCGGTGATCGACAAACCGGGCAAGGGCGCTTTCTACCAGACCGACCTGCAACTTATGCTGCAGAACTGCGGCATCGAGAACCTGATCGTCTGCGGCGTCACCACGGAAGTCTGCGTCAACACCACGGTGCGCGAGGCCAACGACCGCGGCTATCGCTGCGTCGTGCTGAGCGACTGCTGCGCTTCGTATTTTCCGGAATTCCATGAGATGGGCCTGAAGATGATCAAGGCCCAAGGCGGCATTTTCGGTTGGGTCACCGGCTCCGAGCAGATGCTCGCGGGCCTGGCCGCCGCCACCGCGCCATCCAAGAAATATGCACAGGGGAGTGGGTCATGAGCACTGCAACGACGACGACGGGATTCAAACCGCAACTGTGGACGCCCGGAGACTGGAACGCCTTCTTCGGCTTCGGTACGAACATTCTCGTCAACATGCTGGTGCTCACCGGCCTGTTGCGCTTCGTCATCAAGATGCCGGACTCGATCGTGTTTGGCCGCATCCTGCCGGCGCTCGGCCTGATGATGTGCCTGTCGACTTTGTATTATGCTTATCTCGCCTACAAGCTGGCGCAGAAGACCGGCCGCAGCGATGTCTGCGCGCTGCCGTCGGGCGTCTCCGTGCCGCACATGTTCATCGTGACGTTCGTGATCATGCTGCCGATCGCGCTGACCACGGGCGATCCGATCAAGGGCTGGGAAGCGGGCCTCGTCTGGGTGTTCTTCCAGAGCTTCATCCTGATGATCGGCGGCTTCATCGCGCCGATCGTGCGCAAGATCACGCCGCGCGCCGCGCTGCTTGGCACGCTCGCGGGCGTCTCCGTCACCTTCATCTCGATGCGGCCGGCGCTCGAGATGTTCATGACGCCGCAGATCGGCCTCGTCTGCTTCGCCATCATCATGGTGAGCTGGTTTGGCGGCGTGAAGTATCCCAAGGGCATCCCGGCCGGCCTCATCGCCATCGCCGTCGGCATGTTGATCGCCTGGGGATCGAACCTGGTCGGCCTCAATCTCGGCGGCCTGTCCGTCGCCGGCGTCAAGTCGGCGTTCACGAGCTTCGGTTTCTCGGTGCCGCTGCCGGCCTTCGATCACGTGTTCTCGGGCTTCCAGTATCTCGGCGTCATCCTGATCACGGCGATTCCCTACGGCATCTACGACCTTGTCGAGGCCATGGATAACGTCGAGAGCGCGGAAGCGGCCGGCGACCACTATCCGACGACGCGCGTGCTGACCGCCGACGGCGTCGTCAGCCTGATCGGCTGCCTGATGGGCAACCCGTTCATCAACGCGGTCTATATCGGCCACCCTGGCTGGAAGGCGATGGGCGGCCGCATCGGTTATTCGGCGGCGACCGGCCTGATGGTGATCATCCTGTCGTGGTTTGGCGTCATCTCGCTGATGCTGGCGATCATCCCGGTGGTCGCGATCTCGCCGATCCTTCTGTACATCGGCATGCTCATCTGCGCGCAGGCGTTCCAGACCACGCCGAAGGAGCATGCGCCGGCCATCGCGCTGGCGATCACGCCGCATCTCGCGGCCTGGGCCACGGTGCTGCTCAGCGGCGCGTTGGGCGCGGCGGGGATGAATTTCGGCGCGACCCATGCGCCTGAGTTCGTTGCCAAGATGGCGCAGAACGGCGTGCTGTTCCACGGCCTCGAAGTGATGGGCGGCGGCTCGATTCTGACTGGCCTGGTGCTCGGCGCGATCGGCGTGTTCATCATCGACCGCAAGTTTATGAATGCTTCGGCCTTTGCGCTCGCCGGCGCGGTGCTGACCTATTTCGGCTTCATGCACGGCGAAGCGATCGGTATCGGCGGCGGATTCGGTGTTACGCCGTCGGTGGCCTTCGCCTATCTGGTGGTCGCGGCCTTCCTGTTCGGTCTGGCGAAGCAGCCGGCTTTTGCCGAGGCGCCGATGAAGGGCGCGGTGCCGGCCGAGTAACGGCAAAAGCACTTGCCAAAATGCAATCGGCCCCGCCCTGCGGGGCCGATTTGTTTCTCAGCCGTCAACCGCGGCTACTGTCCGTGCGCTTCAAGGACGTTCAGGCAGGTCTTGCGCAGCTTCGTGCGGTTTTTCTGCAGGCAGGCGAGCACGCGGAAGGTGTCCGGGATGTCGTCGAGGCAGTAACGGGTGGCGTCCGGGTTACAGGCCGCCTGCTCCTCGGCGGTTCCCTGGAACAGGCCGCCACCGCCACCGCTGTTGGCTTTCGGTCCACCCGGCGCGGCGCGCTCGTCAGTTTGCGCCAAGGCCGTACCGCCGAGAACCAAGGACATCAGAATGGCGGCGGCTTGGAGCTTCATGAGGTATTCCTTTGACGGTGGTGGGGCACGGGCCGGAGGCGCAACCTGTCCGCAGCCTGTGTTTGTTTTGTGACGTTGCGTTTACCGCGATGCAGCGATGGTGGAAACCCGGAACCGTGCAAAATCCCCGCGCGAATCGTCATGCGGTGCGTGCATTGACGCACGCCCGTCGACAATGCGCCACTGTCGGCGCCGTTCCGCGCGGTATCCGGCAGAAGCCGCGCGTCGTTAATGAACTACTGTGCCGCTGCGCGGAACGATGGCGCCGCGGTGCCGCAGGACATGCGCGGCCAGCTTGTGCGCGGCCAGAACAGCGTCCACCGGTTTGCCGCCGAACAGGCGCGCCGTCAGATAGCCGGCGTTGAAGCCGTCGCCGGCGGCAGTGGTATCGACAGGCGTCACCACTTCCGGCACCGGAATAGTGTCGCGCATGCTGCCGGCGGCGATCAGCGCGTGGCTGGGGCCGTTCTTGACGACGACCTCGTTGACGCCGAAGGCCTGCAACCGATCGATGGTCGCTTCGGGCGAGGGATCGCCCCACAGCACGGCCTCGTCATCATAGGCGGGTAAAGCGATGTCGGTGCGCTTGAGCGCTTCGGCGAAGACCGTGCGCGCGCGGGCGAGATCGCCGTGCCAGCCGTGTGGCCGGAAATTGCCGTCGAAGGCGATGGTCGCGCCGTTCTTGCGCGCGAGCTCGATCGCGGCGAGGAAGCGGCCGAGGCCGGTGTTGGAATAGAGCGACAAGGTGATGCCGGAGAAATAGATCAGCCGTGCCGCGGTCATCGCTTCCGCCACACGGCTCCAGCCCGGCAACTCGAACAGGTCGTGCGCCGGTGCCGCCTCGCGCCATTGATGACGGCGCACCCTGCCTTGTGTGTCGTTGTCGATGAGCGTCAGCGCGGGCAGGCGCCCGGCCACGCGTACGATGAGATCGCCGGCGATGCCTTCGGCCTTGGTCAAGGCGACGATGGCGTCGGAATAGGGATCGTCACCCAGCGCGGTGGCGAAGGCGGTCGTGAGCCCGGCGCGCGCGAGATAGATCGCGGTGTTGAAGGTGTCGCCGCCGCTCTGCAGCGCGAAGCGTCCGTCACCGCCGCGCGCGAGCTCGATCGTCGCCTCGCCGATGCAGATCGCGCGTTTGGATTGCTCCGCCATGAGATCGCCGCCTGGTTTCGGTGCAGTGCAGTAAGCCGACTTTGGCGTGCTCTTTATCACGAAATAGGGCCCGCGGCTCAGACGAAGGTCGAGCCCCGCCGCATATTGCGGCCTGGGCAAACGTGTTACGCTTCGGGCGCGGGTGAGGGGACGTCCTGGCGACGCCGCCACTGTTCAAAAGACCGGGTGCGAAATCCGGCGGCAACAATCGTTTCGTCGGCTGAAAGGCCGGCTGGCGATCCATGGGGGGATGATGGCTGACGCGTTGAAGATTGAGTCCGATTCCGCGATTTCCGCCGAGGGCCTGCGCAAGGCCGAAGAATATGTCCAGCAGGAAGAGGGCGCCGGCAACCGGTTGACCGGCTGGGCCGGCATCACGGTGATGGGGATCGCGGTGGCGATGACCCTGTTCCATCTCTACGCCGCCTACGACATCGTCCCGACGCAAGAGCTGCGTTATATCCACGTCGCCTTCGTGCTGCTGCTCAGCTTCCTGCTGTTCCCACTATCCGATCGCTTCCGTAACCGCATCCAGTGGTTCGACGTGATCCCGGCGCTGGCCGGCATCGCTATCATCGTCTACGCGCTGGCCGGCGGTGACGACTTCACCGACCGTGCCGCTGTGCCCGAGCGCTGGGACGTGATCTTAGGGGCCATCTTTATCGTCCTGGTCTTGGAAGCGGCGCGCCGTACCACCGGGCCGATCATGCCGATCGTGGCGATCCTGTTCATCGCTTACGCGATGCTGGGGCCGCATCTGCCGCCGCCCTGGACGCATCGCGGCTTCGACATCGCGCGCCTCGTCGGCCATCTGTTCATCACGCTCGAAGGCATCTTCGGCGTGGCCGTCGACGTGTCGGCGACCTTGATCATCATGTTCACCATCTACGGCGCCATCCTGCAGCACTCCGGCGCCGGCAAGTTCTTCATCGACTTCTCGCTCGCCATCATGGGCGGCAAGCCGTCGAGCGCCGGCCGCGCGGTGGTGGCCTCGTCCTTTCTGCTCGGCGGCCCCTCCGGCTCCGGCGTCGCCACCACGGTGATGATCGGCACCGTCGCCTGGCCGATGCTCAAGAAAGCGGGCTTCGAGCGCAACGCCGCCGGCGGCCTGTTGGCGGCGGGCGGCCTCGGCGCCATCATCTCGCCGCCGGTTCTGGGCGCGGCCGCGTTTCTCATCGCCGAGTTCTTGAAGATCAGTTATCTCGACGTCATCTGGATGGCGGTCATCCCGACCTGTCTTTACTACCTGTCGCTCCTGTTCATGGTCGAGCTCGACGCGTTGCGCTTCGGCGCGCGCGAGGTCGTGTTCAAGCAGGAGATGACGATCTGGGGCATGACCAGGCGTTACGGCTTCCACTTCGTGTCGCTGGTTGCCGTCGTCGTGTTCATGATCGTCGGCTATTCGCCGATGCTGGCGGTGTTCTATTCGACGGTGCTTGCCTTCGCGATGAGCGGGCTGACGCCGGAGACGGCTTTGGGCCCGCGCAAAGTGCTGATCGGCCTTTTGTTCATCTATGCGGTGGTGCTGGCGCTCTTGATGATCCCCGGCGCCAGCAGCGCGGCGGTGAGCGGCGCGTTGCAGACTTATCTCGCGACTTTGGTGCTGCTGCTGATGGCGGCGCTCGCCGTCATCGGCCTTTTCCCGGCGGGACAGAAGGCGCTGCCGTCAGCGGCCAAGCTGACCACCGCGCTCGCCGACGGCTCGGTCGGCGTTTTGAGTGCCGCGACGACCTGTGCGGCCGCCGGCATCATCGTCGGCGTGGTGACGCTCACCGGCCTCGGCCTGAAGTTCTCGTCGATCGTCATCGATATGGCGGGTGGCAGTCTTTTGATGACGGCGATCTACACCGCGCTCGTGGTGTGGATCATCGGCCTCGCCGTGCCGGTGACCGCCTCCTACATCATCTGCGCGGTCATCGCCGCGCCGGCGCTGACCAAGCTCGGCGTGCCCGATTACGCCGCGCATATGTTCATCTTCTATTACGCGGTGTTGTCGGAAGTTTCGCCGCCGACCGCTTTGTCGCCCTTCGCGGCTGCCGCCATTACCGGCGGCGATCCCTACAAGACCACGCTGCAGGCGTGGAAATACACGCTGCCGGCCTTTCTGGTGCCGTTCGTCTTCGTGCTCGACCCGCTTGGCGCCGGGCTCCTGCTGAAAATACCGAAAGGCGGCTCGATGCTCGACATCGTCTGGATCACCGCCGTCACCGGCGCGGGCCTCGGCGCTTTGTCGGTCGCGGCGCAGAACTGGGCCTTGCGGCGCACGACGCCGGTCGAGCGAGGGCTGTTCCTGTTGTGCGGCCTGCTGTTGGTGTTCCCGAGCCTGCTTGAGGCTATGCTGGAGGCGGTCACCGGGCTGGACATTCCGCACCCCGCGCCATTCGGGCTCGCGCTCGGCGCGGGCCTGCTCATCTGGCAATGGATGAGCAGGGCGCCCTCGGCGGCGCCGGCCTCATAAGGAACCACGTGAAGAAAACTGAAAATGGAAAACGGAGGAAAACCATGAAACGAGGATTCACAATCGCATTGGCGGGCATTGTGTCGGCTACGCTTGCACTCTCGGCCGCGCAGGCGCAGCAACGCACCATCGCCATCGGCACCGGCGGCACCGGCGGCGTCTACTACCCGCTCGGTGGCGGCATCGCCAACGTGATTTCGAAGAACCTGCCGAACACGCAGGCGACCGCCGAGGTGACCGGCGGCTCGGTCGACAATCTCAAGCTGATCAATTCCGGGCAGAGCGAGATCGGCTTCTCCATGGCCGATGCCGCGGTCGACGCGCTCAACGGCGTCGATAAGTTCAAGGGCACCAAGGTGCCGCTGCGCACTTTGATGGTGCTCTATCCGAACATCATGCACGTGGTGTCGATCGACGGCACCGGCGTCAACACCATGGCGGATCTCAAGGGCAAGCGCGTGTCGACCGGCTCGCCGGGCAGCGCCACCGAGGTGATGGCCTTCCGCGTCATCGAGGCCGCCGGTCTCGATAAGGACAAGGACATGAAGCGCGAGCGCCTTGGCGCCGCCGAATCGGTCAACGCGCTCAAGGACCGCAAGATCGACGCCTTCTTCTGGGTCGGCGGCCTGCCGACCGCGGCGGTGACCGATCTCGGCGCCACGCCGGGCGTGAAGATCAAGCTGATCGACCACTCCGATCTGGTCGCCAAGATGAATGCCAAATACAACAACCTCTACGCGACCGCGACCATCAAGACCGGCACCTATCCGGGCCAGGACAAGGACAACAAGGTCTCGGCGGTGTGGAACATCCTGGTGACCAACGACAAGATGTCGGATCAGGACGCCTATAACATCGTCAAGCTGATCATCGACAAGAAGGCGGATCTGGTGGCCGTGCACAAGGACGCGGCGAGCTTCACGGTCGACAACCAAGTCAAGGGCAATTCGCCGGTGCCGTGGCATCCGGGCGCGGTGAAGTTCTTCACCGAGCGCGGCGCGAAGATGTAATCCTAAGCCAAATATCGATCGAATGCGACGGCCCCGCGAAAGCGGGGCCGTTTGCATTTGGTCAGTGCGCGTGGGCGTGCGTTGCCCGCGGCGACGGCCAGGCCAAGGCGGCGAAATAAGCGAGCGCGCTCAACAGCGCGATGCAGAAGCTCACCGGCCAGTCGGTGTAAAAGGCCATCGCAATGCCGAGCCAGGCTTCGGCCAGCGCCAGCGCCGCCGACAGGATGAGCCCGCTCCATAGCCCGCTGGTGACGCGCTGCGCGGCCGCCGGCGGTCCCACCATCAGCGTGAACACCAAGAGCACGCCGACGATCTGCGCGCAGGCCGACACGGCGAGCGCGACGATGGCGAGGAAAGCCGTCGAGATGAAACGCAGCGGCACGCCTTTGGCTTCGGCGAGTTCCGGCTGCAAACTTGCAAAGATCAGAGGTCGCATGATCGCCGCGAGCGCGATGAGCGTCACAGTGCCGAGCGCGGCGAGCGTGACGATCATGACCCGGTCGACCGCCAACACATTGCCGAACAGGAGCGCGGTCGCCTGCGTCGCGAACGACGTGTAGTAGTGCAGGAACAGGAGGCCGAAACCGAGCGCCAGCGCGAGAATGACGCCGATGGCGACGTCGCGGTTGCTCAGGCGCTCGCTCAACAGGCCCATGAGCACGCCGGCGGCGACGGTGAAGCCGACCAGGCCCCACAAAGGCGCAAGACCGATCAAGCCGGCGCCGGTCGCGCCGGCAAAGCCGATATGCGACAGCGCATGGCCGGCGAAGGTTTGCCCGCGCATCACCAGGAAGAAGCCGGTCAAGCCCGACACCACCGCGACGATGCCGGCGGCGGCGAAGGCATTGGTCATGAATTCATAGGCAAACATGTCAATGCTCATGCTCATGCGCGTGATCATGGTCGTGCGCGTGATCGGTACGCTCGACGTCGCAGCCGCGCGACATCACGAAGATATGGCCGGCGGCGCGTACTACCTCGATGTCGGTGCCGTAGAGGCGCGACAGCACCGGCGCGGTGATGACGTCGTCCACCGTGCCGAGCACGGCCTGCGTGTTGCCGAGATAGAGCACGCGGTCGAGCGTGCCCAAGAGCTGGTTGAGCTCATGCGCGCTGAATAAAACCGTGATGCCGCGTTCGCGGCATACCTTGCGCACCACGTCGATCGCGACTTCCTGGTGGCGGGCATCTAAGCTGATCAGCGGCTCGTCGAGCAGCAGCAGTTTGGGATTGCCGATCAGCGCCTGCGCCAGCAAAAGCCGCTGCCGTTCGCCGCCGGACATCTCGCACAACGGCCGGCGGCTGAGGTCGCGCGCACCGACCGCGTCGAGCGTCTCGTCGATCAGCGCGTGATTGCCGTTGCCGAACGGGGGCAGGCCCCAGCGATGGCCGTTAAGCGAAGAGGCGATGAAATCGAAGCCGCGCACGCGCAGGTCCGGCTGCACGGTGCGCAGTTGCGGCAGATAGCCGATGGCCGGATCGCCGCGCTCCGGCGCGCGGCCGAACACGCGCACCGAACCGGTCACGGGCTGCAGCAGGCCGAGGATCGAGCGCATCAAAGTGGTCTTGCCGGCGCCGTTGGGACCGAGCACGCCGATGAACTCGCCTTCACGAATGGCGAAGCTGACATCGGACAGGATCGTACGCCCGCCGATACGCAGCGTGGCGTGGTCGAGGGTGACGGCGGTGGTCATGAAACACACTTTGTCATTCCGGGGCGCTCGCGCAGCGAGCGAACCCGGAATCCAGAGGTAAACTCTGTGATTGTGTCTGGATTCCGGGGCCATCCCTTCGGGATGTCCCGGAATGACGAATGAAGGGTCATGAGTTCGGCCCGCTCAGTGCCTTGTCCAACATGTCGAGCGAGGACAGCATCCAGTCCACATAGCCGACATTCGCCGGCATGGTCTCGGTGACGCCGACCACCGGCACCTTGGCCGTCTTCGCGATGGCGAGCAGGCGCTCGGTGAGCTTCTCGCTCACTTGGCTCTTGTAGATCCGCGCCTTCACCTTGCGCTCTGTCAGGTCGGTGTCGAAGGCGGCGACGTCGCGCGCGCTCGGCGCGGGCTCCTTCATCGTGGCG
>JANLJK010000421.1 GCA_029255525.1 Pseudolabrys sp.
TTTGTATAGCGTTTTAGTGTGATCGAATCATCGTGCCAAAGGCTTGATCGGTCAAACGCTGACGGTGGTCGACAACCAGGTCGACTCCTCCACCGGCACGGTCAAGCTCAAGGCCGAGTTCCCCAATGCCAATCTGCAACTGTGGCCAGGGCAGTTCGTCAACGTGCGGCTGCTGGTCGACACGCTCAAGCAGGCGATCGTGATCCCTACCGGCGCCGTGCAGCGCGGCCCCAATGGCAGCTTCGTCTATGTCGTCAAGGACGACAACAGCGTGCAGATGCGCCCCGTCAAGGTGCAGAAGCAGGATGAGACACAAACTGTGATCGAGAGTGGCGTGAAGCCGCCCGAGCGCGTGGTCACCACCGGCTTCGCCCGCCTCACCGACGGCGCCAAGGTCTCCATCAGCGCCAATGCCGACGGCGCACCGGCGGCAGGCGCACTGCAAGGCGCACCAGCTCCGCGGCAACGCGCGCCGGGCGTGCCAGGCGAAAGGCGGCAGCCGGCCAATGCGGGGGCGGCACCGACCGCGCCGCGATGAGCGTCTCCTCACCATTCATTCACCGGCCGATCGCCACTTCCCTGCTCGGCGTCGCGGTGATGCTGGGCGGCTTGCTCGGCTATTGGTGGCTGCCGGTGTCGGCGCTGCCGCAGGTCGACTTCCCCACCATCCAGGTGACGACGCAGCTTCCCGGCGCGAGCCCCGACACCATCGCCTCGCTGGTGACGGCGCCGCTCGAGCGGCAGTTCGGCCAGATCCCGGCACTGCAGACGATGACCTCGTCGAGCTCCTTCGGCATCAGCCAGGTGACACTGCAGTTCGACCTCGCGCGAGACATCGACGCGGCGGCGCAGGACGTGCAATCGGCGATCAATGCCGCGGCATCGAGCCTGCCGAAGAACCTCCCCTACCCGCCGCTCTATTCCAAGGTGAACCCGGCCGACGCGCCGATCATCACGCTCGCGCTCACCTCCAAAAATGTCGACCTGCGCACTTTGAGCGACATGGCCGATACCATCATGTCGCCGCGCCTGTCCGAGGTGACCGGCGTCGGCCGCGTGTCGATCCAGGGCGGCATTCGCCCGGCCATCCGCATCCAGGCCGATCTGTCGCGGCTTGCCGCCTATGGCATCGCGCTGGAGGACATGCGCACGGCCATCGTCGGCGCCAATGTCGCCGGCGCCAAGGGCTCGCTCGACGGCGCGCATCAGTCCTACAGCATCGCGGCGAACGACCAGATCTCCAGCGCCGCCGCTTATCGGTCGATCACCATCGCCTTCCGCAACAGCGCACCGGTTCTGCTCTCCGACGTCGCCGACGTGGTCGAAGGGCTGGAGAACGCGCGCGTCGGCGCCTGGTACAAAGGCGAGCCGGCGGTGGTCATCGACGTGCAGCGCCAGCCGGGCGCCAACGTCATTGAGACCGTGCAACGCATCCAGGCCGAACTGCCGCGCCTGCGCCGCGCCATGCCGGCCGGCGCCGACCTGACCGTCGTCAACGACCGCACCACGACGATCCGCGCCTCGATCCACGACGTGCAGTTCACTTTGGTGCTGTCGATCGGCCTCGTCGTGCTGGTGGTGCTGATCTTCCTGCGCACCATCCGCGCCACCATCATCGCCGGCGTGGCGCTACCGCTGTCGCTGATCGCGACCTTCGGCGTCATGTGGTTCTGCGGCTTCTCGCTCGACAACCTGTCGCTGATGGCGCTGACCATCGGCACCGGCTTCGTCGTCGACGACGCCATCGTCATGATCGAGAACATCGTCCGTCACATCGAGGACGGCGAAAGTCCGCTGCAGGCGGCGTTGCGTGGCGCCAAGGAAATCGGCTTCACCGTCATCTCGCTGACCTTGTCGCTGATCGCCGTGTTCATCCCGTTGCTGTTCATGAGCGGGCTCGTGGGCCGCATGTTCCGCGAGTTCGCGCTGACGCTGACCATCGCCGTGGTGGCGTCCGCCATCGTGTCGCTGACGCTGACGCCGATGATGTGCGCGCGCCTCTTGCGCCGCCACGACGGCGAAGGCGCGGGCAATGCGCTGACGCAAGGCTTTTCCGACTTCATCGACCGCACGGTCGAGGCCTATCACCGCAGCCTTGTGTGGGTGCTGCGCCATCAGCCGGCGACCTTGCTGGTGACGCTCGGCACCCTCGCGCTCACCATCGTGCTTTACGTCGGTATGCCGAAGGGCTTCCTGCCGCTGCAGGACACCGGCATGATCACCGCGGTGACCGAGGCCGGCACCGACGTCTCCTTCGGCGAGATGCAGCGCCGGCAGGCCGAGGTCGAAAAGGCCATCGGCACCGATCCCGATGTCGCCGCCGTCATCTCGGTGATCGGCGTCAGCACGCTCAACGCCACACCCAATGCCGGCCGCCTGCAGATCATCCTGCGGCCGCGTGACGACCGCGCCGACCGGGTCGAGGCCATCGTCGCACGGCTCAAGCAGGCCGTGGCGCCCATCCCCGGCATGACGGTGTTCTTCCAGGCCACGCAGGACATTCAGATCTCCACGCGCGTCAGCCGCGCGCAATACCAGTACACGCTCGTCGGCACCGACCGGGACGAAGTGGTCAACTGGTCGAACCGGCTGGTGCAGGCGCTGCGCGGCTCGCCGGTGCTGCTCGAAGTCGCCTCCGAGGCGCAGGAGGGTGGACCGCGCGTGCAGGTCGAGGTCGACCGCGAGCAGGCCGGCCGCCTCGGCGTCTCGATGCAGAGCGTCACCGACACGCTCTACGACGCCTTCGGCCAGCGCCAGGTCTCGACCATCTACGGCCAAGCCAACCAGTACCGCGTGATCCTCGAAGCGCAGCCGCGCTACAGCCAAGACCCGACCGCGCTGTCGCAGATCTACGTGACCGGCGCGCGCACCTCGACCGGCACGACGGCGACCGTCTCGACGACCGCCACCGGCACGACCAACACCAACACGACCGCCACGCCCAACACCACCACCGGCAACACGCAGGTGCCACTCGCCGCCTTCGCGCGCTTCGTGCCGACCTCGGCGCCGCTCGCCATCGCACATCAGGAGCAATTCCCGAGCGTAACGATCAGCTTCGATCTCGCCTCGGGCTATGCGCTGTCGGACGCCGTGGCGGCGATCAATGCGGCACAGACGGCGATCGGCATGCCGGCCTCCGTCTCCGGCACTTATTCGGGCGACGCGGCCGAGTTTGCCAAATCGCTGGCCGGCGAGCCATGGCTCATCCTGGCCGCCATCATCACGATCTACATCGTACTGGGTGTGCTGTACGAGAGCTTCATCCACCCGATGACGATCCTCTCGACGCTGCCGTCGGCCGGCGTCGGCGCGCTCCTGGCGCTGATGCTGTTCGGCTATGATCTCTCGGTGATCGCGTTGATCGGCATCGTGCTCCTGATGGGCATCGTGAAAAAGAACGCGATCCTGATGATCGACTTCGCCATCGAGGCCGAGCGCCATCAGGGCATGAGCCCCGAAGAGTCGATCGTGCAGGCGGCACTGCTGCGCTTCCGGCCGATCATGATGACCACGCTGGCCGCTTTGTTCGGCGCGCTGCCTTTGGCGCTCGAAGGCGGCACCGGCTCGGAGCTGCGCAACCCGCTCGGCGTCACCATCATCGGCGGCCTTCTGCTCAGCCAGTTGCTCACGCTCTACACCACGCCGGTGATCTATCTCTACATGGAACGGCTGCGCCTGCGGCTGTCAGGCGGCACCGCCTCCCGACCGCAACCGGCGGAGTAGTCAAATGCGGCGACTGCCAAAGACTCCGCTCATTCCCGCGCAAGCGGGAATCCAGAACCGCGATGGCGGCTGCAGCGATCTGTCGCCCTGGATCCCCGCTTTCGCGGGGACGAGCGGACGACGGAGAACGCCATGAACTTCTCCGGACCGTTCATCAGAAGGCCGATCGGCACGACGCTGATGGCGATCGGACTGTTCCTGGTCGGCGCGGTCGCTTACGCGTTCCTGCCGGTCGCCAGCCTGCCGAGCGTCGAATTGCCAACTATCCATGTCAGCGCCAGCCGGCCCGGCGCCGACCCGAACATCATGGCAGCAACGGTGGCGGCGCCGCTCGAACGGCGCATCGGCGAAATCGCCGGCGTCACCGAGTTGACGTCGACCTCGTCGCTCGGCACCACCAGCATCACGGTGCAGTTCGACCTGTCGCGCAATGTCGAAGGCGCGGCCCGCGACGTGCAGGCGGCGCTCAATGCCGCATTGAGCGACCTGCCCGGCGACATGCCGCAATTGCCGACCTTCCGGAAGATGAACCCGGCCGCGGCGCCGATCCTGATCCTGGCACTGACCTCCAAAACCTTGCATCCAAGCGAGGTCTACGACGCCGCCGACAGCGTCATCGCGCAGCGTCTCCGCCAGGTGGAAGGCGTCGCCGACGTCACCGTCGCCGGCTCCGAGCAGCCGGCGATCCGTGTGCGCGTCGACCCTACCCGTCTGTCAGCCATGGGCCTGTCGATGGAGGATGTGCGCACGGCCATCTCCAATGCCAATGCCGCCGGCCCGCTCGGCTCCTTCGACGGCGGCAGCCGCGGCACCACCATCGGCATCAACGACCAACTGGCCAATCCGGCTGATTACGACCCGCTCGTCGTCAAGACCGTCGACGGCACGGTGATCCGCCTGTCTAACGTCGCGACCATCCGGCCGAGCGTGCGCAACAGCCGCTCCGCCGGCTGGTTCAACCGCGATCCATCGGTGCTCCTGATCATCACCAAGCAGGGTGACGCCAACGTCATCGACACCGTCGACCGCATCTACGCACTGCTGCCCGAGCTCAAGCAGTGGGTGCCGGCCGCCCTCGACATCTCGGTGCTCAACGACCGCACGCAGACGATCCGCGCCAGCGTTCTGGACATGCAGCTCACGATCGGCGCCACCATCGTGCTGGTGATGATGGTGGTGTTCCTCTTCCTGCGCCGCTCGGCGCCGACCATCGCCGCCGGCATCACCGTGCCTTTATCGCTTGCCGGCACCTGCGCGGCGATGTGGGCTGCGGGCTTTTCCATCAACAACCTGACGCTGATGGCGCTCGCGGTGTCGGTCGGCTTTGTCGTCGACGACGCCATCGTTATGATCGAGAATGCCTTCCGCTATCTCGAGCGCGGCGTCTCGCCGATCCGCGCCGCCATGACCGGCGCCAAGCAGATCGGTTTCACTGTGGTCTCGATCAGCATCTCGCTGATCGCCGCCTTCATCCCGCTACTGTTCATGGGCGGCATCGTCGGCCGGCTGTTCCGCGAATTCTCGGTAACGCTCGCCTTCGCCATCGCCGTGTCGACCTTCGTATCGCTGTCGGTGACGCCGATGATCTGCGCTTACTTCGTGCACGAGCCGCCGAGCAAGACTGCGACCTGGCTCGACCGCGCGGTCGAAAGCCTGCTGTCGCGCATGATCCATTTCTACGACCGCACGCTTTCCTTCGTCATCGGGCAGCGCGCGCTGACCATGATCGTGTTCATCGCCACGATCGCGCTCACGGTCGGGCTTTTCATAAAGGTACCCAAGGGCTATTTCCCGCAGGACGACACCGGCCTCATCTTCGGCGGCACGCAGGCCTCGACCGACATTTCCTACGATGCCATGCTCGGCCTGCAGCAGCAGGCGATGGACATCGTGCTATCCGATCCGGCGGTGGCGGGCCTGGGCTCCTCGGTCGGCAGCGGCGGCGGGCCCGGTGGGGCGTCGATCAATCGCGGACGCCTGTTCATCAGCCTGAAGCCGCTTGAAGAGCGCGGCAATGTCGGCACCCAACAGGTGCTCAACCGCCTGCGCGGCAGATTGAGCAGCATCCCCGGCATCCGCGTCTTCATGTTCCCGGCGCAGGAGCTACGGGCCGGCGGACGTCAAAGCGACTCGCAATATCAGTTCACATTGTGGAGCGCCGATCTCGACGCGCTGCAGACCTGGGTGCCGCGCGTGACCGCGCGCGTGCGGCAAGTGCCGGGGCTGACCGACATCAACACCGACCGCGAACAAGGCGGCCTGCAAGCGACCGTTAGCATCGACCGCCAGGCGGCCTCGCGCCTCGGCGTCAGCATCCAGGACATCGACAGCGCGCTCAATGATTCATTCTCGCAGCGGCAGGTGTCGACCATCTATGCGTCGCGCAACCAGTATCGCGTGATCCTGGAAGTCGACCGGCCCTATTCGCGCGATCCGAACGATCTCAGCCAGGTCTATGTGCCGGGCAGCAACGGCGCGCAGGTGCCGCTGTCGGCCGTGGCCAAGGTCGAGCGCGGCATCGCGCCCTTGGTGGTGAACCACCAAGGCCAGTTCCCCTCCACCACCATCACCTACAATCTCGCGCCCGGCGTCACGCTGGAGCAGGCGACGGCTTCGATCTCGCAGGCGGTCGCCGAGATGCATCTGCCCGACACCATCCGCACCGACTTCGCCGGCGACATCCAGCAGTTCAAGCAGTCGGCCGGTGCGCAGCCGATCTTGCTGCTGGCCGCGTTGATCGCGGTCTATATCGTGCTCGGCGTCCTGTACGAGAGCCTGGCGCATCCGCTCACCATCATCTCGACGCTGCCCTCGGCCGGGCTCGGCGCGCTGCTGGCGCTGCAGGTGTCGGGCACCGAGCTCACGGTGATCGCCTTCATCGGCATCATTCTGCTGATCGGCATCGTCAAGAAGAACGGCATCATGATGGTCGACTTCGCGCTCGAGGCCGAACGGCGTCGCGGCCTCTCGCCCGTGCGCGCCATCCACGAGGCCTGCCTCGAACGTTTCCGGCCGATCCTGATGACGACATTGGCCGCGCTGCTCGGCGCCGTGCCGCTGGTGATCGCTGCCGGCCCCGGCTCGGAGTTGCGCCGGCCGCTCGGCATCACCATCATCGGCGGCCTTCTGGTGTCGCAGATCCTCACGCTCTACACGACGCCGGTGATCTACCTGATGCTCGACAAGCTGCACCACAAACTCGGCGGCGGCCTGCCGAGCTTCGTGCGGCGCAAGCCACCGGCGGCGGAGCCGGCGGAGTAACAAGAATAAGGCAGGAAGACGCCGCAAGCTCTCTTCCCCTCTCCCCTTGGGGGAGAGGCTGCCCGAGCGGAGGCGAAGCCGAGCGAGGGCGGGAGAGGGGTTGATAATTCAATCAAAGCGCTGAACCCCTCTCCCGGCTCGCGCTGCGCGCTCGCCACCCTCTCCCCCAAGGGGAGAGGGGAAGAGAGCAAGCGGCATCGTTATCCGTTAAACTCCCAAATACCGGTGCTGCACGTCCGGTGTCGCGGCAAGATCAGCCGAAGAGCCGGTCCACACCACGCGGCCGCGCTCGATCATGAAATGACGGTCGGCGACGCGCATCAGCGCACCGACATTCTTGTCGATGACCAAAACCGACAAGCCCGTGCCCTTGAGCCGCGCCAGGCAGCGCCAGATCTCGTGGCGGATCAGCGGCGCCAGCCCCTCGGTCGCCTCGTCGAGGATCAGGAGCTTCGGATTGGTCATCAGCGCGCGGCCGACCGCCAGCATCTGCTGCTCACCGCCGGAAAGCTGATTGCCCATGCTGGCGGCACGCTCGGCCAGCCGCGGGAACAGGTCGTAGACGCGATCCAATGTCCATTCGCCGCCGTGGCGATTGACCGCCGTGGCAACGAGGTTCTCGCGCACATTGAGGTTGGGGAAGATCTGGCGCCCTTCCGGCACCAGGCCGATGCCGCTCTTCGCGACCTTGTAGGACGGCAGGCCGCGGATTTCGCGGCCCATGAAGCGGATGCCGCCGGAGCGCGCCGGCGTCAGCCCCATGATCGAGCGCACGGTCGTGGTCTTGCCCATGCCGTTGCGGCCCATCAGCGTGACCATCTCGCCGGGCGCGATGGACAATGAGATGCCGAACAGCACCTGGCTCAGGCCGTAAGCCGTCTCGACATTGTCGAGCGAAAGGATGGGCTCAGCCATTGACCGCGCCCTCCACGTGATCTTCTTCACCTAGATAGGCCTCGCGCACCTGCGCGTTACCGCGGATTTCGTCCGGCGGACCCGACGCGATCACCCGGCCATAGACGAGAACGGTAATACGGTCGGCAAGCGCAAACACGGCTTCCATGTCGTGCTCGACCAGAAGGATCGTGTATTTTCGCTTCAGTTCGCGCAGCATGTCGACCATGCGCGCGGATTCTTCGGGACCCAGCCCCGCCATCGGCTCATCGAGGAGCAGCATGCGCGGCGAACCAGCGAGCGCCATAGCCAGTTCGAGCTGACGGCGTTCGCCGTGGCTGAGCGCCGCCGCCGAACGGTTACCGAGATGGGCGAGCCCAGCGCGATCGAGCACCGCGCGGGCCGGATCGCGCAATTCGGATTGCTTGCGCGCGTCGCGCCAGAAGTGGAACGAATGGCCGGCATGCGCCTGCACGGCAAGCGCGACATTATCGAGCACGCTCAGATCCAGAAACAGCGAGGTGATCTGGAACGAGCGGGCGAGGCCCAGCGCGCTACGCTGATGCATCGGCAGGCGCGTGATGTCAGTGCCAGCGAAGGTGACGCGGCCCGAGTCCGGCATCAACTGGCCGAACAATTGCGAGATCAGCGTGGTCTTACCGGCGCCATTCGGGCCGATCACGGCATGCAGCTCGCCTTCCGGGATATTGAACACCACGTCATCCGTAGCGACGATGCCGCCGAAGCGCTTGGCGAGGTTCTCGACTTGCAGGAGCGCGCTCATGACGGCTCCTTATCGCTGATCCGCGCCAGGAAACCGTCGATGCCACCGCGGGCGAACAGCACCACCAGCAGCAGCAACGGACCGAGGATGATCTGCCAGTATTCGGAAGGGCGGATACCGGAGGGGATGAAATAAGGGTCGATGGTCTTGGACATCACGAAAGGCAACGCTTCTTCGAGCGCGAGGAACGCGACCGTGCCGATCAGCGGACCGAACAGTGTGGCCATGCCGCCGAGCACCACCATGACGATGAGATCGCCGGACCGTGTCCAGTGCATCACCGCCGGGCTGATGAAGTCGGTGTGGTTGGCGAGCAGCGCACCGGCCAGACCGCAGATGGTGCCGGCGATGACGAAGCAGGTGAGCTTGTAGCGATAGGTCGGGAAACCGATCGCCCGCATGCGTGTGTCGTTGGAGCGCGCGCCCTGGATCGCCATGCCGAAGCGCGAATTCACCAGCCGCCACACGACAAACAGCGTGATGAACAGGCACGCGAGGCAGACGTAATAAAACGTCGCCTTGTGCGACATATTGATGAGGTCGCCGAACTGGCTGCGGCGCTGGATGGTGAGCCCGTCGTCGGCGCCGTAGCGGCTCAGGCTGACGCCGACGTAATAGATCATCTGCGCGAAGGCGAGCGTGATCATGATGAAGTAGACGCCCTTGGTGCGCAACGACAGCGCGCCGATGACGAGCGCGAACACCGCCGACACCACCAGTGCCAGCGGCCACTGGATGAAGCCGGAATAGATGCCCTCGAAGGCCAGGATGCCGACGACATAGCCGCCGATGCCGAGATAAGCGGCATGGCCGAAGCTCACCATGCCGCCATAGCCCATGATGAGATTGAGGCTGGTCGCCGCGATCGCCAGGATGACCATGCGCGTGCAGACGCTGAGGATGAAGTTGTTGCCGATGAAGGCCGCGTAGACCGGCACCAGCAACAGCGCGAGCACCAACAGGGCCGCGACGAGCGTGCGGAGATTGAGCGCCATTTTAGCGGTTTCCTGGCGCCGGGAAGAGGCCCGCGGGGCGGACCACCAGTACGATGGCCATGAGCAGATAGATCAGCATCGACGACAACGCCGGGCCGGCGGTGGAGGCCGCCGACGGCGACAGCACCAGCTTCAGCACGTCCGGGATCACCGCACGGCCGACCGTATCGATGAGGCCGGCAAAGATCGAGGCGATGAAAGCGCCGCGGATCGAGCCAATGCCGCCGATGATGATGACGACGAAGGCCAGAATGAGGATGTTCTCGCCCATGCCGATCTGCGCGGTGAGGATCGCGGCCTGCATCATGCCGGCGAGCCCGGCGAGCGCCGCGCCGACGCCGAACACGAAGGTGTACAAGAGCTTGATGTTGATGCCGAGCGCGCCGGTCATCTCGCGGTTGGAGGCGCCGGCGCGGATCAGCATGCCAATGCGCGTGCGCATCACCACGAGATAGAGGCCGAGCGCCACGCCGAGCGCCACGACGATGATCGCCAGCCGGTACATCGAATAGTTCACGCCCGGTAGGATCTCGATCGAGGTATTGAGCCAACCAGGCAGCGTCAGGTTCATGCCGGCCGGGCCCCAGATCAGGCGCACCAGCTCGTTGAAGAACAGGATGAGACCGAACGTCCCGAGCACATGGTCGAGGTGATCCCGCCCGTATAATCGCCGCATCGCAATCACTTCGACCGCCATGCCGAGCAGGAGCGTCGCCACCAGCGCGATCGCGATGCCGCCGAGATAGCTGCCGGTCAGAGCCGTGAAGGTGGCGCCAAAATAGGCGCCCATCATGTAGAGCGAGCCGTGCGCGAGGTTGACGAGATCCATGATCCCGAAGACCAGCGTCAGGCCGGCCGCCAGGAGGAAGAGCAGTAAGCCGAATTGCAAGCCGTTGAGGCATTGCTCGAGGAAGAGCAGCATAAGTCTAGCGTTCCGATATCAGGCAGCCATTCGCGGCCGGGCCGGCTGGATGCATGCAAGAGGCTTGCCGTTTTCAGGCAAAATCACCGGGACCCGGCCATTTGCCGGTCCCGGTGATGTGCCGTCTCAAGGTCTTAAGGCGACCCGACGAAGCAGGGAAGCCTACTTCATCGAGCACTTGCCGTGATGGGGATCGGACGCGTTCTCCATCGCGGTGGCCACGGTCTTCAACTTGTAGTTAGCCCCGTCCTTGACGACTTCCTGCATGTAGAAGTTCTGGACGGGATAGTTGTTGTTGCCGAACTTGAAGGCGCCGCGGACCGATTTGAAGTCCGCCTTCTTGAGCGCGGCCTGCACCGCATCCTTCTTGCTCAGGTCGCCCTTCACGCCCGCGACGGCCGAGGCGACGAGGTTCGCCGCGTCGTAAGCCTGCGCGCCGTAGAAGGACGGCTCCGACTTGTATTTCTCCATGAAGCCGCTGACGAACTTCTTGTTGGCGTCGTTCGGCAGGTCGGCGCCCCACTGATAGGCCGTCATGATCCCGAGGGCCGCGTCCTTCTGCCGCGGCAGGCTGAGCGAGTCGACCACGAAGGTCGAGTAGAGCGGGATTTTGCCCTGCATGCCGGCTTGAGCATACTGGTTCAGGAACTGCACGCCCGCCGCGCCCGGATAGAAGGTGTAGATCGCGTCCGGATTGGCGGCGCGAGCCTTCGACAATTCGGCCGAGAAGTCGAGCTGGTCAGGCCACTTGGTGTAGTCCTCGCCGACCACCTTGCCTTTGAAGAACGTCTTCATGCCGCCGAGGTTTTCCTTACCCGCGGCGTAGTTCGGGCCGATCAGATAGACCGTCTTGATGCCCTTCTTGTCCATGTAAGCGGCAACGGCCTGCGGCGTCTGGTCGTTCGTCCACGAGGTCGAGAAGATGTAAGGCGAACACAGCTCGCCGGCGACCTGCGTGGCGCCGGCATTGGCGACCACCAGGAAGGTCTTGGAATCGACGATCGGCTTGACCGAGGCGAGCAGCACGTTCGACCAGATATAGCCGACGATGAAGTCAACCTTATCCGACTCGATCATCTTCTCGGTCTTCTGCTTGCCGACCTCCGGCTTCTGCTGGTCGTCCTCGTAGACGACCTCGACCGGCAGACCGCCCATCTTGCGGCCCATTTGATCGAGCGCGAGCTCGAAGGCGTTCCGCATGTCGTTGCCGATCACGGCGGTCGGACCGCTGAATGTGGAAATAAAACCGATTTTGACTGATTTCTGCTGGGCCGCTGCCGGAACGGCAGCAAGCAGCAAGGCGGCTCCCGCCGCCAAGACACTCTTGCGCATTGTTTCTCCCTCCAGAGGCCCTTTTTGGCCCCATTCCTAGACTGGAGGCAGTGTAGCGGCATTGGCTCGCAAACGTCCACCCGCAGCAGGGGGGCGACGGGCCGAACTATATTTCCACCAAATGGACGACACACCGGCGGCGATTGCCGGCAGCCCGCGTAGGCGGCATTGTCAGAGCCCTCCGCTGCAACAATAACAACCAGGGAAGAAACGGCTTTGTCGAAAGCACTCGAGAAAACCTACGACGGCATCATTATCGGCGCCGGCCATCACGGCCTGATCTTGGGCGCTTATCTCGCCCGCGCCGGCCTCAAGATTTTGTTGGTCGAACGTCGGCTGACCTATGGCGGCGGCTTGTGCACCGAGGAAGTGACGCTGCCGGGCTTTTACCACAACCTGCATTCGATCAATCACTTCCACATCAGCGAAACGCCCTGGTTCAAAGACCTCGGCCTCGATGAGCGCGTGACCTACATCACGCCGCGCTATGAGCTGGGTCAGGCGCATGCGGACGGCTCGGCGCTGGTGCTGGGCCGCAACCTCGATGAGTCGGTCGCGAACATCGCGCGCTTCTCGAAGAAGGATGCCGCGACCTTCCGCGAATGGAACGAGATTGCCGAAAAGATCACGGCGGAAATCTTCCTGCCCGAGCGCTTTTCCGAACCGCTGCCGCAGGCGGAGCGCGACGCGCTGCTGTCGAAGACAGCGCTCGGCCGGAAATTTCTCGAAGTCGCGGCCCGCGAGCCGCTCGAAGTGGTGCGCGAATTGTTCGAGAACGAGCATGTCCGCCTACTGTTCCTGTTCAAGGTGTCGCTGTTCGGCACCTGGCTCGTCGATACGACATCGAAGACATCGCCGATGGGCTCTGTCATTCGCGCCTTCGATCTCGAAAGCGGCTACCAGCTTTGCCAGGGCGGCTCGTTCAATCTCGCGCGCGGCCTGATGGAGACCTTCATCGCCGCCGGCGGCACCTATCAGCCGCAGGTCAACATCGCGCGCATCATGATCGAGAACAACAAGGCGACCGGGATCGAGCTCGCCGACGGCCGCACGGTGCGAGCGAAGCAGTTCGTCGCCTCGACCATCGACGTGCACCAGACCTTCGACAAGCTGGTCGGCCGCGAGCAGCTTCCCTCAGCCTATCGCGCCAAGCTCGACAAGTTCCAATACACCAAATGGAGCCTGTACGGCCTGCATCTCGCGCTCAATGAAAGCCCGCGTTTCGCCGCCGAAAAATTCGATCCGAACATCAACCGCGTGCAGAAGTGGAGCATCGGCGCGGAGACGATGGACGATCTCTTTTCCGCACACGAGGACACCAAGGCCGGGCGCGTGCCGAAGGTCATCCAGTTCGGTGCCGGACCCTTGAGCCTGCTCGATCCGACCCAAGCGCCTCCCGGTAAGCACACGACTTATGCCTGGCACGTCTTGCCGATCGACCCCGATATCGGCGACCAGAGCTACGAAGACTTCAAGGAAGAATTCGCCGACAAAATCCTCGAAACCTGGGCCAAGGTGTGCCCGAACATGACCGCGAAGAACGTGCTGGCGCGCTACATCTACACCGGGCGTGAATACACCCAGGAACTGATCAACATGCGCGAAGGCGACATCTTCATGGGCGCCTTCAATGCCGACCAGGTGATGTACAACCACTTCGGCTACCGCTCACCGATCCCGAACCTCTATATGACGGGCTCGGCCGGCCATCCGGGCGGTGCTATTTCCGGCGGCGCCGGTTATATCAGTGCCGCAATCATCGCCGATGATCTCGGGCTTAAACCCTGGTGGACGCCCTGGAACGCGCGGCGGGCATTGGAAAAGCATGTGAAGAAGAATTAGTCGTCATTCCGGGGCACGCGCGTAGCGCGTGAACCCGGAATCCAGATACAAGCACAGCGTAAAGCGCTGGATTCCGGGTTCGCGGCCCATAGCGCGTTGAAGACGCGCGTAAACGCGCTTATGGTCCGCGCCCCGGAATGACCGGAGAAAAATATGACCGACATGAACAACATCGTCTTCCCCTCACTCAAGGACCGCGTCGTGATCATCACCGGCGCGGGCCAGGGCATCGGCCGCGCCTTCGCCAAGGCCTTTGCCGCGGCCGGTGCGCGCGCCGTCATCGCCGAGCGCAACGAGAACACCGCTGCCAGCGTCGCCGAGGAAATCCTGAAGGCGAACGGCCAGGCGCTCGCTGTCACCACCGACGTTTCGGACGAAGCCTCGATCAAAGAAATGGTCGAGTTGGTGGAGGACGAATACGGCCGCATCGATGTGCTGATCAACAATGCCGGCATCTTCTCGACCTTGGAGATGCGGCCCTTCGACCAGATCCCGGTCGACGAATGGGAAGAGGTGCTGCGCGTCAACTTGACCGGCCCGTTCCTGTGCGCGCGTGCCGTGCTGCCGGCCATGCGGCGTGCCAAATGGGGGCGCATCATCAACATGGCCTCCGGCGCGGTGAGCCTGGGCCGACCGAATTATCTGCATTACATCGCCAGCAAGGCTGCGCTTGCCGGTATGAGCCTGTCGATGGCGCGCGAGCTCGGCCCTGACGGCATCACCGTCAACGCCATCCTGCCGGGCGCGACCTTCACCGAGATCGAGCGCAAGACGGTGACGCCGCAGCAGAAGGAACGCATCGTGTCGATGCAGTGCATTCCGCGGCCGGAAGCGCCGGAGGACTTGGTCGGAGCGGCTTTGTTCCTCGCCTCCGACGCCTCCGCCTTCATCACCGGGCAGAGCATCAATCTCGACGGCGGCGTGACGGGGTAA
>JANLJK010000422.1 GCA_029255525.1 Pseudolabrys sp.
CCGTTCGCATATGAACGGATTCCATCAATACGCGCCGGGCCTCATCGGCATCGGCACACATCCGACGTTCGCCATCGGCCAACGCGCGCTCTTGGTGCAGACGCCGGGCGGCAATGTGCTGTGGGATTGCATCTCGCTGTTGGACGACGCGACCATCACGCTGATCAAGGCGCTCGGCGGCGTCAAAGCCATGGCTATCTCGCATCCGCATTTCTACACCTCGATGGTGGAATGGGCGCACGCCTTCGATTGCCCGATCTACTTGCACGCGGCGGATCGCGAATGGGTATCACGGCCCGACAAAGTCATCGAGCATTGGGACGGCGAGACCAAGACGTTGTGGGATGGTGTCACGCTCGTGCGCTGCGGCGGCCATTTCCCTGGCGGTACCGTGCTGCATTGGGCCGGCGGCGCGGATGGCAAAGGCCTCGTCTGCTCGGGCGACATCCTGTCGATCACGACGGACCGCCTGTGGGTGTCGTTCATGCGGAGCTATCCGAACTTCATCCCGCTGTCGAAGCGCGAGGTGGAGGCGATCGGCGCCGCGCTTGCTCCCTTCGCTTTCGAAACCATCTACGGCCACTACTTCGACAAGGTCATCCCGCGCGACGGCAAGCAGGTGCTGGAGAAGTCGGTGAAGCGTTATGTCGATGCGATCGAGGGCAGGCGGGGGTATTGATCTCAGCCGTCATCCCCGCGAAAGCGGGGATCCAGTAACCCCGGCTATCCGCATCTTGAACACACGGGGTACTGGATCCCGGGTCTCGCGCTGCGCGCTCGCCCGGGATGACGGCTTGAGACAAAAATGGCCGGGACAGAGCCCGGCCATTTTCAAACGCGATGAAGCAAGCGCTCTGAACGAGACGCTTACTCGTCCTCGCTCTTCTCGTGCTTGCCGCCGAGCTGCTTGAGCTTGGCGAACACGGCGCTGACGTCGAGGTCGTCCTTCTTCTCCGTCTCGCCGGAGGCGGCGGCGATCTCGGCTTCCTTGCGCGCGGTGGTTTCGGAGGCCGGCAGCAGCGTCGCGCCGGTGTCGGCGGGCGTGGGCTTCTCCTTGTTGGCGCGCGAGACTTCGAGGTCGAGGTCGATCTGCGAGGCGAGGCCGAGCGTCACCGGGTCCATCGGGCTCAGCGCGGCCGAGTTCCAGTGCGTGCGGTCGCGGATCGAGGCGATGGTCGACTTGGTGGTGCCGACCAGCCGCATGATCGCCGAGTCCTTGAGCTCGGGGTGATTGCGCACCAGCCAGAGGATGGCGTTCGGCCGGTCCTGGCGGCGCGACACCGGCGTGTAGCGCGGGCCCTTCTTGCCGCGGTCCGGCGTGTGCACGACCACCTTCGGCGGCGTCAGCGCCAGCCGGATGTCCGGGTTAGCTTCCGCATTGGCGATCTGCTCCCGGGTGAGCTGGCCGGTGGTGATCGGGTCGAGGCCCTTGATGCCCTGCGCGGCGTCACCGTCGGCAATGGCCTTCACCTCGAGCGGGTGCAGCTTGCAGAAGTCGGCGATCTGGTCGAACGACAGCGCGGTGTTGTCCAGCAGCCAGACGGCGGTGGCTTTCGGCATCAGCGGGGCTGCGGTCGCCATAGGCAAAATCTCCTCTATGCTTCGCCCGCCCTTGCGGACGAAGCCGGATCATCGGTGATGATCGGAAAGTGGCCGGAATATA
>JANLJK010000423.1 GCA_029255525.1 Pseudolabrys sp.
ATCCCTGGAACATGCAAAAAACTCCTCACGGCCGGCATTCATGCTTCAGCCGCAGTCCTCGGTTACGAACGCGCGCAGATTAGTGCGGCGCATGAGCCGCGACAAGCGCATCGCAGGCGCTTTTAGGACAGTTTCACCTGGCGTAAAAGAGCGAAATTCTGGCATTTCGGTAAGGTTTCGTTAATATGGTCAGCGGCTAATGGAGAGATTGCGCATTTCTCATCGGGTATCGTTATGAAGAGGATTGTTCTGCTGACCACCGTCATCGGCGTCGGTTTGGCGGCGTTTGCCAGCGCGGCCACGCCTTCAGCGTCGACTGCCGTGCCGGTACCGCTGCCCAAGCCGTCGGCCGCGCCTGCGAGGCAGGCAGCAGCTCCTTCGTTCGAGATCACCGGTGCGATCCCGCGCACGTCCCGGCTCGCCACGGCAAGCCCCGAGCTCAAGGCCGGGCTCGACGCCCTCTCGGACAAGGACGAAGCGGGCGCACTGGCAATTCGCGACCGCATGGCCGATAGCCTCGACCGGCACATGCTGACCTGGTCGATCGCCGTTTCGGGATTGAGCGACGTTCCCTCGGCAGAAATTGCCGCAGCACAACGCGAACTCAAAGGCTGGCCGGGGCTCTCCGCCTTCGGGGCCAATTCCGAACGCGCGCTCTATCGGGAAAACCCGGCCGCCGCCGATGTGCTGGCTGCCTTCGGCACCACCGCGCCGGAAACCGCGGAAGGCGCCATCATCCTTGCCCGTGCTCTGGCCGTCAGCGGCAAGAGCGGGGAAGCCGCCGCCACCTTGAAGAAGGTCTGGCGCGAACAGGCGCTCGACAAGGCGATGGAAGACCGGATTCTCAAGGAATTCTCGGGCCTGCTGACTGCGGCCGACCACAAGGCAAGGATGGATTATCTTCTCTATCGCGGCCGCACGGACCAGGCCAAGCGCTTCTCCGGCCTCAGCCAGGCGCAGTCGCTCTACAATGCCTGGACGGCCGTGCTTGCGCGATCGCCCAAGGCCGGTCAGCTTTTGAAGGCGGTCGATCCCAGATGGTCATCCGATCCCGCCTATCTTTTCATCCAGATCGAGTATCTGCGTCGGCAGGACAAATACGAAGAGGCTGCCTCGCTGCTTGCAAAGGCACCCCGCGATAGCCGATCGCTGATCAATACGCGCGAGTGGTGGAACGAACAACGTATCGTCGCTCGCGGCCTTGCCGATCTCGGCAAGTTCAAGGCCGCCTACCAGATCGCCGCCAGACATACGGCAACCGATCCCGTCGACGTGGCCGACGCCGAGTTCCATGCCGGATGGTATGCGCTGCGCGGGATGAACGACAGCGCCACCGCCTCGACCCACTTCCGCAAGATCCTGCAGGTTTCCGACAAGCCGCTTTCGGCGTCGCGCGCCTGGTACTGGCTCGGTCGCGCAGCAGAAGCGGCAGGCAAGCCCGAGGCTAACGAGCATTTTCGCAAGGCGGCGACATTCCCGAGCACCTTCTACGGCCAGCTCGCGGCGGCGCGCCTGATGTCTCCGGGCCTTCGCATCCCCTATCCTTCGCCAAGTGCGGACGACCGAAAGGGATTCGAAGCCCGCGAAGCCGTGCGGGCGATCGCCCGCTTCGAGGCCGCCGGCCATGGCTGGCGAGCGGACAGCCTCTACCGGGCGCAGGCGC
>JANLJK010000424.1 GCA_029255525.1 Pseudolabrys sp.
GTCACCGTAAAGACCAGCGTAAGGCGTGATGCGCAATTGCGGCCCGAGATCCCAGGGGTAGCTCGCCTTGCCGCCAACGCTGACGCGGCCGACCGAGAAATTGCGCGCGGCCTGCAGCGTGCCGAGACTGTCGGTCCAGTCGCCGTCCCGCTCCCACAGCGCATAGATACGCGCGGAGGGCTCGAGCAACACCGCGCCGGCGCGGTAATCGCCAATAAGCGCGCCGGAAGCGAGCCAGCGTGAGCCGTTGAACGAGCCACTCGCCGCGCCGGCTGTGCCGTCATAGGAAATCCGCG
Source organism: Pseudolabrys sp. (assembly GCA_029255525.1). GTDB lineage: Bacteria > Pseudomonadota > Alphaproteobacteria > Rhizobiales > Xanthobacteraceae > Pseudolabrys. The sequence goes on from JANLJK010000424.1 coordinate 297, forward strand.
ACCATCCGAGCATACCATCCACGCGCCAGCGTGACGCGAACCGCCACGCCGCGTAGCCACCGATGGTGCCGCCGTTACCGGTGAACTTGCCATCGATGGAAGTTTGGCTGAAGTTGAACGTCTCGTAACCTGTGAAGACGCCGACCAACAGATCGGGCGTCAGCTTGCGGCCGATGCCGGCGGTGAGATTGAACTGGTGGCCGTGCGTCGACGCTGCGCCGTCGTCGCGGTCGAAGCCGGTGCCGCGCACGTCCGCCCAGGCGCTCCATTCGCGGATCGAGAGCGCGCGCGGCGCCTTGTCGACCGAGGCGGCGTAGGCGAGCGCCTGATAGGCCTGACTAGTCTGCACCGCCGGTTTCGCCTCGGCCGCGAAGTTGACCGTAAAGCCGTTCGGTCCTCCCGTAATCGGCCCCCCGCCCCCATCGGAGAACGCATCACCGATGGCGCCGCCGACCGCGCCGGTAATGACTTGGCCCGACGTGCCCGCCACCGTCTTGGTGACGCCGATCTGCATGTTGCGCAGGTTCTGGCTGTCGTTGCTGCTCGACGTGTAGGTGAAGGCGGCGGTCAGCGTGTAGGGCGTGCTGTCCAGCGTCACGACGACATCCACCGTGCCGCTGCCGGGCGGCGTCGTCGCGATGATCGTGTTGTTATCCGGGATGGTGAAGGACGCGGCGGCGACGCCGCCGAACGTTACGGTCACCGTCCCCGCGCAATGGAAGCCGCTGCCGGTGAGCGTTACCACGGTGCCGCCGGCCGCCGGACCGCTGGACGGGGAGATGCCGGTCAAGCCGCTGCAAGCCCAGACTTGCGAGATCGAGCACAGAACGATGACGACGAGCGCCATCGCATACACAACCGAACGACGAACAAATTGCACCGGCGCCCCCAACCCGCGCGACCCGAAAACGACCCCTCTGGCTTGAGGGGCTTTTCGCAAACGCAAGCGACGATAATTGCACTCGCCGCTTCAAAGATCGCACAGTCCGATCACACGACGATGCCTGTCAACGCCGAATACGCATGACGTAAGACGCGATGTGGATATCCGGCCTCGCGGCACGCGCCTGAGACGATGGGCGAATGCTAGTGCGTCCAACGCTTCAGCAGCGCCGAAGCATTCACGCCGCCGAAGCCGAAGCCATTGACCATCGCGTATTCGATGTCGCGGGCGCGCGGCTCCTGACCGACCAGATCGAAATCGGCGAACGCGTCATCGGCCCGTTCGAGATTGAGGGTCGGCGGCAGGAGGCCGGAGCGCAGCGCGTTGACGGCGAAGATGGCGCCGATGGCGCCCGCGGCGCCGAGCAAATGGCCGGTCGACGACTTCGTCGACGAAATCGACGGCCGCCCGCCGTTGAATACTTTGTGAATCGCCGTCAGTTCGGCCGCGTCGCCCAGCGGCGTCGACGTCGCATGCGCGTTGATGTAACCGACGTCGTCCGCGCTGACGCCGGCCGAATCGATGGCGAGTTGCATGCACCGTTGCAGGCCTTCGCCGCCGGCCGGCGCCGCCGCCATATGATAGGCGTCGGACGTCGTGCCATAGCCGACCAATTCGGCGAGCGGCTGCGCGCCACGCGCCAGCGCGTGATCGAGCGCTTCAATCACGACCACGGCGGCGCCTTCGCTCATGACGAAGCCGTCGCGATCCTTGTCGAAGGGACGCGAGGCACGGTTGGGCGTATCGTTGAAACGCGTCGACATCGCGCGCGCCGCCGAAAAGCTGCCGAGACTGACACGCTCGATGCAGCTCTCGGCGCCACCGCAGATCGCCACATCGGCTTCGCCGGCGCGGATCATGCGCGCGCCATCGCCGATGGCCTGCAGGCTGGCGGCGCAAGCCGTGACCGGCGCGCCGATCGCGCCCCGAAAGCCATGATGGATTGAAATCTGCCCGGCGGCGAGGTTGACCAGGAACGACGGCACCGTGAACGGCGACAGCTTGCGCGGCCCGCGCTGGTCGATGGTGTGAATGGCCTGCTTCATCGTGGCAAAGCCGCCAATACCGGAGCCGATGATGGTCGCAGTGCGATTCTTGTCGGCGTCGGTGACAGGAACCCACGCCGCCTGGCCGATCGCTTCCCGTGCGGCGCCCATCGCGAACTGGATGAAGCGATCCATCCGCATCTGGTCCTTGACCGTGACGGCGAGGTTGGGATTGAAGCCACCTTCGTCGTCTTCGTCCAAGGTCGGCACAACCCCCGCGATCTTGGCGGAGACATCGTGCACGACATTGTCGTTCAGCCGGCGTATGCCGGAACGGCCGGCGAGGAGCCGTTGCCAGACCAGATCGGTACCGCAACCAAGCGGCGAAACGATGCCGGTCCCGGTCAAAACAATACGGCGCATACGGATTCCGCGGTCAGTCACCGCTCGCGGAATGCGCCGGTCTCGAATGCGCTGTCTACGCGAAAACCGGCTCAAGCGACAGCCCCGGCGCGTTTCAAGCTCGCCGGGGCGCGTATCAGTTAGTAACAACCGTCAGGCGATATACTGCCCGCCATTGGCGGTGAGCGTGGAACCCGTGATCAGCCCGGCCTCGTCGGCCGCGAGGAACACCACGCAGCGCGCGATCTCCTCCGGCTCGCCGAGGCGGCCGATCGGGATCTGCGGCAGGATCGACTTTTCCAGCACGTCCTTCGGCACCGCCTGCACCATCTCGGTGTTGATGTAGCCCGGGCAGATCGCGTTCACGGTGATCCCTAAGCGCGCGCTTTCCTGCGCCAAGGCCTTGGTGAAGCCGATCTCGCCGGCTTTGGCGGCGGAATAATTGGTCTGGCCGATCTGACCCTTCTGGCCGTTGATCGACGAGATGTTGACGATGCGGCCGAACTTGCGCTCGCGCATGCCCTCGATCACCTGCCGGCACATGTTGAACAGCGAGCCGAGATTGGTGTTGATCACTTGGGTCCACTGCTCCGGCTTCATGCGGTGCAGCGTGGCGTCGCGGGTGATGCCGGCATTGTTGACCAGCACCTCGACCGGGCCGAGCTCATCCTGGACGGCTTTGAGGCCGGCGGTGCAGGCCTCGAACGACGACACGTCCCATTTGAAGACCGGAATGCCGGTTTCGGCTTTGAATTTTTGCGCGGCCTCGTCGTTGCCGCCGTAATTCGCCGCAACTTTGTAGCCGGCTGCCTTCAGCGCCTTGCAGATCGAGGCCCCAATGCCCCGGGTTCCACCGGTGACCAATGCAACGCGCGCCATGACGTCGTCCCCTCCCCAAATCCTTGCGTGCCCGGACGAATGGCCGGACATCCCGCATCGTGGACAGCTTAAAGACGTAAATGCCATACGCAACTCCGTTCCGTCGGAGTTGCGTCAGATCAAAAAGAGACCGCATGTCGGGCAAGCCTGACATGCGGCCACGAGACCGGATTTTGGTGCTTGTTCGCGCTTTTAGCGCTCCAAGCACCTATTCCCTTGGTGCTTGTTCGCGCTTTTAGCGCTCCAAGCACATGGCGATGCCCATGCCGCCGCCAATGCACAAAGTGGCAAGGCCCTTCTTGGCGTTACGCTTCTGCATTTCGTAGAGGAGCGTCGTCAGAATGCGCGCGCCGGAGGCGCCAATCGGATGGCCGATGGCGATCGCGCCGCCATTGACGTTGACCTTCGCGGTGTCCCAGCCGAGGTCCTTGTTGACGGCGCAAGCCTGCGCCGCAAAGGCTTCGTTGGCTTCGACCAGATCGAGATCCTCGGCCTTCCAACCGGCCTTCTTGAGCGCGGCGCGCGAGGCCGGGATCGGACCCGTGCCCATGATCGCCGGATCGACGCCGGCATGCGCCCACGACACGATGCGGGCCAGCGGCATCTTGCCGAGCTTGGCGGCTTCCGACGCCTTCATCAGCACGACGGCGGCGGCGCCGTCATTGATGCCGGACGCGTTCGCCGCGGTGACCGAGCCTTCCTTGTCGAAAGCCGGGCGCAGCTTGGCGATGCCGTCGAGCGTGACGCCCGCCTTCGGATACTCATCCGTATCGACAACGATATCGCCCTTCCGCGACTTGATCGTGACGGGCACGATCTCGTCCTTGAACTTGCCGGCCTTCATCGCGGCTTCGGCCTTGTTCTGCGAACCGACCGCGAACTCGTCCTGCTGCTGGCGCGTGATCTGCCACTGCTTGGCGACGTTCTCGGCCGTGTTACCCATGTGATAGCCGTTGAAGGCATCCCACAGACCGTCCTTGATCATGGTGTCGACCATGTCGAAGTTGCCCATCTTCACGCCACTGCGCAGATGTGCACAATGCGGCGCCATACTCATCGACTCTTGCCCGCCGGCGACGACGATGTCGCTGTCGCCGTTGAGGATTGCCTGATAGCCGAGCGCCACCGCGCGCAGACCCGAGCCGCATAGCTGATTAACGCCCCAGGCGGGGCTTTCCACCGGGATGCCGGCGGCGATCGACGCCTGACGGGCCGGGTTCTGACCCTGACCGGCGGTGAGGATCTGTCCCATAATGACTTCGCTGACGCGGTCGCCGGTGACGCCGGCGCGCTCTAATGCGGCCTTGATGGCGGTCTTGCCAAGCTCATGGGCCGGCAGGTTCGCAAATGCCCCGTTGAAGGCACCAACCGCTGTACGGGCGGCGCTCACAATGACGATGTCGTCTTTCATCCGAAACTCCTCATGCGGTCGGTTACGGGGCAAAACGGGCCATCTGGCACTGCCGCATCCTCAGTCCAGCCCGGGACCCGTGTCAACAACGGCTACCTCGCCGAATGCAGCATGAATTGGCGCTTTTCCGGCCGCCGCGCAAGAGATGCCGCGGCGCGCCATGATCGTTCCGCGCCGCCACAAAAACGGTGGCCCATCCCCTGAGAAAGTGGTTATGCTGGTAACCTGGGCAGGGAACGCGTGATCACATGGCAGACGACAAAGAGCCAGTCACAATCAAAAAATACGCCAACCGGCGGCTCTACAATACCGGCACCTCCACCTATGTGACGCTGGAAGATCTGGCTTCGATGGTGAAGGCGGGCGAGGATTTCGTCGTCTACGACGCCAAGTCCGGCGAGGACATCACCCGCACGGTGCTGGCGCAAATCATCTTCGAGCAGGAGAACAAGGAAGGGCAAAGCCTTTTGCCCATCACCTTCCTGCGACAGCTCATCCGTTTCTATGGCGACAGCATGCAGATGCTCGTGCCGCGCTATCTCGAGCAGTCGATGCAGTCGCTCACCTCGCAGCAAGGCAAGTTCCGCGAACAGATGGCGCAAGCCTTTGGCGGCGTTGGCTTCGGCCCGCTCGAGGAGCAGGTGCGGCGGAACATGGAAATGTTCGAGAAGACCTTCGGCATGTTCGCGCCCTTCGCCCGCGGTCAGCGCGCGACGCCGGACGCCGAACCGGAAAAGCCCGTTCCCGCGTCGGGCGGCAACGAGATGGACGATCTCAAGCGCCAGCTCGACGAGATGCAGAAGCGCCTCGATAAGCTCGGCAATAAGGAATAGCGCTCTGTCGTCCCGGCTCGCGTCGGGGACGACAAAAATTAAATTGAAACGAGAAAGCTGATCTACCCGTTCGCCACGTACGGTGTTTCGCGCAGCCACGGCCGGTCGCCATTGGCAAGCCCGATCAAGGCGCCTTGCAGGTGGTCACAGCCAAAACCGGCGAGCATTTGCGCGGCCTCTTCGTCCTGCACCCATTCGGCCACCGTCTTGAGGCCGAGCCGCCGCGATAGATCGATCAAGGTGTGCACGAAAGCGCGGTCGTCGTTCGACTTGACGATGTTCTGCACGAAAGCGCCATCGATCTTGACGATGTCCACGCCCAGCTTGCGCAGATTGCGGAACGAGGTGTGACCGGCGCCGAAATCGTCGATGGCGATGCGGCAGCCGAGATCCTTGACGCGAGTGACGAAGCCGCGCGCGTCGTCGATGTCCTGGATCGCGGCGGTCTCGGTAATCTCGATGATGAGCCGGCCGGCGACGCCTGAATTGCTGCGCAGCAACGCGGCGAGACCCGACCACCAGCCCGGATCGACGGTGGAGGCTGGCGAGACATTGACGCTGGCGTGCAGCGCCGGCGCATCGACGAGCTCCGCCACGACGAGTTCAAGCACGCGGTAATCGAGCATGCGCACGAGCCCGACCTGCTCAGCGACCGGAATGATCTCATTGGCATGCGCGATGGCGCCATCCGGGCGATAGACCCGCATCAGGCATTCATAGAAGGCGACCTTGCGGGTTGCCGCGTCGACCACCGGCTCGTAGGCGAGTGCGATGCGTCGCTCGTTGAGCGCGGACACGATCTCGTCGGTGGCCCGCACGCTTTCGCGGCGCAGCGCGTCACGCTCGACATTGGGCTGATAGGCCATGAAAGAGCCGTGGCGCTTGGCACGCGCGGCGTGCAGCGCATCGAGCGCGCGGCTGACGACTTCCGACACCGTGCGGGCATGCCGCGGCGCGGTGACACCGCCGATGGTGATGGTCACCGCCACCGGACCGGCCGCCGTGACGATCGGCTCGTCGCGCACCCCCGCCAGCAGACGGTCGGCGGCGACTGCCATTTCGTCCGGCGTGCAGCGGGTGAGAATGGCGCCGAACTTGTTGCCGGTGAAGCGGCCGAGATAATCCTTGCCGCGCAAGCGCGCCCGGATGCGTTTGGCGACCTGCGCGATCACGTCCTCGGTGACGTCGAAGCCGTAAGCCTCGTTGAGCCGGCCGAGATGATCGATGGAGATGAGCAGGAAGCCGCAGGATTCGCGGAAGCGCATCACCTCGTCGACCGTGGCGGTCAGGACCTCGGTGAGATAGGAGCGATTCAGCTCGCCGGTGAGCGGATCGAACTTGGCGAGCTGGGTCAGCCGCCGCTCGCGCTCATAACGTTCGTCGATGCGGCGCACGACGCCGTGTGCGCGATGCGGCCGGCCGTCGGGTCCGGCGAACCAGCGGCCGGTGTCTTCGACCCACACCGTGGTCTCGCCGCGCTTGAAGCAATACTGCACCTGATAGCCAACGCCCGCGCCGCTATCGCGCTCGGCCGACTGGGCAATGGCATCGACCCGGCTCTGGCCGCCCTCGGCGGTGACATGGCTCGCATAAGCGCGGCCGCTGGCGATCTCCTCCAGCGCGGCGCCGAGCACCGCCTCGGCATTGCCGGTCCAGCTCAGGATGTCGGTATCGATTTGCCAGTGGTAGGCGACGTCGCCGATCGAGCGGAGAATCTCCGCGGCATCCGGCCCCGCGGACGGTTGATCGAAACGGGTCACGACCGCCCCTTTTTGGGAACGCCCCGGCATCGCGGGCGTTGCTTATGGGTGTGAAAGCGACCCGAAGTTACGGACAATTCCTTAAACAATTGGGAAAAGTCCGGGATTTGACCCCGAAGCCGTTGCGGCACGGCGCTTGCGATCTCAAGGGTAGAAGGGACGCAATGTCCCGATTTGAGACAGGCAGGATCGATGCGGATTGGTCCCATCAGCGCGGGCACTTTCAGCCAGACCGACGGCCACACGCCGGGTCAGGCCGGGACGTCCGCGCCTGAGCCGAAGACCGAGAGCCGGGCACTGGTCGTCGTCACACCGCAAGAGCCGCAGCAGGATCGGCCAATGGCCTACCGCGACGCGCCGTTCCTGGCCCAGTTGATCGCCACCAAGGACAAGCTGCCGCAGACCCGCGCCAAGCGCCGCGCCGAGCCTGCCGAGGTGCTGGCGGCCTACCGGGCGGCGGCGAAATTAGTCGCCTAACAAAAGCGCCATCGCCAGACCCGTCATCCTTCGAGGCTCGGGCTTCGCCCTCGCACCTCAGGATGACGGTGAAAGGCCCTCAATAGCCCAGCGCGCAGCCGTCCTTGCGGGAATCTGAGCCGCCGGTCAGCGTGCCACGCTCCCAGTCAATCTTGATGGTCTGCCCGCCGCCCCACGGCGAGTCCGCCATCGCCACCGTGTGGCCGCGCGCCTTCAGGCCATCGATGGTCGCCTGCGGCGTGCCGTTCTCCACCACCGTCTTCTCGCCTTCGAAGAAGAAGCGCGGGCAATCGATCGCCTGCTGCACGTCCATGCCGTAGTCGAGCATGTTGAGCAGGATCTGCACGTGGCCCATCGGCTGATAATGCGCGCCCATGACGCCGAAGCTCATGTCGCAGCGGCCGTTCTTCATCGCCATCGCCGGGATGATGGTGTGCATCGGCCGCTTGCCCGGGCCGAACGTGTTCGGATGATCGGGCTTCAGCGTGAAGCAGGCGCCGCGATTGGTCAGCAGCACGCCGGACTTCTCGGTGCAGATGCCGGTGCCGAAACCCGAATAGAGCGAATTGATGAACGACACCGCCGTGCGGTCGCGGTCGACCACCGTGAGATAGACCGTATTGCTGCCCGGCGCCGGATTGGGCGGCAGCGTGACGCGCTTGTTCATGTCGATGAGCGCGGCGAGCTTCTTGCCCCACGCCTTGTCGAGCAGATCGGCGACCGGCGTGCGCATATGCGCTTCGTCGGCGATATGCGTGTCGCGCACGGCAAAGCTTAAGCGCGCCGCTTCCAGCACCAGATGGAAACGCTCCGGCCCATAAGGATCGAGCGACTTGAGGTCGAAGTTCTCCAGGATGTTGAGCATCACCAGCGCGGTAAGGCCCTGCCCATTCGGCGGGATCTCGACCAGATCGAGACCGCGATAATTCGTCGAGATCGGCGTCACCACGTCACCGCGATGGCGCGCGAAATCTTCCTCGGTCAGGAACGAGCCGCGCGCGGCGACGGTGGCCGCCATCTCAGCGCCGATCTCGCCTTCATAGAAGCCGCGCGCGCCCTTGGCGGCGATGGTCTTCAGCGTCTGAGCCAGCGCAGGAAAACGGATGACATCGCCTTCCTTCGGCGCCGCGCCATTGAACAGATAGTGCTTCGACGCGGCGGGATTGGCCTGCAGCTTGCCCATATAGCGCGTCCAATCCCACGCCACGCGCGCGGCAATCGGGAAGCCGTTTTCAGCGTAGTTGATCGCCGAGCGCAGCGCGCGGTCGAGGCCGAAACGGCCATGCGCCTTCAAGATCTCTTCCCAGGCATCGATCGCGCCCGGCACGGTGACGGCGTGGATCGACGTGCCGATCTCCTTCATGCCCTGCGCGCGCAAGCCGTCATATGACGCCTTGGCGCCGGAGCGGCCGGAGCCGTTATAGCCCCACACATTCTTGCCCGGCTGCGAGATGAGCGCGTAGCAGTCGCCGCCGATGCCGGTCATCGCCGGCTCGACCACACAGAGCGTCGCCACCGCGGCGACCGCGGCATCGGCCGCCGTGCCGCCTTCGCGCAAGGCATCGATGGCGGCGAGTGTCGCGAGTGGATGTGAGGTCGCCGCCATGCCGTTGCAGGCGATGACGGGCGAACGGCCGGGGAGTTGGAAATCGCGGCTCATGGCAGGTCCAGCAGTGATGGGTTCAGAGGATCAGGAGGTGACGCGCTCGACGCCTTCGACCGAGAGGTCGCGCTGGGCGGAACGCAAGGTCACCGCGAAGCCGCCAAGGACGTCGACGAAGCTGATGACGAGCAGCAGGAAGAAGGTCGAGCTGCCGGCCTGCTTGACCAAAATGAACTCGACCAGCATGGCGAGGAACAGGATCAACGACAGGCCGTGATCGACCACGCTGCGCACGCCGATGCGCGTCGACTTCATCAGCTCGCCAAACAGCAGCACGGTCGACAGCACGATCAGCATATCGCCGGCCGACATGGTCCAGTCGGCGCCCGACATCATATGCACGGACGTGACTGGATCGGTCCAGCTCACGCCCGGCATCAGGAAGGCGATGATGTTGTAGATCGCGAAAGGAACCAACAGCAGAGGAAAGCCGAGCATGAACATGGCCGCAGCTTCTCCCCCGTACCGAAACGATTACTTACGCCTCGGTCTTCACCTTCAGCACCTGACGGCCTTTGTACATGCCGGTCTTCAGGTCGATGTGGTGCGGACGGCGGAGCTCGCCCGAGTCCTTGTCCTCGATATAGGCCGGGCGCTTGAGCGCGTCAGCCGAGCGACGCATACCGCGGCGCGACGGCGAGGTTTTTCTTTTTGGCACAGCCATGGGAACGAACTCCTGAAAAAGGCGCGATCTGTTCGGGATTTGGCCGGGCTTATAGAGGAAGCACCGCGATATGGCTAGTGGTTCAGTGGCCTTTGGCGCGTTTCGGCGGCGGCCTCAGGGCCGACCGCTGCGCAGGCAGGCCGTCACGCCGGGGGACCGCCCGGCGCGGGCCATATAAAGGCCAGCCAGGCGCCGCAGGCCCGGCCCCGGGCTATGGGCGTTGCGGGTGACCGGATTGGGCAGCGAGGCCGCCAGCAGGGCCGCCTGATAGGCCGACAGATCCCTCGCCGAGCGTCCGAAGGCCCGCCTTGCGCCGGCTTCGGCGCCGAACTCGCCGTTTGGACCCATTTCCGCAATATTCAGATAAATCTCGAGAATCCGGCGCTTCGGCAGCACCAGATCGATCCAAAGGGCCAGCGGCGCCTCCAGCGCCTTGCGCACGAAGCTGCGGCCATTCCAGAGGAACAGGTTCTTGGCCACCTGCTGGGTGATGGTGGAGCCGCCGCGCAGGTCGTCCAGATTCTCGGCGTCCTCGATGGCGTCCCGAATCTCGGCGAGATCGATGCCGTGGTGCGCGCAGAACCGGCCGTCCTCGGCCACCAGCACCGCCGTTTTGAGGTTATTGGAGAGACCCGCCAGCGGCACATAGGCCCGCTCGACCCGCTGGCCGGTCGCCCACCGCCACAACATGACCGTGGAAACAGGGTTCACCACGGCGTAGAGCGGCGTCAGCAGATAAGGCAGCGCCAGGACCGCCAAAAGCACCAGCGCCACGGCCCGCAGGGGCCGTAAAATGCCGTGTCTTCGCCGGGACTTCGGGGGTGGCCGGAGCATACGGCAACCATAACCCATCGGGACTGTTTGCGGCCTGCCGGTCGGTGAGGCTAATTAAGGCCCCATGGACGCACGCACCCACGACGACTTCACCCGGCGCCTGACCGCCGCCGCCACCGAAACCGAAGCGCTGCTCGCCGAACTGTTGGGCGACGCGCCGCTCCCCGGCGAGATCGCGCGCCCGCCGCGCCTGCTCGCGGCCATGCGGCACGCGGTGCTGGGCGGCGGCAAAAGGCTGCGGCCTTTCCTGGTGGTGGAGAGCGCCGCTCTGTTCGGCGCCGCCCGCAAGGGCGCGCTGCTGACCGGCGCCGCGCTCGAATGCCTGCACTGCTATTCGCTGGTGCACGACGACCTGCCGTCGATGGACAATGACGACCTGCGGCGCGGCCGGCCGACCGTGCACAAAGCCTATGACGACGCCACCGCCATCCTGGCCGGCGATTCGCTGCTGACGCTTGCCTTCGACATCCTGGCGCGCCCCGAGGTGCACAGCGATCCGCTGGTCCGCAGCACGCTGGTGCTGGAGCTCGCGCGCGCCTCCGGGCTCGGCGGCATGGCCGGCGGCCAGATGCTCGACCTCGCCGCCGAAGGCCGTTTCGAAGCGCGGCGCGCCCAGAGCCAGGACGAGATCCTCACGTTGCAGGCGATGAAGACCGGGGCGCTGTTGCGCTTCGCCTGCCGCGCCGGCGCCATTCTCGGCCGCGCCGACGACAAGACCCTCGCCGCGCTCGACACCTTCGGCGCGGTGATCGGCAAGGCCTTCCAGATCGCCGACGACCTGCTCGACGTCGAAGGCGACACCGCCACGCTCGGCAAAGCCGCCGGTAAGGACGCCGCCGCCGGCAAGGCCACCCTGGTATCGATCCTCGGCATCGACGGCGCGCATAAGCGGCTCGATGGCCTGATCGTGGAAGGCGAAGCCGCTCTGGCGCCGTTCGGCGCGAAAGCCGATATTCTGCGCGCCGCTGCCCGCTTCATCGCCGCGCGGAAGACTTAAAGCCCGGTCATGGCCGAGACTCGACCCCAACCGCCGCATCGCCTGCTGCCGGTTCGGGTCGTGCAACTGCATGGCAAGCTTGTGGTCGCCGTAGCGGCCGGCGCGATCACCGCGCTGCTGTTGCCGTTGACCGGCCTGCGCAGCCCGACCTGTCTGCTGATCGGCTGGAACATCGGGGTCGCAGTTTACCTCACGCTCACCCTCACCATGATGGCCCGCGCCGATATCGACCGCATCCGCCGCCGCGCGGCCGAGGCGGACGAAGGCGCCTTCGCCATCCTCTTGCTATCGATCGTCGCCACCCTGGCGAGCCTCGGCGCGGTCGTCATCGAGCTCGGCGCGTCGAAGCACACCCAGGGCGTCATGATCATTCCGCATGTCCTGCTGGCGACCATGACCATCCTGCTGTCGTGGACCTTCGTGCACACGATCTTCTCGTTCCATTACGCGCACGAATATTATGGCGAGCGGCGCGACGGCGTCATCGGCGGCCTCAAATTTCCAGACGACGATAAGCCGGACTACCGCGATTTCTTGTATTTCTCGCTGGTGATCGGCATGACGTCACAGGTCTCCGACGTCGCCGTCACCAGCAAGGTCATGCGGCGCATGGCGGCGGTGCATGGCGTCTTATCGTTCTTCTTTAATTTGACCGTGCTCGCCTTGACCGTGAACATGGTGTCGAACCTGATCTAGGATTTCGTCCGGAAGGCAACATGACCGCGATCATGCAGACCGTGCTGTTCATGCTGGCGGTGCTCGCCGCCGTGGCGGTGGCCGCGCGCAAGCTGCACGTCGCGCCGTCGATCCTGCTGGTGATCGCCGGCGTCGGCATGGCGCTGATCCCCGGTCTGCCGGCGGTGCGGCTGGCGCCGGAAGTCGTGCTGCTCGTCATTCTGCCGCCGCTGATCTATTCGGCCGGCGTTGCCATGAGCTGGCGCGAATTCAAGTTCAACCTGCGGCCAATCACGCTTCTGGCCTTCGGCTGCGTGGTGTTCACCACCTGCGCGGTCGCGACCGCGGCGCATTATCTGCTCGGTTTCGAATGGGCGGTCGGCTTCGTGCTGGGTGCGATCATCGCGCCGCCCGACGTGGTGGCGCCGCTTGCCATCGCGCGAAGGCTGTCGCTGCCGCGCCGTCTCGTCGTCGTGCTTGAGGGCGAAGGCCTCGCCAACGACGCCACCGCCCTCATCCTCTACCGTTTCGCCGTCGCCGCCGTGAGCACCGGCCTGTTCTCGCTCGGCGAGGCCGCCGGCACCTTCGCACTGATCGTCATCGGCGAGGTCACGTTCGGCATCGCCGCCGGCTGGCTAAGCCTTCGCTTAAGGCAATGGTCGCACGACCCGCGCGTCGAGATCACTCTGTCGCTGATGACGCCCTATTTCGCTTATTGGATACCCGAACATCTCGGCGGTTCGGGCGTGCTCGCCACCGTTGCCTGCGGCCTTTACGTGAGCTGGAACGGCCCGCTGATGATCTCGTCAACGACGCGACTGCAAGGCATCTTCTTCTGGGACCTCATCGTCTATCTCGTGGAAGGCATGGTGTTCCTGCTCACCGGCCTGCAGGCGCGCGCGCTGATCGAGCAGGCCCAAGGCTTCTCGATCGCCGAGCTTTTGGCGGCGACGGCCTGGATCACGCTCATCATTATCGCCGCGCGTTTCATCTGGGTGTTTCCGGCGACCTATATCCCGCGCTGGGTCAGCCCCTCCCTCGCCAGGCGCGATCCGTCACCGGCGTGGCAGGGGCCGTTCCTGCTATCCTTCACCGGCGTGCGCGGTGTGGTGTCGCTCGCCGCGGCGCTCGCCATTCCCTACACGATCGCCAATGGCCAGCCGTTCCCGCATCGCGACGTGATCCTGTTCATCACGTTCGGCGTCATCATCGTGACGCTCGTCGGACAGGGCCTGATGCTGCCGACCGTGGTGCGCTGGCTCGGGCTCGTCAAACTCGGCAAAGAAGAGCACAGGAACGAGATCGAAGCGGAGCTTGCCGGCCGTCAGGCCGCACTCGAGGACGTGGTGAGGCGGCTGGAGCAGGCAGCCGACGGACGCGGCCTGCCGGACGGCGTCATCGAGCATTTGCGGACGCGCAACACGCACCGGCAACAGATCGTGCCGCGGGACTTACAAGACGGCCTGGAGCAAGCGCGCATCTCGGCCGCAGTGAAGAAAGAGCTGATCGACGCCGAGCGCGAATTCATCTTCCAACTTCTGCGCGACGGCAAGATCACCGACGAAGCCCGGCGGCGCATCGAGTATGAGCTCGATCTGGAGGAAGCCAGCGTCGCCAACCGCGCCCGCGACGGCGG
>JANLJK010000425.1 GCA_029255525.1 Pseudolabrys sp.
CGCCGACAAGTTCGGTCGCCGGCAGCAGCCGGTGATATTGGACATCGAGGATGCGCGCTGTGTTATCGGCGCGTTCGATATAGACCCCTAAGCGCGAGAACCAGTCGGCGTCGGTGCGCAGCATGGTGCGGTAGGCCGAGCCGTCGAAGCGCAGCGAGGATTCCTGGACCCAGCGCAGGAAGCGTGACAGTTCCTCGCGCGAGGTCGGGCCGTTGCCGAACGGCTTGAGCTCCAGCCAGGTGCCGTTGATGGCGTCCCACATCTCCATCGTGAGCGCGGTGCGCACCGCGCGCGCATTATGACGCGCCATCTCGAAGCAGGAGCGGATCGAGGACGAGTTCTCGGCGGAGAAAGCGAGGAAGTGGGTGACGTTCTCTTCGTTGGCTTCCTCGTAATGCTTGAAGAAGGTATTGGCGCAGCCGGCGGTCAGCACCGCCGATTCCCATTCATTGCTGGAGCCGACATAAGCCAGCGGCAGCGCGGAGAGCCGCTGTGTGGCGTCGAGAATGCGTGCGAGATATTCGGCGCGCTCCACATAGCGGGCGAGCCAGTACAGGTTATCGGCGGTACGGGAGAGCATTCGTTATTTCCTGTCGTCCCGGCCAAGTGAGCGCCAGCGAGCGCGAGCCGGGACCCAGTACTCCGCAGCGTCTCGATAGGTTGCGGCGTACTGGGTCCCCGCCTTCGCGGGGACGACAGCCAAGTGGATTGTCATTCTCATCCGTCCAGCACCCATGTGTCTTTTGTCCCGCCACCTTGGCTGGAGTTCACCACCAGCGAGCCGGCTTTCAGCGCCACGCGCGTCAGGCCGCCGGGCACGATGCGTACGCCGTTGCGGCCCGACAGCACGAAGGGCCGTAGATCCACATGGCGCGGCGCCACGCCTTCCTCGACGCAAGTCGGCGAGGTCGACAAAGCGAGCGTCGGCTGCGCGATGAAATTCTTCGGCGCGCTCTTGAGCTTGGCGCGGAACTGCTCGATGGCGACCTTGCTGGCGGTAGGGCCAATCAGCATGCCGTAGCCGCCGGAGCCGTGCACTTCCTTGACCACCAGCTCGGGCAGGTGGTCGAGCACGTAAGCGAGGTGTTCTTCCTCGCGGCAGCGCCAGGTCGGCACGTTCTTCAGGATCGGCTCTTCGCCGAGATAGAACTTCACGATCGCCGGCATGAAGGAGTAGACGGCCTTGTCGTCGGCGATGCCCGTGCCGACTGCGTTGGCGAGCGTGACATTGCCGGCCTGATAGGCCGACATCAGGCCCGGCACGCCGAGCACGGAGTCGGGCCGGAAGGTGAGGGGATCGAGGAAGTCGTCGTCGATGCGGCGATAGATGACGTCCACCCGGCGCGGGCCTTGGGTGGTGCGCATGTAGACGATCTCGTCCTTGACGAAGAGGTCGCGGCCTTCGACCAGCTCGACGCCGAGCTTGTCGGCCAGGAACGAGTGCTCGTAATAGGCCGAGTTGAAGACGCCGGGGGTGAGCAGCACCACATTGGGCTCGCGCGTCGTCGTCAGCGGCGCCACCGACTTGAGCGTGGCTAGGAGCTCGTCCGGATAGTTCTCCACCGGCGCGATGCGGTGGCGCGAGAACAATTCGGGGAACAGCCGCATCATCATCTTGCGGTTCTCCAGCATGTAGGAGACGCCGGAGGGCGTGCGG
>JANLJK010000426.1 GCA_029255525.1 Pseudolabrys sp.
ATCCGCAGGAAGCCCAGCACGACGTCTGGAGCAAAGACCCGGGCGCGATCGCCGCCGTCTCCTACGCGCCGACCGGCAAGGCGGTGCCGGCGCCGGGCGGCTACCGCGTGAGCGGACGCTGGAGCTTCGCCAGCGGTTGCGACAATGCGAAATGGGGCATTCTCGGCGGGATGATCCCGCTCGACGGCGGCGTGAAGCCGGGATTCTTCCTGGTGCCGAGCACCGATTACAAGATCGACGACGATTGGTTCACGATGGGTCTCGCCGGTACCGGCAGCAAGACCATCGTGGTGGAGGACGCCTTCGTGCCGGCCTATCGCGCGGCGACCTTTGCCGATCTGCTGACCGGCCAGGGGCCGGGCACCAAAGTAAATCCCAACCCGCTCTACAGGCAGCCGATGCTGGCAGTGGTGCCGAACTGCTTGGTCGGTCCGGCGCTCGGCATGGCGCGCGGCGCCTTGCAGGCATTCGTCGAGCAGGTGAGCGGCCGCACGACGCGTGGCGCGGTGGCCGGCGGCAACAACCGCATGGCGGAATTCGCCACCGTGCAGATGCGCGTCGCCGAAGCGACGGCGTCGATCGACGCCGCGCAATTGATGATCCATCGCGATCTGCGTGAAACGTCGGAAGTCGTCGAGAGCGGCAAGCAGGTTGACGTCGCTATGCGCATGCGCAACCGCCTGACGCACACTTTCGCCACACGCTTGCTGACGCAGGCAGTCGATGCCGTGTTCCTGGCGGCGGGCGGCAGCGCGCTCGGCCTGCGGCATCCCGTGCAGCGCTTCTGGCGCGACATCCATTCGGCCAGCTCGCACATCAGCCTGAACTGGGATGCGGTCGGCTCGATGTACGGGCAACATGTATTCGGCCTTGAGCCGAAAGGGCAATACTGATGCCGCGCGGGAAGCTAACTCCCGGTGGCTCGTCTAACGAAATCTGATGGCATAGCCGGCGGCTCAAGAGGCGGAATATCCCGCCCGCTCGCCGGAAAAGTTCTCTAGGGGAGAAGGGAAATGCACAAAGGGCTTAAGCTTGTCTGCGGACTGTTGCTGTCCTGCGCCATCGTTACCGGTGCTAAGGCTCAACAGTTCACGATGAAGATTTCGTCGCCCACCATCAACGACGTGACACAGGAATGGGCGAAGGAGTTCAAGGCCGGCATGCAGGCGCGTGTCGGCGACCGCGTGAAGGTCGAGTTCTATCCGGCGAGCCAGCTCGGCCAGATTCCGGCGACCGTCGAAGGCGTGGCGATGGGCACGATCGAGGCCGTCGCGCCGGCGAGCGGCTTTCTGATCGGACTCGAGCCGCGCTTCCAGGTGTTTGACGCGCCGGGCCTGTTTGCCGACTTGGCGCAGGCGCAGCGGACCTTTGCCGATCCGGCGGTGCGCGAGCGGCTGGCGACCTTCGGCGCGAGCAAGGGTGTCGAGGTGATCGCCGCGTGGCCGCACGGCCCGGTGATGCTGGTGTCGCACAAGGCGATCCGCAAGGTCGACGACTTCAAGGGCCAGAAGATTCGCGTGCCCGGCGCCGCGCCGCTGCAGATCGAGCCGTTCCGTAAATTGGGCGCCCTGCCGGTGTCGATGCCACTCGGCGAGGTGCTGTCGGCGATGCAGAACCACACCATCGACGGCACGGTGGCCGCCGCCACGGTGTTCACGGCCTTCAAGTATTATGACCTCGCCAAGGGCATGACCGGTCTGCCGGGCTCGTTCCTGATCGTGCCGGTGATGGTCAATAAGGCGTTCCTGAAGTCGCTCGGGCCGGAGCTCGAAGCGGTCGTGCGCGAGGAGGCGCTCAAGGCGCAGCGCAAGATCGAGAAGTTCGGCCAGGACGACGTGCAGCGCACCTTCGAGGTGTGGAAGAAGAATGGTGGCGAGGTCATCGTGCTGCCGGCGCCGGAGGCCAAAAGCTATCTCGAGCAGGTGCAGTCGGTGCTGCCCAATCTCTTGAAGCCGAATGCCAAGCTGAAGGACGACTATGATGCGCTGGTGGCCGCGGCCGAGCGCGTGAAATAATCCTTCGAGCGTCAGGCGCCGCAGCGGACCGTCACCATGATGCAAAAGAGTGTTCTGGATCGAGCCGGAAACAGGATCGCGGCCATCGTCGAGCGCGTGCTTGCGCTCGGCCTGGTGACCGCG
Source organism: Pseudolabrys sp. (assembly GCA_029255525.1). Taxonomy (GTDB): domain Bacteria; phylum Pseudomonadota; class Alphaproteobacteria; order Rhizobiales; family Xanthobacteraceae; genus Pseudolabrys. The sequence goes on from JANLJK010000426.1 coordinate 2,139, forward strand.
ATCGGCCTCGATTTCCTCAACGTGATGGGCCGTTATTCCGGCGGCTTCAGCCTCATCGGCGTCGACGAAGTCGAGATCTACATCCTGGTGGCGATGGCTTTCCTCGGTGCCGCCGCCGTGACCTGGCGGCGGCAGCATCTGCGCATGGACGTCATCGTCGGCGCCTGCCCGCACTTCATCCAGAAGGGCGTCGCGCTGTTCGAGATGGCGGTGATGCTGGTGGTAGCGGCCTTTGTCGGCTGGCAGTCCTTCGCTTACGTGCAGCGGGTGTTCATGCTCGGCACGGTCAGCGATATCGCCGGCATCCCGATGTGGATCCCGCATGCGGCGGTGTCGCTCAGCTTCTTTCTGATTGCGTTGATTGTTGTTGTGCGCGGGTTTCAGCTCCTCGGGGGCGACGCCGCCTTGGGACGCGACAAGCCATGAGTTTTGCTCTCGGCGTTCTGCCCATCGTTCTCTTGGTTCTCGGCTTTCCGATCTTCCTGGTGCTGCTGACCTCGGTCGCCGTGGCGCTGGTCGTGTTCATGCATTTGCCATTGGCGGCGCTGCATCAGAACCTGTTCGGCTCGATCAATGCTTATGCGCTGCTGGCGATTCCTTACTTTATCTATGCCGGCGAGTTGATGGGGCGTGGCTCGGTCGCCAGGCGGCTCGTGGATTTCGTGCAGGCCGGCGTCGGCTCGGTGCGTGGCAGCCTTGGCGTTACGACGGTCGGCGTCGCCACGATCTTCGGCGCCATTTCCGGCGTCAGCGCCGCGGCGGTCGCGACCATCGGCAAGGTCATGTATCCGTCGATGGTGAAGGCCGGCTATCCGGCGCCCTTCGCCGCCGGTCTCATCACCGCCATCGGCGCCATCGACATCATCATCCCGCCCAGCATCCCGATGATCGTCTACGGCGCGGCGGCGCAGGAGTCGGTACCGCGGCTCTATGCGGCGGGTATCATCCCCGGCCTGCTGATCGCGGCGCTGGTCGGCGGCTATGTCGTCGTGACGGCGTGGCGCGGCGGCTTCGGCAAAGGCGAGCCGTTCGATGCGCGGCGCTTCGGTCACGCGACCATGCGCGGCCTGTGGGCGCTCGGCGCGCCGGCCATCATCCTCGGTGGCATTTATGGCGGCGTGTTCTCGCCGACGGAAGCCGCGGCGGTCGCCTGCGTCTACGCGGCGCTGGTGACGCGCTTCGTGTTCCGGGAGCTAAGTTTTGGCGACATTCTCGAAGCGGCGTCGGCGACCGTGCGCTTCACCGCGCAGATTCTCATCATCGTCGCTTGCGCCGGTGTCTTCGCCTGGGTGCTGACGGTGAACCAGGTGCCGGCCATGCTGGTCGCCGGCATCAATCACTTCGAGGTGTCGTCCTGGCAATTCCTGCTGGTGGTGAACGTGTTGCTGCTGATCGTCGGCTGCTTCCTCGATCCCTTGTCGTCGATCCTGCTGCTGACGCCGCTTCTGATTCCGGTCGCCAAGTCGCTCGGCATCGACACCGTGCATTTTGGCATCGTCTTCATGGTCAATCTGGCGATCGGCCTGTTCCACCCGCCGTTCGGCATCAACATCTTCGTCGCGCAATCGGTGCTCGGCATCGAGCTGAAGCAGATCTACAAGGGCATCGTGCCTTTCGTGGTCCTCTATCTCGTGGCGCTGGTACTCATCACTTATGTGCCGCAGATCGCGCTGATCGGCGTGCGCCTGTTCATGGGCTGACGGCCGTCAGCGGACCACGAGCGTGCGCACCGCCAGCGCCGCGGCCGAGGCGCGGTTCTCGACGCCGAGCTTGGCGTAAATCTGCTCCAGGTGCTTGTTCACCGTGCGCGGGCTGAGATCGAGGATCTCGGCGATGTCGCGGTTGGACTTGCCGCGCGCGATCCAGAACAGTACTTCGGCCTCGCGCTGCGTCACCGCCAGCTTGCGCTTGAGCAGGTCGGCGTCGCCGCCGACATCGCCCTCGATCAGCCGCAATAGATACTCATCCGCGCCGATGGCGCCGATGAAGGACAATTCGGTCTTGATCGGCGCGCCGGTGTCGGCCAGCGCGATGGTCTCCGACGGATTGCCGCCCTTTGCGCCGGCGCATTCCGCGAGCCACGCCTGCACCTTCGGTGGCAGCACATATTGCTCGGAAGCGAAATCCTGAACCGCCGCGCTCAGGAGCTTGACCGTCTGCGGCGTGCACCAGAGCACGCGGCCGCTGCGGTTCGCGGCCAGGAGGAAGCGGCCGAACACGTCGAGCGCGGCCTGCGCGCTGTGGGTCTTGCGCGCATTGACGAGATGGACGTGGATGCGCGCCAGCAGTTCCTCCGGCACGATCGGCTTGGTGACGTAATCGACGCCGCCGGCCTCCAGTCCCTTGATGATGTCGCCGGTCTCCGACAGACCGGTCATGAAGATGATCGGGACGTGCGCCAGCTCCTTGATCTGCTTCAGGCGGCGACAGGTCTCGAAGCCGTCCATGCCGGGCATCACGGCATCCATCAGGATGACGTCCGGCTTGACCTTCTCGATCATCGACAGTGCCTGCGCGCCGGCGCGCGCGACCAGCACGGTCTTGCCGGAATCCTCGATCGCGTCCGTCAACATGCGGAGCGTGTCGGGGCTATCGTCCACCACCAGGACGATGTCGCGGCTGTCAACCTTCAACATGGTCGCTCCGGAGTGCCTCGAGGGCACTGACGAGACGCTGGAGGTCGACGGCTTCGACCAAGGACGTGAGCTGGCCGACGAAGGAATCGAAAGTGGGTGAAGCGCGTTGGATTTCATCGAGCTTCTCCTGAATGCCACGCAATTGGCCGATATGGCCGAGGCGGATCAATTCGTCGATATCGGAACGCGGCGGCAGCGGCGAACGCGCCAACAGAACCGCGGTGTCGGGCACCGCGGCGATTTCGTCCTCGGCGTAGATCCATTCGATGTTGAGCAGAGCGTGCAATTTCTCAAGCAACTGGCGCAGGTCCAGAGGCTTCATCAGGTAATCGTCGTGCGCCCGATCCGGGCCGACCTCGCGGCTCTTGTCGGGCGCAAGCGCCGACAGCATGACCAGCGCGCAGCGCTCGGGCAGCACCTTGCGCAGCTTGGTGCTCAGCTCCCAGCCGTCCATCTCGGGCATCGACACGTCGATCAGCGCGATGTCCGGGATCTGGATATCGACAAGCCGTAAAGCCTCCGCACCGCTGGCCGCGGCGATGACAATAAAGCCGAGCGGCTCCAAGAGCCCGTTGATGAGATCGCGTTGTGTTTCGTTGTCGTCGACCACCAGCACGGTCTGGCGCGGACCGATATAGCCGCGCACCTTATCTTCCAGCGTCGAGGCGATGCGCGGGCGGGCGACCTCGGACAGCAGCAGTTTGGCCGTGAAGGTGCTGCCTTTGCTGACCGTGCTGCGCACGGAGATTTCGCCGCCCATGGTTTCGACCAGGAGCTTGGTGATGGTCAGGCCGAGGCCGGTGCCGGTCGTCGTGCCCTGATAGGAGGAGTGGGCGCGCTCGAAGGGCTGGAAGATGCGCTCGATGTCGTCCGGGGCGATGCCGACGCCGGTGTCCTCGATGTCGAAGCGCGCGACCTGGTTGCGATAGCTGATGCGCAAGGAAACGTGGCCGCGGTCGGTGAACTTGATGGCGTTGGACAGCAGGTTGATCAGGATTTGCCGCAGGCGGTTCTCGTCGGTGTGGACGACGGCCGGCAGGTTCTTCGCCGGCACGTAATGGAATTCGATGCCTTTGGCGCTCGCCTGCAGCCGGAACATGTCGACGAGCTGGGCGATGAACTCGGCGATGCTGACCTCGTTGCGGTTGAGGTGGAAGCGACCGGCCTCGATCTTGGAGATGTCCAGCAGCCCGTCGATCAGGCCCGACAGATGCTCGGCGCTGCGGCGCACGACCTTGAGCGCATCGACGCGTCGCTTCGGCATGTCGGGATCGCGTTCCAGGATGCGGGCATAGCCGAGGATCGAATTGAGCGGCGTGCGCAGCTCGTGACTGAGGCCGGCGACATGGCGGCTCTTGGCGTTGCTGGCGGCTTCGGCGGCTTCCTTGGCTTTCTGCAGCTTGGCGTCCGTGCGCTGGTGCGCCTCGATTTCGCGCATCAGCAGCTCGGTCTGGCGGCGCGTCTCTTCTTCGGCGACGCGCCGGCTCTCATGCGCCAAGACGAAGAGCCAGGCGGCGATGCCGGCGATGATGCCGAGGATGAAGAAGACCGTCCACAAGGTGGATCTGAGGATCGCCTTGTTGACATAGGCGTCGAGCGACACCTGGAAATAGACGAACATCAGGACGAGGCCGATCACGCCGGCGAACAACGACAGCACGCCGGCATAATGCCCGACATCGGTATTGAGCGAGCGCAGCGCCCATTGTGGCATGATGCGGCTGAAGATCGACATCATCTGGTCGGCGAGGCGGGCCTGCGGCTTGCAGCAGTCGCGGCAGCGCGTTTCGAGCGAGCAGCAGAGCGAGCAGATCGGCCCGGAATAGGCCGGGCAATGCGCCATATCCTCGGTCTCGAACTGGTGCTCGCAGATGGCGCAGCGGATCGACAGCATCCCGGACCAATTCTGCTTCGGCGGCCGGGCGATGTAATACTGGCCCTTGGTGATCAGGGCGATCGTCGGGGCGGCGACGAATGTCACGCCGAGGGCGACGAAGGCGGAGAGCGGCTGCAACGTTTCGCCCAACTGGCCGAACATGCAGGCGATGCCGGTGATGGTCGCCAGCACCATGGCGCCGACGCCAACCGGATTGATGTCGTACAAATGCGCCCGCTTGAATTCGATCATCGGTGGAGAGAGGCCGAGCGGCTTATTGATCACCAGATCCGCGACCAACGCGCCGACCCAGCCGACGGCGACGATCGAATAGAGGCCGAGGATGTGCTCCAGCGCCTTGAAGATGCCAAGCTCCATCAGCAACAGCGCGATGACGACGTTGAACACCAGCCAGACGACGCGGCCGGGATGGCTGTGCGTCAGCCGCGAGAAGAAGTTCGACCAGGCGATGGAGCCGGCATAGGCGTTCGTCACGTTGATCTTGATCTGCGAGACGATGACGAAGGCGCCGGTGAAGACCAGCGCCGCGCTCGGTGACGAGAACACGTACTGGAAGGCGACGAGATACATCTGCGTCGGCTCGGCCGCGCGATCCATCGGCACCATCTGGCGCAACGCGAGGAAGGCCAGGAACGAGCCGGCTAGCATCTTGAGGATGCCGGGGATGATCCATCCCGGCCCCGCGAGCAGATTGGCGGTCCACCAGCCGCGGCGGTTGCCGCACGGCTTTGATGGCAGGAAACGCAGGAAGTCGACCTGCTCGCCGATCTGCGCGATCAGCGAGAACACAACGGTGGCGCCGGCGCCGAACAGCACGATATTGAAATGGTCGTCGCCCTGGCCTTCGCTGCCGGTATATTGCGTCCACTCGCGAAAGGCCGGCCTGTCGGCGAACGCGATAAAGATGAACGGCAGGAAGTGCAGCGCCAGCCAGATCGGCTGTGTCCAGAGCTGCAGCCGGCTGATGAAGGTGATGCCATGCGTCACCAGCGGGATCACGACCAGCGAACTGATGACATAGCCGGCGGAGAGGGGGATGCCGAAACACATCTCCAGCGCCAGCGACATGATCGCGGCTTCGAGCGCGAAGAAGATGAAGGTGAAGGACGCGTAGATGAGCGACGTGATGGTCGAGCCGATATAGCCAAAGCCGGCGCCGCGCGTGAGCAGGTCGATGTCGACACCGTATTTGGAAGCGTAGAAGGCGATCGGCAGGCCGGTGAGGAAGATGACGGCGCCCACGGCGAGGATGGCGCTCGTGGCGTTGGTGAAACCGTATTTGACGGTCAGCGCGCCGCCGATGGCTTCAAGCGCCAGAAACGAGATGGCGCCGATGGCGGTGTTGGCGACGCGGAAGTTGGACCAGCGGCGCGCGCTTTTGGCTGTGAAGCGCAGCGCGTAATCTTCCAAAGTCTGGTTGGCGACCCACTGATTATAGCTGCGCCGAATGCGAACAATTCTCTGCTGCGCCGTCATGACGACAAAGCCGGGCCCGGCCTCTCAATTTTGACCTGCGTATGCTCCTCGGCGGTTCGCCCCATGAATGTCTTCGGCGGCCGGGCTGCCGCCGGCCTTCGGGCTCGCGCGCGGGACGGGTGCGTGGTGCGCTGCAACGAAGTCCCCCCGACACGTCTTCACGCTTCAATGTGCTCAAGACGGAAAGATATTGGTCTTGAGCATTTTGCTGCGCGCTTTGACGTAGCCATATACGTCAATCGACGTATGATGCATTGCAACATTTTAAGTCAGCTTTTTCAACCATGGAGTTCCGCTCCATAGGGTTCATTTCATTCCAGCTCGACAGAGGCGTCGCATGTCATTTGACCAAAAAAGACCCACGGGTCCGTCGCTTTCCCGCCGCCAGCTTCTGGCCGGCACCGCAGCACTTTCGGCCGCGGCGCTCGTGTCGCCGCACGCATTGGCGCAGGCTTTCCCCACCGCCAAGGTGAACACCACAGGCCTCGCGGTGACCGACACGGAGGTCACCGTCGGCATCCTGCACTCGGTCACCGGCACCATGGCGATCAGCGAGACCGGCTCGGTCCAAGCTGAAAAATTAGCCATCTCGCAGATCAATGAGGCAGGCGGCGTGCTCGGCCGCAAGATCAAGTTCATCCAGGAAGACGGCGGCAGCGACTGGCCGACCTTCGCCGAGAAGGCGAAGAAGCTCCTGGTGCAGGATAAGTGCGCGTCGGTGATGGGCTGCTGGACCTCGGCCTCGCGCAAGGCGGTGCTGCCGGTGTTCGAGCAATACAACGGCATGCTGTATTATCCGACGTTCTACGAGGGCCTGGAGCAGTCCAAGAACGTCATCTACACCGGCCAGGAAGCGACGCAGCAGATCATCGCCGGCCTCGACTGGGTGACGAAGGAGAAGGGCGCCAAGACCTTCTACCTGCTCGGCTCCGACTACATCTGGCCGCGCACGTCGAACAAGATCGCACGCAAGCACATTGAGAACCACCTCAAGACCAAGGTGGTGGGCGAGGAGTACTTCCCGCTCGGCCATACGCAGTTCAACTCGGTCATCAACAAGATCAAGCTGACCAAGCCCGACGTGATCTACGCCATCATCGTCGGCGGCTCGAACGTCGCTTTCTACAAGCAGCTCAAGGCGGCCGGCATCGACCTGTCCCAGCAGACGCTGCTCACCATCTCGGTGACGGAAGACGAGATCGACGGCATCGGCGGCGAGAACATCGCGGGCGCCTTCGCCTGCATGAAGTACTTCCAGTCGCTGAAGAACCCGAACAACGAGAAATTCGTCGCCGCCTTCCACAAGATGTGGGGCGACAAGACCGTGATCGGCGACGTGACCCAGGCAGCCTATCTTGGGCCCTGGCTGTGGAAGCTCACGGTCGAAAAGGCCGGCTCCTTCGATATCGACAAGATCGCGGCCGCTTCGCCCGGTGTCGAGTTCACCGGCGCGCCGGAGGGTTACGTCAAGATCCACGAGAACCATCATCTGTGGTCGAAGACACGCGTCGGCCGTGCCCGCACCGATGGCCAGTACGATCTCATCTACGAGACGGCCAACCTGGTCGAACCCGATCCGTTCCCGAAGGGCTACCAGTAGTCCCTGGAACTGGCCCCGGCCCTGAGCGGCCGGGGCACCTTCTTCCTCATCCGACAGGCAGGACACGCCGGCGACCCGCGGCGTGAACGGAGCGACGCGATGTTCATGGGCTATTCGCTCGGCGAGCTCGGCTCGATCTTCGCCATGCAGGCCTTCGCCGGCCTCATTCTCTTTTCGGTGTTCGTGCTGATGGCGCTTGGGCTGGCCATCATCTTCGGCCAGATGGGCGTGATCAACATGGCGCATGGGGAGTTCATGATCCTCGGCGCCTACATGACCTACATGACGTCGCACATCTTCCAGACCTACATACCGGGCGCTTATCCCGTGTACTTCTTCGTGGCGATGGCGGTCGCCTTCATCGTCTCCGGCGCGGCCGGATTGGCCACCGAATGGCTATTGATCCGGCATCTCTACGCCAGGCCGCTCGACACCTTGCTCGCGACCTGGGGCCTGAGCCTCATCATGCAGCAGGCGTTCCGCTCCATCTTCGGCGCGCGTGAAGTCGGCGTTGAATTGCCGCAATGGATGATGGGCGCGCTGCCGGTCACGGATGTGATCGAGGTGCAGATCAACGGCCTGTTCGTGATGGGGTTGACGCTGATCATCACCGGCGCCGTTGCGCTCTTGCTGTACCGCTCGCGCTGGGGCTTGCAGGTGCGCGCCGTCGTCGCCAACCGCACCATGAGCGGCGCCGCCGGCATCGACACCCGCCGCGTCGACCGGCTCACTTTCGGGCTCGGCTGCGGCATCGCCGGCATCGCCGGTTCGGCCTTCACGATGATCGGCTCGACGGGGCCGACCGCCGGCCAGCTCTACATCGTCGATACGTTCCTTGTCGTCGTGTTCGGCGGCGCGCAGAGCCTGCTCGGTACCATCTTTTCCGCGTTCACCATCTCGCAGTCGCAGTCGACCCTGGAGTTCTTCCTCACCGGCTCGATGGCCAAGGTGCTCACGCTGCTTCTCGTGATCGGTCTCCTGATGCTGCGTCCGCAGGGTCTGTTCGTCCTCAAGGTCAGAAGGTGAGACGATGTGGAATCCAACCAACAAGAAACTCGATCTTGAACTCGTCGGCTTTGCCCTGATCGCGCTTTTGATCCTCGTGGTGCTGCCGCTCTCCGTCGACGCGTTCCGCCTCAATCTGGTCGGGAAATACCTGACTTACGCCTTCGTCGCGGTCGGCCTGGTGCTGTGCTGGGGCTATACCGGCATTCTCAGCCTGGGCCAGGGCGTGTTCTTCGGCCTCGGCGGCTACTGCATGGCCATGTTTCTCAAGCTCGAGGCGTCGAGCGTGGCCAACACCAAAATTCAGTCGACGCCTGGCATCCCCGATTTCATGGATTGGAATCAGCTCACCGAGCTGCCGTTCTTCTGGGTGCCGTTCAAGTCGCTGCCCTTCGCGTTGTTTGCCGTCATCGCGGTGCCGGCCATCGCCGCCTTCATCCTTTCCTTCGCCATGTTCAAGCGGCGGGTCGGCGGCGTCTACTTCGCCATCATCACCCAGGCGGTGGCGGCGGTGCTGACCATCCTGATCATCGGCCGGCAGGGCTACACCGGCGGCATCAACGGCATCACCGACCTGCGCACTTTGCTCGGCTGGGACATCCGCACCGACGGCGCCAAATACATCCTCTACTTCGTCTGCTGCGTGCTGCTGCTCGGCTCGATGTTCCTCGCCCGCTTCGTGCTGTCGAGCAAGCTCGGCCGCCTGCTGGTGGCGATCCGCGACAAGGAGGATCGCGTGCGGTTCTCCGGCTACAGTGTCGGCGACTTCAAGATCTTCATCTTCTGCCTCGCCTCGGCCATCGCCGCGGTCGGCGGCGCCATGTTCTCTTTGCAGGTCGGCTTCATGTCGCCGTCCTTCGTCGGCATCGTGCCGTCGATCGAGATGGTGATCTTCTGCGCCGTCGGCGGCCGTCATTCGCTAGTCGGCGCCGTGATCGGCACCTTGATCGTCAACTGGGCCAAGACCAGCTTCTCGGAAACGTTTCCGGAGTTGTGGCTGTTCGCCATGGGCGGCCTGTTCATCGCCGTCGTGCTCGCCTTCCCGCGCGGCCTTGCCGGACTGTTCACCGATCAGATCCTGCCGCTCATCAAACGCGTCGGCATGCGCACCGGCGCGCTGCCGAAGCCCGCGCCGGCGGAGTGAGGAGCCATGTCCAACAGCACAGACTTCCTGCTCGCGCTCGAAGGCGTCACCGTCTCTTTCGACGGCTTCAAGGCGGTGAACGATCTCAACCTCTACATCGATAAGGGCGAGCTGCGCGTCATCATCGGCCCGAACGGCGCCGGCAAGACCACGGTGCTCGACCTGATTTGCGGCCGCACGCGGGTGTCCGGTGGTTCGATCAAGTTCAAGGATCAGGAGATCACCGGGCTCAAGGAGCACGAGATCGTCCGCCGCGGCATTGGCCGCAAATTCCAGACACCGTCGATCTACGAAGATCTGACCGTGTTCGAGAACCTCGAACTGTCCATTCCGCGCGGCCGCAATGTCGTCGGCGCGCTGTTCTGGCAGCGTTCCGAGGAAGTGGTCGAACGCGTGCACCAGATCGCCAAGATGATCTTCCTGTTCGATTTTCTCAGCCGCAGCGCCGAGACGCTCAGCCACGGCCAGAAGCAGTGGCTCGAGATCGGCATGCTGCTGATCCAGGACCCCGAGCTCCTGATGCTCGACGAGCCGGTCGCCGGCATGAGCGTGTCCGAGCGGGCCAAGACCGCCGAGCTGCTCAACGAGATCATCAAGCACCGCTCGGTGATCGTCATCGAACACGACATGAAATTCGTTGAGAGCATCGCGCACCGCGTCACCGTGCTGCACCAGGGCAAGATCCTGGCCGAAGGTGACATGGACACGATCCAGCACGATCCGAAGGTCAAGGAAGTCTATCTCGGTCACTGACGGGAGCCGCTTATGTTCGAGGTCAAGAATCTCAATGTCGCCTATGGCCAGAGCGAGGTCCTGCACGGCATCGATCTCGCCGTTCAGCCGGGCGAGATCGTCGCCGTCGTCGGCCGCAACGGCATGGGCAAGTCGACGCTGATGAAGTCGCTCATCGGCACGATCCCCAAGCGCTCCGGCGAGGTCATTGTCGACGGCGCCGACGTGTCGATGCTGCCGAGCCATGCGCGCGTGGCGCGCGGCCTCGCTTACGTGCCGCAGGGCCGCCAGATTTTTGGCACCATGACAGTGCGCGAGAACATCGAGACCGGCTTGGTTGTCACCGGCAAGAGCGAGGTGCCGGAGGAAATTTACGCGCTCTTTCCCATTCTCTGGGAGTTCAACAAGAGGCGCGGCGGCAATCTGTCCGGCGGTCAGCAGCAGCAACTCGCCATCGCGCGCGCCTTGGCCGCCGATCCGAAGATTCTCCTGCTCGACGAGCCGACCGAGGGCATCCAGCCCTCGATCATCAAGGACATCGCCAAGGTGCTGAAGGAGATCCGGGACCTGCGCAATCTCTGCATCGTCGTCTGCGAGCAGGTGCTGAGCTTCATCCTCGATGTCGCCGACCGCATCGTCGTGATGGAGAACGGTCGTCTCGTTCACGCCAGCTCGCGGGCTGATGTCAACGAGGCGGAGGTCGCACGGTTTCTCGCCGTCTGAAGTTTTGCGCGTCGCGCCTGCGGGGGGACGCACAGCCATGTCCGGGTTGTTACGGGTCATTGCGAAGGAGCAGGAGAAATGCCCGATACACTGATTAAAGTCGATCTGACTGAATCGCCTTACAAGAACGAGATGATCCATAATCGGTGGCATCCGGATATTCCCATGGTCGCATGGGTGAAACCCGGTTCCGATTTCATCGTCGAGACCTATGACTGGACCGGCGGTTTCATCAAGAACAATGATTCCGCCGACGACGTGCGCGATATCGACCTGTCGATCGTGCACTTCCTGTCCGGGCCGATCGGCGTCGAAGGCGCCGAGCCGGGCGACCTTCTGGTGGTCGACCTGCTCGATGTCGGCGCCAAGCCGGAGAGCCTGTGGGGCTTCAACGGCTTCTTCTCTAAGAAGAACGGTGGCGGCTTCCTCACCGATCATTTTCCGCTGGCGCAGAAATCCATCTGGGATATTTCCGGCGTCTATACCCATTCGCGCCATGTGCCGGGCGTGAAATTCGCCGGCCTGATCCATCCCGGCCTGATCGGCTGTCTGCCCGATCAGAAATTGTTGGAGACCTGGAATAAGCGCGAGGTGGATTTCATCGCGACCAATCCGACGCGTGTGCCGCCGCTCGCCAATCCGCCGTTTCCGGCGACGGCGCATGCCGGCAAGGCGACCGGCGACGCCAAGGCCCGCGTCGCGGCGGACGGCGCCCGCACGGTGCCGCCGCGTGAGCACGGCGGCAACTGCGACATCAAGGACCTGTCGCGCGGTTCGAAGATCTACTTCCCGGTCTATGTGAACGGTGGTGGGCTCTCGATGGGCGACCTGCACTTCAGCCAGGGTGATGGCGAGATCACCTTCTGCGGCGCCATCGAGATGGCCGGCTGGCTGCATATCAAGGTCGAGGTGATCGAGGACGGCAGGTCGAAATACGGCATCAGGACTCCGAGCTTCAAGCCGTCGCCGCTCACGCCAAACTACAACGACTATCTGATCTTCGACGGCCTCGCAGTCGACGAGTGGGGCGCGCTGCGGTATCTCGCTGTGCTCTTCGCCTATCGG
>JANLJK010000427.1 GCA_029255525.1 Pseudolabrys sp.
TATCTGATACGTGATAGAAGCGACCCCTCTCCCGGCCCGTGCTCGCTATCGCTCCGCACTCGCCACCCTCTCCCCCAAGGGGAGAGGGGAAAGCGCGTGTGCTTCTCCGCCCAGACGACAAACTGCAGCCCGCATGGAGCGAAGCGAAAAGCGGAGTTGTTCGCGCCAGGTCCCGGATTTCGCTGCGCTCATCCGGGCTACGGATTGCACCTGTGCGATTGGTAGCTGAGTTTCAACCGCCCAACTTCCTCAACACCGCGTCGAGCTGATCGAGATCCTTGTACTTGATGTGCAAGATGCCGCCATCGCCCTTGTGGTCGATCGACACATCAAGGCCGAGCGCGTCCGACATGCGGCGCTCCAGCGCGCGGGTGTCGGCGTCCTTCGCCACCGGCTGCACCGGCGAGCGGCCTTCACGGCGAACATCGCGCGCCTGCTTGGCGCCGTCGTCGCGGCCCCACTGCTCGAGCTGGCGCACGCTCATGCCCTTCTCGATCACCTCCTGCGCGATCTCCATCTGGTTCGGCTGGCCGACGAGAAGGCGCGCATGACCGGCGGACAACTGGCCCTGCCGCACGAGCGTCTGCACCTGCGGCGACAGCTTCAACAGCCGCACGAGGTTTGCGACATAAGGCCGGCTCTTGCCGACGATCTGCGCGACCTGATCCTGCGTGTGGTTGCACTGCTCCATCAACGCGATATAGCCGGCCGCTTCCTCGATCGGGTTGAGGTCGGCGCGCTGCACGTTTTCGATGATGGCGAATTCAAGCGACTGCACGTCGGTGGCGTCGACCACCGCGATCGGCACTTCGTGCAGGCCGGCGCGCTGCGCCGCGCGCCAGCGGCGCTCGCCGGCAATGATCTCGTAGGCCTCTCTGTCACCGGCAAGCTGGCGCACCACGATCGGCTGGATGATGCCGCGCTCCTTGATCGAGTCGGACAGCTCGGCGAGCTCGGCTTCGGTGAAGTCGCGGCGCGGGTTGCGCGGATTGGCCTTGAGGCTTTCGATCGGCGCCTTGCGCGGCTTGCGCGAAGCGTCCGGCGCCGACGTGCTTTCGTCGCCGACGTCGCCGATCAGCGACGCAAGACCGCGTCCCAATCGCGAATGATCCGCCATGGCCGCCGCTCCTGAGTTACTCGCCACGCTACTGCCTTTTTTCGTTGACGCTAATGCTTACGCGTCGCGCTGCTCTCTTCTTCATCCCTCCCCTGCAAGGGGAGGGTCGATCCGAGCAAAGCGAGGATCGGGGTGGGGTTTACTTTCGTTGCACCGCGACCCCACCCGGCTCGCGGAGCCTGTCATCGGGCCGGCCCAAGCGGGCCGGACCCGTTGGCTCGCCACCCTCCCCACCGCCGAAGTCGGATGTTTCCGACTTCGGCCACTTTAGACCCGAACTCGGGTAAACCCGAGTTCGGTGGGGAGGGATAAGGAAGCTCAGCCCGCCGCCCGCAGGGCGCGCTCGCGCTGGATGATCTCGGTGGCGAGCCGGAGGTAAGCCTCGCTGCCCACGCACTTCAGGTCATAGACCAGCACCGGCTTGCCGTAAGATGGCGCCTCGGAGATGCGCACGTTACGCGGGATCACCGTGTCGTAGACCTTCGGGCCCATGAACTGGCGCACGTCGGCGACCACCTGGTTCGACAGGTTGTTGCGCGAGTCGTGCATGGTCAGCACGACGCCGTGGATCGAGAGCTTGGGGTTGAGCGTGGTCTTCACCTGCTCGACCGTCTTCAAAAGCTGCGACAGACCTTCGAGCGCGAAGAACTCGCACTGCAGCGGCACCAGGATCGAGTCAGCCGCGGCCATGGCGTTGACGGTGATGAGGTTGAGCGAGGGCGGGCAGTCGACCAGCACATATGTGAAGTTGAAGGCCGGCGTGCCGTTGTTGATGTTGTTGAGCGCGGTGCGCAGACGGAAGGCGCGGTCACGTTCGCGGCCGATCTCGAGCTCCAGGCCCGAGAGGTCCATGGTCGACGGCGCGATGTAGAGCTGCGGCACCGCGGTCGGGATCACCGCGCCGCGCATCGGCGCGGAGCCTGCGAGCACATCATAGGTCGAGATGTTGCGCGCCTTGCGCTCGATGCCGAGCCCGGTCGAGGCGTTGCCCTGCGGATCGAGGTCGACGATCAGCACGTGCTCGCCGATGGCGGCGAGCGCCGTGCCGAGGTTGATGGCGGTCGTGGTCTTGCCGACGCCGCCCTTCTGGTTGGCGATGGCGATAACGCGCGGCGCCCCGGCGGGAACCGCGGCCACGGGCTTGGTGAAGGGCACGACCTGCGGGTCGGACGGCTGATCGGCAGGCGGGTCGATGATGTCGGTCATTGGCTTACAGCCCTTTTTCTCGTTTGCCTTAAAACCCCAGTCGATCGCGGCGAACCCGACAGGGTATTAATTCCTAAATGCCTCGACACGCTTGAGTCCGCGCACCACGACGATGCAACCCTCGCGACTCGTCTTGCTGGGCACCTTTTCCACCTCAAGTGTCCAATATTTAGCGGTTTCCGTCAATTCGGCATCTACATCTTGTCCTTTGAGGAACAAGGCGACGGCGCCCCGCGCGATCAATGGAACAGCTTGATCGCACAATGTTTTCAGCGGCGCCAAGGCCCGAGCGGTTACCACATCCACTCTATCCCCAAAGCTATCCCCAATATCCTCGATACGCGACGCGTGGACGACAGCCGGCGCGCCGGTGACGCGGATCGCCTCGCGCAGAAAAGCCGCCTTCTTGCCATTGCTTTCGACCAGGTGGACGCGTGAGCCCGGCCGTTCGGCGAGCGCACAAGCGAGCGGGATCGCCGGGAAGCCGCCACCCGAGCCGAAGTCGACCCAGACCTTGGCGTCCTTCGGCGCCAGGTCGAGAAGCTGAAGCGAGTCAGCCACATGCCGCACCCAGAGCTGCAGCAAAGTTGAAGGCGCAACTAAATTGGTCGTGGCCTGCCACTGCAGCAGGAGCGCCACGTACTTGTCGAGCCGCGCTTCTGTTTCACGTGAAACAGGCGTGAGCTTCAGCGCCCGCGCTTTGTCGGCCGCGAGATCGGGCTGCGGGCCCTTCAAGGACCTGGCCGTCAAGCGATCTTCGCGGGTTTGCCGCGCCCGCGCTTCACATGCGCCACTAGCAACGTCAGCGCCGCCGGTGTGAGACCGTCAATCTTGGCGGCATGACCGATGGTGCGCGGCTTTTGCGCCGCAAGCTTCTGCTTCACCTCATTCGACAGACCCGGCAGCGCCGCGTAATCGAGGTCGTCCGGCAGCGTGAAGCTCTCGTCCCGGCGATAGGCCGCGACATCGGCCGCCTGACGCGACAGATAGACGTCATATTTGGCGTCAATCTCGATCTGCTCGGCGATCTTCGGCGCCAGTGCCCCGAACTGCGGCCAGATCCTCGCCAGATCGGCCATCGCAATGGTCGGATAGGACAGGAGCTCGAAGGCCGTGCGCCGCTGGCCATCTTTATTGAGGGCCAAGCCGTGCTGCTCGGCCTCCTTCGGCGTCAGCGTCACCGATTTGGCAAAAGACCGCGCCTCGTTCAGTGCCCGACTCTTGGCCTGATGGAATTGCGCCCGTTCGGGCCCGATACAGCCGATCACCAGGCCCCTGTCGGTCAAACGCTGGTCGGCATTGTCGGCGCGGAGCTGAAGACGGTATTCGGCGCGGGAAGTGAACATCCGGTATGGTTCACTGGCCCCGCGCGTCGTGAGGTCGTCGACCATCACGCCGATATAGGCCTCTGCCCTATCAAACACGATCTCATCGCCGTCGCCGGCCAGCGCCGCCGCGTTGAGACCGGCCAAAAGGCCCTGCGCCGCGGCCTCCTCATAGCCCGTGGTGCCGTTGATCTGGCCGGCCAGGAACAACCCCTGGAGACGCTTGGTCTCTAATGTGGGCTTCAGTTCACGCGGATCGACACAATCATATTCGATCGCATAGCCCGGACGGATGAACTGGGCCCGCTCCAGGCCCGGAATTGTCGCCACCAAAGCATGCTGGACGTCCTCCGGCAGTGAGGTGGAGATGCCGTTGGGGTAAACCGTCGGATCGTCCAACCCTTCCGGCTCCAGGAAGATCTGATGACCGTCGCGCTCACCGAACTTGACGATCTTGTCCTCGATCGAGGGACAATAGCGCGGGCCGCGGCTGGCGATCTGGCCGGAATACATCGGCGAGCGATGCACATTGGCCCGGATGATCTCGTGGGTGGCCGAAACGGTGCGGGTGATGCCGCATTCAATCTGCGGCGTCGTGATCCGCTCCGTCAGCATCGAGAAAGGCTCGGCCGGATCGTCTCCCGGCTGCATCTCGATGCCCTGCCAATCGACCGTCCGGCCATCGAGACGCGGCGGCGTGCCGGTTTTCAGCCGACCAAGGGCAAAGCCAGCGCGCTCCAGAGTCTTGGAAAGGCCCATAGCGGGCGCCTCCCCGACCCGGCCGGCCGGAATCTGGGTCTCGCCGATATGAATGAGGCCGCGCAGGAAGGTGCCAGCGGTCAGAACCACCGCCCCGGCCCCGACCTCACGGCCATCTTTGAAAAGGACGCCACTCACCCGGCCGTCTTTGACGATCAGATCGTCGGCCTCGGCCTCGATGATCGCCAGATTGGGGATCGCCCGTAATTCGGTCTGCATCGCTGCCGCGTAGAGCTTCCGATCGGCCTGGGTCCGGGGCCCACGGACGGCGGGGCCTTTGCGGCGATTTAGCACCCGGAATTGGATGCCGCCGGCGTCCGCCACCCGGCCCATCAGGCCGTCAAGCGCGTCGATCTCCCGGACCAGATGTCCCTTCCCCAATCCACCGATGGCGGGATTGCAGGACATCGCGCCGATGGTCGCGAACTGATGGGTGACCAGCGCCGTCTTGGCGCCCATGCGCGCCGCCGCGGCCGCGGCTTCACAGCCGGCATGGCCGCCGCCAATCACGACAACGTCGAAGCGCGCATTCATCACGAAAATCCTTGAATGCCCCGCTTCTACCGGAGTCCACAGGATGGGTCAAAGAAAGAGCGATAGGCGTGTTTCACGTGAAACACTTTGAGCCGATCTCAGACGGCCTCGAAATGTTTCACGTGGAACACTACGGTATTTAGAGAGGGTGCCACAAAGCCCTAAAGAGCAATGCTATTTGCCAATACAGAAGTCGCGGAAAATGACGTCCAGGATATCCTCGACGTCGACACGGCCGGTGAGACGGCCCAGCGCGACCGCGGCGGCCCGGAGCTCCTCGGCCACCAAGTCCTCCTGGCCCGCGAGGGCCGGAGCCAGGGCACGCCGCAGAGCCGCAAGGCAGTCCTCCAGGACCCGGCGATGGCGGTCGCGGGCGATCAACGCCGGCTCGGCGCCACCGACGAAGCGCGCGGCAAACCGGGCCAAGGCCTCCAGAACGGCATCGACGCCCTGCCCCGACGCGGCGGAAATATTGAACTCATATTCATATTTTTTGAATTTTGATTCAGTCTTACCCGTTAAATCATTATTAACTATATATTTTAATGACTTATTAGAAATGGACTTTTCTTCATTTCTATCTAATTCCGGCAATCCAGATTCACTTATATGAGCCGAACGCAGCAGGTCGGCCTTGTTGCGGACGAGCCAACGCGCCGGGGCACCACTTGCTGCCGCGCCCGTAAAGGTGTCTCCAGCGCCTGGCCTCTTCCTTAGCTTATTGACTTCATTGCCAATTGTTCGGGTGTCCGCCTTGGCAGAAGGACCGTCCACCCTGCTCCCCGCGCCACCCGCCTCTGCTGAATCACCGCTCGCATCTTCAACCCACAGCACCAGGTCCGCCGCCGCCGCCCGCTCCCGCGCCCGGCGCACGCCTTCCATCTCGATCGGGTCCTCGGTCTCGCGGATGCCGGCCGTGTCGAGCAAGGTCACCGGCCAGCCGTCAAGGTCGAGATGCACCTCGATCACGTCGCGGGTGGTGCCGGCGTAAGGCGAGACGATCGCCGCCTCGCGCCGCGCGATGCGGTTGAGCAGGGTCGACTTGCCGGCATTCGGCGGCCCGGCGATCGCCACCACCACCCCCTCGCGCAGCCTTTCGCCGCGATGGCCATCGGCCAACGCCGCGGCAATCTCACTTTCGAGCGCGCGCGCGATGGCCAAAGCCGGCGCGACCAGTTCCTCCGGCACATCGGCCTCGTCGGAAAAATCGATGCGCGCCTCGACCAGCGCCAATGCCTGAATCAGCCGCCCGCGCCAGTCTTCCGCCCGCGCACCCAAGGCGCCCTTCATCTGCCGGAAGGCCTGGCGGCGCTGGCCCTCGGTTTCGGCGCTCACCAGATCGGCGAGCCCCTCCACCGCCGTGAGGTCCAGCTTGCCGTTCTCGAAGGCGCGGCGGGTGAACTCCCCGGCCTCGGCGGGACGCAAGCCCTCGATGCGGCCGAGCGCGGCGAGCGCCGCCGCGACCACCGCCGGGCCGCCGTGCAATTGCAGCTCGACGACGTCCTCGCCGGTCTCGCTGCGCGGCCCCGGAAACCAGAGCGCCAGCGCCTCGTCGATCATCTCGCCCGATTGCGGATCGCGCAGCCGCGCCAGCCCCGCCATGCGCGGCGCGGGGATTTTGACGCCGAGCGCGGTGAGCGCCGCGCCGGCGCGGGGCCCGGAAATGCGCACCACCGCGATCGCCGCCGGCACGCGGCCGGAGGACAGGGCGAAGATGGTGGCGCGGGAAGAAGTCATGGCGTGTTGAACCTGATCGAACCTTGCACGTAAAGCCGCCTCACCCTAAGTTACATGTAACCTATAACACTCCAGTCGGGGGCGAGGACCGTGCAACGAAAGCCCAGCCCGCCAAAGGCCAAGCCGATGACCTCGCGCGACAAGGTCGCCGCCCATCGCGCGCGCTTGCGGGCGCAGGGCATGCGACCTGTTACCTTGTGGGTTCCCGACATGCGCTCGCCGAAGTTCGCGGCGGAAGCAAAGCGGCAGTGCGTGCTTGCCAACAACAGCCCCTATGCGGCGCAGGACCAAGCCTGGGCCGACTCCATGGCCGAATGGAACATTGATTGACGCGCGGCGAGATTTGGACGAGCGCGAGCGGAACGGACTACGGCGGTAAACCGCGCCCCGTCGTCATCATTCAACACGCCCACTTTGCCTTCTTGAACTCGGTGACATTTTGCGGCTTCACGCGCGATACGACGGACCTGCCGTTGTTCCGTGTCGCCATTGAGCCGAGCAAATCGAACGGTCTGGAATTTCCGTCGCGGATCATGGTCGACAAAATCCTGACCGCGCCGAAGAACAAGCTCGGCTATCGCATCGGCCGGCTCGATGACAAAGATATCTCCCAGTTGAATCAAGCGCTCGCGCTTTTTCTCGGGTTGGTCGGATAAGGCCCGCACGCGTAACCCTTAAATACGCACCACCGCGATCGCCGCCAGCACGCGGCCGGCGGAGAGGGCGAAGATGGTGGCGCGGGTGGTGTCGGACGTCGCGACGCACCGCGAGTGCCGGAGGGGAGGGCAGGTCAAGAGGAAGTATCGCCCAAACGCCCATAACAGCCGCGTATTGCGCTTATGACGGCCGCGTAATACATTCTCGGTATGAAAACGCTTACCGTCCGCCTGCCGGAAGGCTTGGTGACTCAGATAGAGGCTGAGGCGCAGGCACGTCGGATTTCGAAGTCCGATGTGGTGCGCGAGCGGCTCGCTGCGCCTGCCGACGACAATAAGCAACCCCACCATCTTGACGCTATCAAGGATCTGATCGGCTCTGTCGAAGGCCTGCCCGAAGATCTCAGCGTCGCCAAGAAATCAAAACTCAAAGCGATGGGTTATGGCCGCAAGCGTCCTCGCTGATGCCAGCTTTCTTGTCGCCCTTCTGAGCGAACGCGACCGCAATCATCGTTGGGCCATCGCCGAGGCCACCAAACATTCAACGCCGTGGAACACGTGCGAAGCCGCCTTGTCGGAAGCGTTCTTCTTGCTCGGCACGCGTGGCGCACCGGTGTTGAGCGAACTCATGCGGAGAGGGGCGCTCACCTGCGCTTTTAATCTGGCCGAAGAGTTCGAAGCCGTACTTACATTTATGGATAAATATGCCGACGTGCCGATGAGTCTCGCCGACGGCTGCCTCGTCCGCATGACAGAGACGTTTCCGAACGCTGTGCTGCTCACGACCGACAGCGATTTCCGCATTTATCGGCGACATAGCCGTCAGGCCGTTCCTTGTGTGCTTCCTAGATAACCGAGATCATCGGGCTAGAATGACCGCGCGAGACACGATGCCCCTTGCCGGCAAGGCCTCATCACAGCAGCACGTCGAAAACAAAGTAAGACGTGGATGCCCGGGACAAGTTTACACCCGGGCCGGCCGAAGGCCGGACCCGGTTGCCCGGGCATGACGCAATGCGTGTGGCACCGCCACGATAAGTAGCACGCCTCTTGCCCGCCCCCCCTCACGGCGGCACATGGACGAGGCGGGTGAGGCCGTTCGGCGCATCGTCCGTCCGCGTGCCGACAACGACGCCGGCCGGATTGGCCCAGTAATAATCGTAGCCGCTGGGTACGACATATCGGGCGCCGGTATTGGGGTTGGCAAAGACATCGATGCCGAGCCGCGCGCGCGAGCCTTCCTCCATCACCCGATCGATGATCGCGCCGCGCTCCGCCCAGCCGCGCGTGATGATGCTGGAGATCGCCGCGTTGGTGCGCGTCGTGATCTCCGAGACCGCCATATTGGTGTCGGCCTGGCGCGCCAGCCAATTGGGATCGATCCGGGCCGAAGCGACCATATGCGCCACCAGACCCGCGGTAATCCCCGCCATTGGCGAGGGCGTGAGAAAACTGACAATCGGATCGGCCCACCATAATCCGCCCGACTGATCGCCAACCGCGTTGACCGTCGCCTGCACATAGGCCGTCATCTCCAGTCCACGCGCGCTGCAGGTAAAGCCCGCTTCACCGGCATCGCGGCTCATGCCGAGCACCTGGGCGTAGCGATTGACCTCCGCGGTGAGTTCTGGCTGCGCCCGGTTCATCACCAGACGCACATCGCCGCAGAGCTGCTCCAATTTGCTGCGCCCCCAGAGGGCCGCGAATTGCGCGCCATTATGATAACGAACCACTTTGTAGAAGGTGACCCCGGTCGGGCTATACAGGCTGCCTTCGCGGAAACCGGAGCCGGCCAACACCGGCGTCGGCACGACGTAGAAAAACTCCGTCGGATCGTTGATGCCGAGACTCGTGCTGCCATCCGGCGTGGCGACGTGCAGCCAGAACCGATACTGCAGCGCGTTCCATCGCGCGGTGCCGCCCTGCACTTGCCATCCGGCCGGCACATCGATCGTGAAGGCGCGTTCCTGCGGATCGAGGAAGCGGACCCATTGGCCCACGCCAGGCAAGGCCGGCAATTGCACGCTTGTCTGCGCGCCTGCCGCTCCGCCGCCTGCAAGGACCATTGCCACGAACACAGCGAGGCCCCTCATGGTCACCTCCGCCGAAAAGGTCAGTGGTATGTTCGTGCGTCCGCGCCGCACGAGAATGTCATGAGAAAGAACCGCCCCGCGTGCGAGGCATTGATATTTCTCAGGTCACCCTGGGCCTTGTCCGCAACAGGGATGCGCTATGCTTGGCTGACTGTCACAGCCGAGGAAGCTGCTTATGCCCGCGCACAAGCGTCTGCCATATCTTGTTCCATATCTTGCCGCCGCGCTCTGCCTGCTCGTCTCAGCCACCGCGCCCGCCCAGGCACAAAGCGATCTTGCCCGCGCCTATCAGGTGATCGCGGCGAAAAAATTCGTCGATCTCACGCATAGCTTTGGGCCGGACACCCCGGTGTGGTCGGGCTTCGGCCAAGCGAAAATGTCGCCGGCCGCCGATCCGAAAACCAAGAAGCCCTACACACTCAAAGACGACGGCTTCCGCACGACCTTCTACGAGATGGTCGGGCAATACGGCACGCATGTCGATCCGCCGGCGCATTTCGCCGAGAACGGCATTACCCTGGACGAGATCCCGCTCAAGCAGATGGTCTTGCCGCTGATCGTGCTCGACAACACGCCGTATCAAGCCAAGGACGAAAATCACGCCTTCTCGGTCGCCGACCTGATGGCTTGGGAGAAGAAGCACGGCCGCGTGCCGAAGGGGTCGTTCGTGGCACTGCGCACCGACATGTACAAGGACTTCGACACGAACCCTGAGCGCTTCAAGCGCGCGCCGTTCCCGGCCTGGGCCTTCGAGACCATCAAGTTTCTCTACGAGCAGCGCGGCGTGATCGCCAACGGGCACGAGTCGCTCGACACCGATGTGACCGACAAGATGGAGTCGGAAACGTATCTCCTGCAGAAGGGCCACTACCAGATCGAGGTGATGGCCAATCTCGACAAGGTGCCGGCCAAAGGTGCGCTCATCGTGGTGAGCTGGCCGAAGGTGAAGAAGGGGTTGGGCTTTCCGGCGCGGGCCTTCGCGATTTTGCCGTGAGGTCTAAGCCGTCGGGCGGCGCTCAGATCGTGTCGACCGTCCAGCGCACGATGTCGCCGGCGACCTGAGCAAAGGCCTGGTCGAGCGCGGCGACGGCGTCGGCCGCCTCGGTGCTCTTGGCTGGAATGCTGACGGTAAACAATTGCGCCCCGGCGACGGAGCCCTTGTCGCTCACCAAGCGCGCGGTGATCTCGATCACGGCGTGCGGCGAGGGCTCGGTGGCGATCTGGAAGCTGCGGATCGCAAGCTCCAGCCGGTAGTCGGCGTTGAGCGTGTCGAGCGGGCGGCTGACGGCGCTGAGCTGGCGCGCATTCTCGAAGCTTTGCACCATGCGCGCCTGCACCAGCTTCGGCAGGTTATCCGCCCATTGCGCCTTGTCGATGGGCGCATAGGTGCCGGCGCCCGAGCGGGTCAGGATCTTCTGCGTATCGAACAGAATGAGCGCGCTCGGATCGGGCACGACGAGCTGCGCCTTGATGGTCTTGTCGAGCTGCGGGAAGGACGTGGCCGGCGCAAGATCGTAGACCGCCGGGCCCGGCGCCGGCGTGCCGGTGCCGGTCAGCTTCTCCAGGCCGCCAAGGAGGCCCTCGACGCGCTTTGAGTTGCTGCCGAGCATGTCGGCGAAGGTGGCGATGCCGTTGATCGCGGTGTTCAGCGGCTTGGCGTTCTCTTTGAGGATGTCGTCGATCCGGCCCAAGGTTTCCTGCGCGGATTCGGTGAGCGTCCGACCGGCGGTGGCGCTGGCAATAAGCATCGGCGGCTGGCCGCCTTCCGGCGCGAGCTTCGGCGCATCCTTGGCGCCGCCCTTGAGCGACACCGCCGCAGCGCCGGTCAGGCCGAGATAGGCGATCGACACCTGCGTATCGGCGCGCACCGGCGTCTTCGGGTCGAGCGAGACGGTGGCGGTGACGCGCTTGGGATCGTCGGGATCGAGCGCGATGCGACCCACCGCGCCGGCACGGATGCCGTTGAACAGCACATTGGCGCCTTCGGTCAGGCCCGACACCGGCTGCTCGAAACGGATAGTGTAGACCGCGCGCTCGCCCAGACCGCCAACGCTGTTGATCCAATAGACGAACGTAAAGCCGCCCACGAGGGCGGCCAGCGTGAAGATGCCGATCAAAGTGTAGCGGGCGGTATTTTCCATGAACCGGTCCCGGGCGGGTTAAGCCGTGCTTTCCACTCAGCGCCGGCTGAGCGTAATCGATCCCTTGACGATCTGCCCGCCGCCTTGCGAGTCGAGGCTGACGCTTTGCCGGCGGTTGCGGGTCTGCATCACCATGTCGGCGGCGAATCCGGAGCTCTCAATGTGGAGCTGCAGGCGATCGCCGCGCGCATTGCCGACGGCGGTGCCGCCGACGCCGCGGGTGCGCTCGGTCCAACGGCCGCTGATCTGGTTGTTGTCGTCGGCGGTGAACTGGCCAGTCAGGTCGAAATGATAGCTGTCGCTGTCGCACCGTAATTCCAGATCGATCTCGTGCTGGCTCGAGCCGCGCGGACGATAATTGGCGCTGCAGCGGATGCGTTCGACCTCGCCGCCGCTCGGCCGCAAGGTGCCGGTGCCCGACCAGCTGCCGGAGAAATCGGCGAAGGGCCCGGACTCGGCGGCGGCGGGCGAAAGCGGGCTGGCCGCGGCCAGAACGAGAAGGGAAGCGCCGAGGACCAGGCGCGAGAACGGCAATCGGCAGAGTCGCAACAAGGGATCGGCCTCCCTGATACTGTCGGACGCGACGCGCGTAGAGAGCACTATAGCACTAGATCGGCCGGAAAAGGGCGGTATCGCGCCTTCTTGTTGGGGCCGGCGGTGA
This sequence comes from Pseudolabrys sp., assembly GCA_029255525.1. Classification (GTDB taxonomy): domain Bacteria; phylum Pseudomonadota; class Alphaproteobacteria; order Rhizobiales; family Xanthobacteraceae; genus Pseudolabrys. Next base: position 12,230 of record JANLJK010000427.1, read on the forward strand.
CGACCCGTTTCGGCCCAAGCTCTGCCCTTAGATGCTCCGCATTTGCACTTAATTGAATTTTGCCGATTGCCAAGTGAGATGCGCGGCGAGGCTTTTCATAAAGCACCCCCGCGGAGTGGATATGACAATTCGTTTGCTGATGGCTTTCTTGATCACCGGCGTCGCGCTGATGCCCGCCGATGGCGCTCTGGCGCAGAAGGCCGACCCCGCGGTGGTGAAGACCGCCTCAGGCGCCGTGCGCGGCGTCATCCATGACGGCCTGCGCGAATTCAAAGGCATTCCCTATGCGCAGCCACCGGTCGGCGATCTGCGCTGGGCGGTCCCGCAAGCAGCGAAGCCGTGGAAGGATGTGTTCGACGCCAGCAAATATGGCAGCGCCTGTCCGCAGGTCTCGCGCTACGGCCTGACCGAAGCGAGCTACGACGAGAACTGCCTGACCATCAACGTGACCGCGCCTTACAACGGCAAGCCGGCCAAACCGAAGCCCGTCTTCGTCTGGATTCACGGCGGCGCCTTTGTCGGCGGCGCGAGCGCGCTCTATCCGCTCGGCCAGATCGCCACGTCGGGCGACATGATCGTAGTATCCTTCAACTACCGGCTCGGCGTTTTCGGCTTCATGGCTCATCCGGACTTCGGCAAGGACTACAACGGCGGCTATGGCCTGAAGGACCAGCGCCTGGCGATGGCCTGGGTGAAGAAGAACATCGCGGCCTTCGGCGGCGATCCGAACAATATCACGCTCGCCGGCGAATCGGCCGGCGGCGCCAGCGTCTGCATGCATGTCGTCACGCCGGCTGAAACGCGCGGCCTGTACAACAAAGCCATCATGCAAAGCGCCGGCTGCGCCACGCCGCTGCACACGGTCCAGCAGGGCGAGGCGATCGGCCGCAAGGTGGCGGAAGCGGTCGGCTGCCTCGACGCCAAGACCGCCGTCGCCTGCATGCGGCAGAAGCCGGTGAAGGATCTGCTAGAGGCGGCGACGAAAGCCGGCGGCAGCGATCTGATGGCTTATGAGCCGGTCGTCGGCGCCAAAACGGTGCCGCAGCAGCCCTACGAAGCGTTCCGCACCGGCCAGTTCGTGCGTGTGCCGATCATGAACGGCGGCACGCGCGACGAGTTGCGGCTTTACGTCGCCTACGACGTGCAGGCCGGCGCCAAGATCACGGCCGACACTTACCCCGCGCAGCTGAAAAAGGTCTACGGCGAGAATGCCGAGACGGTGCTGAAGCAATATCCGGCGAGCAACTACTCATCCGCACCGGCCGCGCTGGGCAGCGTCATGTCGGATTTCGATCCGACGATCGGCCTCAACAACTGCATTTATCTCGAACAGGGCAAGCTGATGCGCAAGCGCGTGCCGGTCTACGAACTGGTGTTCGGCGACCGTAACGCGCCGCCGGTGACGACCGATCCGGGCTTCGAAATGGGCGCGGTGCATTCCTCGGAGTTGCCCTATTTCTTCCCGCACTTCGACAACACCAGCAAAGTCGCCGGCCCGGACCTGAAGCCCGCCTCGCTCGCGCTCGCCAAGCAGATGATGGCCTACTGGACCAGCTTCGCCCGCACCGGCAAGCCGGTGGCGAAGAATTCGCCGGTGTGGCGGCTGTTCGACAAGGACAGCGACGTGATGAACTTCGATCCGGGCAAAGTCGGCCTCTTCGACGCCAGCGCCGCGCATAATTGCAGCTTCTGGAAGACGCTCTATCCGACGATTCTGACGCAGTAAGCCTTTCGGGCCGTCCTTGAATGACCGCGGAATAGATTGAACCAGTCCCCGTTTCCGCGCGACATATGACGGGCTCGCCAGTGCGGGCGAGGGGGGACGCATGCCTGCACCGCAAAAAGCCTCACCGGTCAGCGTCACGATCGCCATCGTCCTGAGCTGCATCGCCGCTCTTCTGTGGCTGATTCAGCTCTCTCTGCTCAGCCACCTCACTGGCAGCGACGCGGCCGGCAACGCCATGGCGCAGGGCTTTGCCGCCTTCGCCACGCTTCTGCTGTGGCTGGTGCTGGCCATTATTGCCGTCATCGCTTACGCCAAAGGCGCGATGCCGGGCTGGGCAGCCATCGCCGCGCTGGTGCTGATCCCGGCATCCGGCGCCGCCGCC
>JANLJK010000428.1 GCA_029255525.1 Pseudolabrys sp.
GCACGAACTGATGTGGGAGGAGGTGACGGCCTCCAACCTGCGCAAGGTCGACATGACCGCCGATCTCGACGAGCGCGCCGGCGTCAACCGCCCCGGCTTCACGCTGCATGGCGGCATCCTGCAGGGCCGCCCCGACGTGAACTGTGTCGTGCACGTGCACACCGATCGCGGCATGGCCTTGGCCGGCCTGAAGGACGGCCTGCGCATGGTGTCGCAGCAGGCGCTGCGCTTCTACAAGCGCATCGGCTATCACCCCTATGAGGGCATCACGGAGGACTTCGCCGAGCGCGAACGCATTCTGAAACATCTCGGCAAGAACCGCGCGCTGATCATGCACAACCACGGCTTCACCACGGTAGGCAAGACGGCGCGCGAGGCCTTCATCCTGATGAAGTATCTGATGAGCGCTGCCGAGATCCAGTTGCGCATCGAGGCGACCGGCGGCGAGGCGATCGAGATCCCAGCCGACATCTGCGAAAAGACCGCGGCGCAGTTCGAAACGCATGACGCCGGCCGTGGCTCGGCCGACTGGCCGGCTTATCTGCGGTTGATGGATCGCGTCGATCCGAGCTACCGGGACTGAGGCGCCCGGTTTTCACAAGAAACGGCGTCGTTTTCCGGCGGCGCCGCGGCTGACAAAACGAACGACCAAAAAAATGCAAAACGTTGGGGACGGAAACAATGACAAGTCGCGAGGAGCCTGTTGGGCAGTGTAGCCCATATTCGATCAATCGCCGGCAGTTCGGCCTGGCCGTGGGCGCGGCCGGTGCGAGTCTGCTCTTGCCGCCGCTCGATGCGATCGCGTCGACCGACTATCCGAGCCGCACGGTCACCATCCTGGCGCCGGCCGCGGCGGGCGGACCGACCGACATCATCGGCCGCGCCGCCGCGCAAAGGCTGCGCGAGAAGTTCAATCAGAACTTCGTCGTCGAGAACAAGCCGGGCGCATCGGGCAATATCGGCGCGCAGGTGGCGTCCAAGGCCGAGCCGGACGGCTACACGTTGATCGTGCTGTTGGCGCCTCTGGCGCAGAACACCGCGATCTTTCGCCAGCCCGGCTTCAACCTCGAGCAAGACTTCAAGCCCTTGGCGCATATGGCTTCGGTCGATCTGGTGATCGCCGCGCGCAGGAACCTGTCGATCAACAATCTCGACGAATTTCTGGCCTATTTGAAAGCCAATCCGGGCAATCTGACCTGCGGTAGCCAGTCACCGCCGCAGATGCGCTATCTGATGCAGACCGCCAACGTGAAGTTCACGGTGGCGCCGTACAAGGGCTCGGCCTTGATCGCCAATGACCTGATCGCCGGCCAGATCGACATCGGGCTCGTGCCTTATTCCGACATCGCGCAGCATGTCGATGCCGGCAGCGTGAAGGTGCTGTTCACCAACGGCCCCAAGCGCGTGCGCAAGCTGCCGAACGTGCAGGCGGTGGGCGAGCGCTTCCCCGGCTTCTATTTCTGGAGCTGGTATGGCTTGGCCGCGCCGGGAAACACGCCGGCGCCGATCGTCGAGCGGCTGCGCACCGAGCTGATCGGCATCGCCAAGTCGCCCGACTTCGTCGCCTTCGTCGAGAAGCTCGGCCTGTCGCCGGTGGACGAGCCGGGCAAGTTCAACGAGGTGATCGCTGCCGAGATCGCGCAATGGAAGCGGTTGGTGGTCGAGCTGCAGTTGGAGCGGATGTAGCGGCTCACGTCGCGCCTTGATCAGCGAGACCTGATGACGGCGAGCAAAGCCTGCGCGGCGTCGTCGGGCGCGCCGATATTCTGGATGACATGATCGGCCTGAAAGGCCGTGAAGGCCGCGTTGCGCCGCAGCCTTGCATCGAGGCTGCCATCGGTGTCGCGCGCGCGGCCGGCGAGCCGCGTCGCCAGGACATCGGCGGGCGCGGTGATCTCTACCGTCGCCACATAAGCATAGCGCCCGCGCACCGTGCCGATGACGCCGCGCGAGACATTGCACACGACGGTGCGACTTGCGCGAATGTCGTCTTCGGCCGTGCGCGGAATGCCGTATTTGAGCCCATGCGCCTGCCACCAGAAGGCAAAGGCGCCGTTGCCGATGGCGCTGTCGAAGGCTTTCGGCGTGAGGCTGTCATTGTCCTCCGCGTCCGAGGCCGGACGCGTGACGATGCGGCGGGGGAAGACGATGGCCGGATCGCCGGCACAGCGCAGTTTTACCCCGGCGAGCACAGTGTCCTTGCCGGCGCCGCTCGGTCCCACAACCAGCACGAAGCGGCCGGGGCCGATACGATCGTCCGCGCCCGGTGGCTCGCGTGTCATGCGACGCGATGGCCCGCGTTCCACACGCTGCGTACGGCGGCGCCGTCGTCGGTGCGATGGACGCGGATGACGTCGGCGCGTTTGCCGACGGCGATCTCGCCGCGATCGGTGAGGCCGACGACCTCGGCCGGCGTCTTGGTGACGGTGCGGACGGCGGCCGGCAGGTCGTAATTCGGCGCCGCATCGGGCAGCCGCAGGGCCGCGAGCAGCAGGCTCGACGGCACGTAGTCCGACGAAAGGATGTCGAGCAGGCCGGCCTTGGCGAGATCGGCGGTCGCGACATTGCCCGAATGCGAGCCGCCGCGGATGAGATTGGGCGCCCCCATCAGCACTTTCACACCGCCTTCATGCAGGCCGGCCGCGGCCTCGACGGACGTCGGAAACTCGGCCACGGCGACGGCATCGGCAACAGCTTGCGCGACGTGTTCGGGCGTCGTGTCATCATGGCTGGCGAGCGGCGTTCCCTTCTGCCCGGCAAGGGCAATCAGCCCGCGGTAATTCTCCGCCGCGTAACGTGTATGATTTTCCAGGCGCTTCGCAAACAGAAAGTCGAGCTCGGCGTCGGTCAGGCCGCTCTTGCCACGGTAGTATTCGCGCAGCTTCTGCGGATCGCGGAACTGGCGCTGGCCCGGCGTGTGGTCCATCAGCGACATCAGGCGCACTTCCGGCCGTCCGGCGAGCGCGGCGGCATCGCCGACCACGCGCGGCATCGGCACTTCGCAGCGTAGATGCAGGAAATGCTCGATGCGCAGGAGACCCGCCTTACGTGCGCGGTCGATGGCTGCGGCGAGATCGCCGGCCTGGCCATCGACATCTTCGGCGCCTTCCTCGCGCCAGACGCGTAACGAATCCAGAACGGTGGTGATGCCACTGGTGGCGATCTGCGCGTCATAGGAGACGACGGCGGCGATGGCGTCCCACTGCACCTTCGGGCGCGGCATGTAATGCGCCTCGATATGGTCAGTATGCAACTCGACCAGTCCCGGCATCAGCAGATCGCCGCCGAAGTCGACGCCGCGTTCCGGCGCATCGCCTTCGCTGATCTCTTTGATGGTGCCATTCTCGATCGCGACATAACCGCGCTCGATCATGCGGTCGGCGAGGACGATCCGGGCATTGTGGAGGACGATAGCGTCATGGTCGGTCATGGCGGTCACGCGGCGGTGGCGAAATGAGTGGCGTCGACGACGGCGTCGGCGATGGCGTCGCGCACGTCTTCATCGTGCACGATGGTGACGATGGCGGCGCCTCCGCGCTTGCGCTCGCGCACGATGTCGACCACGGCGGCGCGGTTCTTGGCGTCGAGCGAGGCGGTCGGCTCATCGAGCAGCAGGATCGGATGATCGGGCAACAGCCCGCGCGCCAGATTGATGCGCTGCTGCTCGCCGCCGGAGAAGGTCGCGGGCGGCAGGCTCCACAGCCGCTCCGGCACATTGAAGCGGCGCAGCATGTCGGCCGCGCGCTGAGTGGCGTCTTCGCGGGCGACGCCCTTGGCCACCAGCGGCTCGGCGACGATGTCCAGCGATGACACGCGCGGCACCGCGCGCAGGAACTGCGTGACATAACCGAGCGAGGTCTGGCGTACCGCCAGGATCTTGCGCGGCGCGGCATTGGCGATGTCGACGACTTCGTCCCCGCTGCGGACGTTGATGTGGCCATGGTCGCAGCGGTAGTTGCCGTAGATCAGTTTGAGGATCGACGACTTGCCGGCGCCGGACGGGCCGGTGAGCGCGACGCATTGGCTCGGCGCGACGGAAAAGGACACATCGCGCAGCACCGGCAGCTTCAGGCCGCCTTGCAGGTGCATGGTGAAGGTCTTGGTGACGGCGGAGAGTTGCAATGCTTGCATCAGATTATCGTCCGCTGGCCTTGCCACGAATGCCGCTCATTCCCGCGTAAGCGGGAATCCAGCGCTGGGTCCCAGTTTTCGCGGGGACGAGCGGAGTGTGATGCAAGGCTGACTGAATAAGACATATTTTCAGGTTTCACGCCGGCAGGATCGAGGAGACGAGAAGCTGGGTGTAAGGCTCGTGCGGATCGTCCAGCACCTGGTCGGTGAGGCCGGATTCGATCACCGTGCCGCCTTTCATCACCATGATGCGGTTGGACAGGAGCCGCGCCACGGCGAGGTCGTGCGTGACGACGATGGCCGCGAGGCGCATTTCCGAGACAATCCGCCGCAACAGATCGAGCAGGCGCGCCTGCACCGAGACGTCGAGGCCACCGGTCGGCTCGTCCATGAAGATGAGGCGGGGCGAGGTGACGAGATTGCGGGCGATCTGCAGGCGCTGGCGCATGCCGCCGGAATAAGTGCGCGGCGTGTCGTCGATGCGGTCTTCCGGGATCTCGACGCGGCCGAGCCAGTCGGTGGCGACGCCGCGGATGTCGGCATAGTTGCGCCAGCCGACCGCCATCAGCCGCTCGCCGACATTGCCGCCGGCCGAGACGCCCATGCGCAGGCCGCGCTGCGGGTCCTGATGCACGAAGCCCCAGTCGGTACGATAGAGAAAGCGCCGCATCGGCTCGCTCATCGACCACAGGTCGGTCGCGGCGCCGTCGCGCATGCGATAGAGCACGCGGCCCGATGTCGGTTCGATCTGGCCGGAGAGGAGTTGCAGCAAGGTCGACTTGCCGGAGCCGGATTCGCCGACCACGGCCATCACCTCACCTTCGTAGAGTTCGAACGAGGCATCGCGGCAGCCGAGCTGGCGGCCGTAGTATTTCGTCAGGCCGTCGGCGACGAGCAACGGTTCTTCGGTGTCGAGCGCGCTCATGCGGGGGGTCCTTCGAACACGACGCGGAAGCTGTAGCCATGGCGCTCGAAGCCGAGCGAGTCGTAGAACGCGTGCGCACGCTCGCGCTTGGCGTTCGACGACAAAACGAGCTTGTAGCAGCCCTTGTCGCGCGCCTTATCCAGCGCGAATTGCATCATCTGCTGGCCGATGCCGCGACCTTGGCAAGCCGGATCGACCACCACGTCCTCGACAACGGCCGACGGTGCGCCGAGATGGCCGAGATTGTCCATGACCAGCAACGCGAAGGTGCCGACGATCTGGCGGTCCACCTCGACGACATAGAGCGTGTAATCGGGATAATGGGCAAAGCGCGCGAAGATAGCTTCCGCGTCCTGGATTGGCAGTACGCGGCCATCGTCCATACCGGGCTGCGCATAGAGCGCCAGCACGCCGGGCAGGTCGGCGGCGGCGGCTTTGCGGATAATGAGGGTATCAGCGGTCGTCATGCGCGGCCTCCGTGTCTTCTGCCGCCGTGCCGTGGCCCATGGCGCGGCGGGTGCCGCAGTAATCGGTGTCGGAGCACACGAACATGCGCGTGCCGCGGTCGTCGGTGATCACTTCGTCGAGATAGCTGTCAGTCGCGCCACACAGTTCGCAGCTCGCATCGTGGCGGTAGGGCTCGAACGGGTGGTCCTCGAAATCGAGCGAGACCACCTGCGTATAAGGCGGGATGGCGTAAATGCGCTTCTCGCGGCCGGCGCCGAAGAGTTGCAACGCCGGGCAATCGTTCATCTTGGGATTGTCGAATTTCGGGATCGGCGAAGGGTCCATGACGTAGCGATCGTCGACCTTGACCGGATAGGCATAAGCCGTGGCGATATGGCCGTGTCGCGAAATGTCCTCGTAAAGCTTCACATGCATGAGCCCGTATTCGGACAAAGCATGCATGCGGCGCGTTTCGGTCTCGCGCGGCTCGAGAAAGCGTAGCGGCTCCGGGATCGGCACCTGATAGACCAGCACCTGATGGTCGCCGAGCGGCGTTTCCGGAATGCGGTGACGCGTCTGGATGACGGTCGCCTCAGTGGTCGTGGTGGTGGTCTTCACGCCGGCAGTCTTGACGAAGAACTTGCGGATCGACACGGCGTTGGTGGTGTCGTCGGAGCCCTGGTCGATGACCTTGAGCACGTCGTTGGGACCGAGGATCGCGGCGGTCACCTGCACGCCGCCGGTGCCCCAGCCATACGGCATCGGCATTTCGCGGCTGGCGAAAGGCACCTGATAGCCCGGGATCGCGATCGCTTTCAGGATCGCGCGGCGGATCATCCGCTTGGTCTGCTCGTCGAGGTAAGCGAAGTTGTAAGCCGGCGCGGTCATTCGGCGGCATCCTGCATCGGTGTTTCGCTTTCGCCATTCCGTTCGAAGAATTCGGCGCGCAATTTGCGCAACAGGCCAAGCTCGGCCTGGAAGTCGACGTAATGCGGCAGCTTTAGATGTTCGACAAAGCCGGTTGCCTGTACATTATCGGAATGGCTGAGCACGAATTCTTCGTCCTGCGCCGGCGCGTCGGTCTCTTCGCCCAACTCGCGGGCGCGCAGCGCGCGGTCGACCAATGCCATGGCCAGCGCTTTGCGCTCGCTCTGGCCGAAGGCGAGGCCGTAGCCGCGCGTGAAGCAGGGGGCAGTCGTGTCGCCACCGGTGAACTGGTTGACCATCTGACACTCGGTCATGAATACGGTGCCGAGCGGCACGGCGAAGCCGACCTCCTCGGCGAAGAACTCGACCTCGACCTCGCCGAAGCGGATTTCGCCGGCGAACGGATGGTTGCGGCCGTAACCACGCTGGGTCGAATAAGCGAGCGACAGCAGGAAGCCCTCGTCGCCGCGCGCGAGGTTTTGCAGGCGCAGATCGCGGCCGGCGGGGAATGACAAAGGCTCGCGTGTCAGGTCGCCGACGTCGGCTCCTTGGCCCTCCTGCGGCGCGGCGCGCTCGATCAGGCCGTTATCGCCGAGCAGATCGGCGACCGAGCGATAGGGTGTGTCGTCGACCGGCGCGGTGGCGGCGGACGCGACGTCGCTCTCTTGCGCGAGCGTATGATCGAGCAGGCGATGGGTGTAGTCGAAGGTCGGGCCGAGCACCTGGCCGCCGGGAAGATCCTTGAAGGTCGCTGAGATGCGGCGGCGGATATCCATCGCCCCTGTCTCGATCGGCTCGGAGGCGCCGAAGCGCGGCAGTGTCGTGCGATAGGCGCGCAGCAGGAAGATCGCCTCGATCATGTCGCCGCGCGCCTGCTTGATCGCCAGCGCCGCCAGCTCGCGATCGTAGAGCGAGCCCTCGCACATCACGCGGTCGACGCCGAGCGCCAGTTGATTGTCGATCTGCTGAAGCGATATTTCGGGCACCGCGCGTTCGCCGCGCCGCGCATCGGCGAGCAGAGCGTGGGCGTTCTCGATGGCGCGTTCGCCGCCTTTGACCGCGACATACATGCTCAGAACCCTTCCGTGATGCGCACCGACCGCGGCAGCGCCGCCATCATCTCGCCGGCGACGAGCACGAGATCGACGCCGCGCGGGAACAGCTCGCGGTTGACCGCCATGCGCTGGACGAAATCATTCGGTAGCGGCTCGGCTGCGAAGGTGCGCGATGTCTTGATGCCGGGGCCGCCGAGCTGGAACGCGCGTCCGCCGAAGCGTTCGATCTGCGCGATCACCGTGGTCGAGCGGTCGGGATATTCCTCGCTGCCGAGCGCGAACTGCGTGACGTCCGGCATTGCTTCGACATCGGCAATGAGCGCGAAGGCCGCCTGCCGCGGCTCCTGCACGATCGGCGCGCCGGTTTGAAAACGGATCCACTCCGCCACCGCCGGCACGCGCGCGAAAGCGTCGTCGAGCCACACCGGCGTCTCGTAATCGGTGAGGCTCTGCACCAGAGCGGCGGTGGCCGGCGACAGCGGCGCGGGCGCGCCGAGCGCGCTCGCCGTTCTGATCTCGCCCGGCTGGGCGGTTGCTTCCATCAGCGCGCGGAACGCGGCCTGGCTGGCGAAAGCGGTATTGATCGCGGGCGCATTCATCAATCGTCCTCCCCGCGCACCAGCGTGAAGAAGTCGACGCGGGTCGCGGCCGTTTGCGCGCGTTTGAGCGCCTGCTGCCGTTGCTGCGCATCGCGCAGCGGCGCAAGCACATATTGTTCGATCGCCGTGCGATGCGGTTGCGACTGCCACAAGGCATCGCACAGAGCCGCCAGCCGCGCCTTTTTGGCATCGCGGCCGAGCACGTAAGAAAAGCCGATTTCACCCGTCTCGAGTTGTACCGCCGCGCGCGTCACCGAGGCTTCGCCGACATTGAAAGGCGCGCCGTCGCTGCCGATGCGGCCGCGTAACATGACAAGACCGGTCTCGGTCGGTCGCAACTCATTGAAGGCGAATGTGCCGACACGGTCGAGGCCGTGTTCGATGTCGGCGGCCGGTGCCTGCGCCAGCACCGCCATTGCGGCGCGGCGGCTGACGGTTTCGCCAGAGGTGGGGGCGGTGGCCATCGTCATTGGCTCTCACAGAGTTGTCTAGTACACTAGACAACTCAATATGCGGCTTGCGTGAAGTTGTCTACTCTAATAGACAACTATTAGATCGCGTCCGGTGACGCCTTGATGACAGCGGCCTCAATATGCTGACGAAAACCCCGCGCGGATCGACATCGAGTAAGCACCATCTGCTTGAGCGCGGTGTCATGCTTTGGCGCTGTATCGCCGACGATTTCGAGCAGGCCATTCTGGTCGGCAAGCACGAGAACGGCTCGAAGCTACCGGGGGAGAACGAGATTGCCGCGCGCTACGGCGTGAACCGGCATACCGTGCGCCGCGCAATGGCGGAACTCGGCGCGCGCGGTTTGGTGCGGACCGAGCGCGGCAGCGGCACATTCGTCAAAACCGACAAGCTTAGCTATCCCATCAGCCGGCGTATGAAGTTCTCCGAGATCGTTACCGCGGCGGGGCACGAGGCGGAAGGGCGGTTGCAGAGCCATCGCCACGAAGCGGCGAACGAGGACATCGCGCGCGATCTCGGCCTCAAGATCGGCGAGGAGGTGGTGCGGCTGGAAATCCTTCGCGCCGCCGACCGGGTGCCGATCTCGGTCTCAACCACGTGGCTGCCGGCGGACCGCTATGGCGACGCCGCCAAGGTCTTTCGCCGCGTGCGTTCGATTACGCGCATGCTTGAGCATTTTGGCATCACCAGCTATCGCCGCAAATGGACGCGTATTAGTGCCGAATTCACCGATGCGGTTGATGCCGGCCGGCTGCGGCTGTCCGTGCACCGGCCGATTCTCGTCGCCGAAGGGCTCAATGTCACGGAAGACGACGTGCCGATCATGTTCGCGCGCGCGCGATTCTCGGCCGACCGTGTGGCGCTGATCGTGGAAAGTTAATTCACTGCGCCGCTGTCATGCGGCTGTCTTAAAAGAGTTGTGTCTAAGGTCATGGCCAACAATAAGCTCTCCACCACACCACTCGTCGATCCCTCGGCCGCGCTGACGGCAACCAAGCTCGGTGCCTATACCGAGGTCGGCGCGCGCACCAAGCTCCTGGAAGTCGAACTCGGCGACTACTCCTACGTGGTCAACGACAGCGATATCGCTTACGCGACGATCGGAAAATTCACCTCGATCGCGGCGATGACCCGGATCAATCCAGGCAATCATCCGATGGAGCGCGCGAGCCAGTCGCATTTCACCTATCGCGCCAGCGCCTATTTCGACGGCGAGCCGGACGATAACGAATTCTTCGCCTGGCGCCGTTCGCATCACATCGACATCGGTCATGACGTGTGGGTCGGCCACGGCGCCATCGTGCTGCCGGGCCGGCGCATCGGTACCGGGGCGGTGATCGGCGCCGGCAGCGTCGTCACCAAGGATATCCCCGATTATGCGATTGCCGTCGGAAATCCGGCGCGCGTGATCCGCCAGCGTTTCCCTGACGCCGTGGCCACCGATATGCGGGCGCTCGCCTGGTGGGATTGGCCGCACGAGCAACTTCGCCGTGCGCTGCCGGATTTCCGGGCGCTTCCAGCGGTGGAATTCATCGCGAAATACAAAGGTCTGACGGCCGATCTGGCGAAGCGGCCGTCGATGGCTGTCGGCGCGGAGTGATGGAAATGCGGGTGCAAGGCGGGCTGGCGCTGGTCGACGGGCAATTGGTCGAGGCCGACGTCGTCATCGATGAAGCAGCGGGCTTGATCACGGGCGTCGGCACCGCGGCAGGCAACGGCCGCTGCTTCGACGCGCGCGGCCTGCATGTGTTACCCGGCATCGTCGACATCCACGGCGACGCTTTCGAGCGTCAGTTGATGCCGCGCCCCGGCGTCGGCTTTCCGATCGACGTCGCGCTGTTGGAGAGTGACCGCCAGGGCGTGAGCAACGGCATCACCACGATGTTTCACGGCGTCACCTGCTCCTGGGAGCCGGGCCTGCGCAGTATCGACAATGCGCGCGCCATCCTCGGCGCCATCGAGAGCCTCAAGCCGGCGCTTTCTTCCGACACGCGGTTTCACCTGCGCTATGAGACCTTCAATCTCGATGCCGAGGACGAGGTCGTCGGCTGGCTGAGCGAAGGCCGCGTCGGCATGCTCGGCTTCAACGATCACATGCCGGGCGAAAACACGCCGCCGCGCACGCGCAAGATCGCGCAGATGGCCGAGCGGGCAGGGCTGTCACCGGAGGATTTCGTGGCACTGGTGCACCGCCTGCGCGCCCGCGCCGAGGAAGTGCCGGGCTCGATCGGCCGGCTGGCCGCCGCCGCCGACCAACAGACGACACCAATGCTGTCGCACGACGACATGAGCCCGGAGCAGCGCCGCTGGTTCCGCGATCTGAATTGCCGGCTGGCCGAGTTTCCGACCACGGCGGAAACCGCGCAGGACGCCATCGCGGCGGGCGACGACATCGTTTTGGGCGCGCCCAATGTTGTGCGCGGCGGCAGCCATATCGGCTGGATCGGCGCCGCCGACATGATCGCGCGCGGCTGCTGCACCATCCTTGCGTCCGACTATTACTATCCGGCGCCGTTGCTCGCGGCCTATCGGCTGGCGGCCGACAAGGTCGCACCACTGGAACAGGCATGGTCTTATGTCTCGACGCGGCCGGCCAAGGCAGCGGGCCTTGCCGATCGCGGCGCGCTGGCGGCGGGCAAGCGCGCCGACGTGATCCTGGTCGACGGCTCCGATGCGCAGCGGCCGCGTCTGGTCGCCACTATCTGCAATGGGCGCGTCGCTCACCTCACCGAGGCGCATCGGCTACAGTAGCAAGCATGAACATGGCGCCGCGCTACGCGATCTATTTCGTTCCCGCCGCGGAGACGCCGCTCTATCGCTTCGGCACAGCGGTGCTCGGCTACGATGCCTATACGGGCGAGCGCGCCGCGTTGATTGCCGGCGTCGATGCCGCCTCCTGGAACGAGGTGGTACGCGAGCCGCGCGTCTACGGCTTCCACGCCACGCTCAAGGCGCCGTTCCGCCTCGCCGAGGGGGTGCAGGAGGTCGATCTGTTGCAGGCGGTTGCCGGCTTCAGCGCTGACCAGCCGGCCGTGCTCGGTGGCGAGCTGGCGCCGCGCACCTTGGGCTCGTTCATTGCGCTGGTGCCGTCGATGCCGCGGCCCGCGATCGACCAATTGGCGCAAGTCTGTGTGCAGGCGTTCGATCGCTTCCGCGCGCCGATGTCGCTGGAAGAGCGGGCGCGCCGGCTGACATCGCCCTTGAGTGAGCGCCAACTCGCACATCTTGAGCGCTGGGGTTACCCCCACGTGTTCGAGGACTTCCGTTTCCACATGACATTGACGGGCTCGCTGGCATCGCCGGAACGCGAGCATATCTTCCAGCTTCTTTGCACCAAATTTGAGCAGGAAACGGCGGCGCATACGCTGCTGGTCGATCGCATCGTGGTCGCACGCCAGAGCATGAAAGGCGTGCCGTTCCAGGTGATCCACAGCGCCGCGCTCGGCCAGTCGGCGCACCGGCCTTTCGCTTATTCCTGCTGACTTTTCCTGCTGACCTGCCGCGCATTTGTGCTGTTCTCAGCGGGGAGAACGGCAGGGTTTCGTCATCCAATTCATCTGTCTGTCACACAGCGTTGTTAGCGAATGTGACAGCAGAGGGGAGAGTCAGCTTGTCGACGGACGCTGTTATCGAGGCCAAAGGGATTTCCAAATCCTTTCAGCGCGGCGTGCCGGTGCTGGACAATGTCAGCCTGTCGCTACGCCGCGGCGAGATGGTCGCTTTGATCGGGGCGTCGGGCTCCGGCAAGTCGACCTTGATTCGTACCCTTGCGGGCCTCGTCGCTATCGACGGCGCACCAAAGTCGGCTCCCGCGGGCGCCGGCCGGATTCATGTTCTCGGTCATGCCGTCCAGCAGAATGGTCGCCTGAAATGCAATCGCGCCTTGCGCGCGCGCATCGGCGTCATCTTTCAGCAGTTCAATCTGGTGCCGCGGCTGACGCTGCTCACCAATGTGTGCTTCGGCCTTCTCGGCCAGTTGCCGATGCTGCGCGGCACGCTTGGCCAGTTCAGCGACAACGACAAGCGCAAAGCCATGCAGGCGCTCGCCCGCGTCGGCATCGCCGAGCATGCGCTCAAGCGCGCCAGCGAGTTGTCGGGCGGCCAGCAGCAGCGCGTGGCCATTGCGCGCTCGCTGGTGCAGGGCGCCGAGCTTCTGATCGCCGACGAGCCGATCGCCTCGCTCGATCCGGCCTCGTCGCGCCGGGTGATGGATCTGCTCGCGGACATGAACCGCAATGACGGCCTGACGGTATTGGTGTCGCTGCATCAAGTCGAATACGCGCTGAAATACTGCCCGCGCACGATCGCGCTCAAGGGCGGCACGGTGGCCTATGACGGCCCGTCGAGCGCGTTGACGCCGGCCTTCCTCAATCAACTTTACGGCGCGGAATGCGAAGAGCTGTTCCTGCCGTCTTTCGAAGGGCAGGCCGAGGTACCGCAGAGCAGCGTTGGGCAGCATTGGTCCGATCCGCCGGCCGCTGTCATGCCGCATGCATCATCGCTGGCTATGACGAAGCCGCTGCCGGAAATCGAACGGCTGTCCGCCTGAGTGCGGCCCGCGTCTCGGCGTGATTTGAAAATTCAACGACTGACAACAGGAGAAGGCATCATGCGCAAGCTAGCCCTGATCGGCACAGTATTGGCCGTGGCTGCCGGTGTTACGGCGACCGCCGCCCGCGCCGAAACCACGGAAATCAACTTCGGTATCATCGCCACCGAGGCGAGCACCAATTTGAAGACCGTCTGGGAGCCCTTCCTCCAGGCTATGGCCAAGGGGACCGGCCTCAAGGTCAACGGCTTCTACGCGTCGGACTATGCCGGCGTGATCGAGGCCATGCGCTTTAAGAAGGTGCAGATCGCCTGGTTCGGCAATAAGTCCGCGATGGAAGCGGTCAACCGTTCGAATGGTGAGCTCTTCGCCCAGTCCGTCGATTCGGACGGCAATCCCGGCTATTGGTCGCACCTGATCGTGCACAAAGATTCGCCACTTCAGAACCTCGATGATGTTCTGAAGTGCGACAAGTCGCTCGACTTCGGCATTGGCGATCCGAACTCGACCTCGGGTTTCCTGGTTCCGACCAGCTACATCTTCGCCGCCAAGAACATCGATCCGAAGCAGTGCTTCAAGACGGTGCGCAATGCGTCGCATGAAGCCAACGGCATGGCGGTGGCCAACAAGCAGGTTTCGGTCGCCACCAACAACAGCGAAAACGTCCGCCGGCTCGAAGTGACCGCGCCCGAGGCGCGCAAGAACATCCGCATCATCTGGACGTCGCCGCTTATTCCGAGCGATCCGATCGTCTGGCGCAAGGATATCGAAGCGGACGTCAAGACCAAGCTCTACACCTGGATCATGAGCTACGGCCGTGTCGGCACGCCGGAAGAAATCGCCACGGCACGCAAGGTCCTTACCGGTCTGCAGTGGGCGCCGTTCAACCCGACGAACGACAACCAGCTTCTGCCGATCCGCGTCCTCGAAGCCAACAAGTCGATCATGAAGATCAAGGGCGACGAGAAGATGTCCGCCGACGAGAAGACAGCCAAGATCGCGGCGCTGCAGGCCGAGATCAAGACGTATCAAGAGCAGGCCGACAAGGCGGACAAGAGCGCGTTCCAGAAACAGCGCGCG
>JANLJK010000429.1 GCA_029255525.1 Pseudolabrys sp.
GATGTAGCCGGTCGGCGACGTGCGTCCGACATCGGTGCCGGCCGGGCCTTTCACGTCCTCAGGCTATCACGACCTGATTATTTGGAGGACCTGCACCATGGCTGATTGGCCCGTCTACGCCACCATTACCGGACCGATCGTCATGGTCGGCTTCGGCTCGATCGGCAAAGGCACGCTGCCGATGATCGAGCGGCATTTGAAATACGACAAGTCGCGCATGGTGGTCCTCGATCCCAAGGACGAGGGCCGCAAGGCGCTGTGCGACAAGCACGGCGTGCGCTTCATCCAGAAGGGCCTGACCAAGGACAATTACCGCGAACTATTGACGCCGTTGCTCACCGAAGGCGGCGGTCAGGGCTTCTGCGTCAATTTGTCGGTCGACACCGGCTCGGTCGACATCATGGAGCTGTGCAACGAACTTGGCGCGCTCTACATCGACACTGTCAACGAGCCTTGGCTCGGCTTCTATTTCGACAAGTCGAAGGGGCCCGAGGCGCGCTCCAACTATGCGCTGCGCGAGACGACGCTCGCCGCCAAGAAAGCGCGCAAGCCCGGCTCGACGACGGCCGTCTCCTGCTGCGGCGCCAATCCCGGCATGGTCTCGTTCTTCGCTAAGCAGGCGCTGCTCAATGTCGCGGCGGACCTGAAGCTCAACGTCCCCGAGCCGAAGACCAAGGCCGAATGGGCGGACCTGATGCGACAGGCCGGCGTCAAGGGCATCCACATCGCCGAGCGCGATACGCAGCGCTGCAAGACGCCCAAGGAAGCCGAAGTGTTCGTCAATACCTGGTCGGTCGAGGGCTTCCTGTCGGAAGGCATGCAGCCGGCCGAGCTCGGCTGGGGCACCCATGAGAAATGGATGCCGGCAAACGCGCACACCCACGAGACCGGCTGCGGCGCGGCGATCTACCTGATGCAGCCCGGCGCCAACACGCGCGTACGCACCTGGTGCCCGACGCGCGGCGCGCAATACGGCTTCCTGGTCACGCACAACGAGTCGATCTCGATCTCGGATTACTTCACCGCGCGCGATGCATCAGGCAAGGTGACGTACCGGCCGACCTGCCACTATGCCTATCACCCGGCCGACGACGCCGTGGTGTCGCTGCACGAGTTGTTCGGCTCCGGCAAGATGCAGGAGAAGCACCACATCCTCGAAGAGAACGAGATCGTCGACGGCATCGACGAGCTCGGCGTGCTGCTCTACGGCCACGGCAAGAACGCCTACTGGTTCGGCTCGCAGCTCTCGATCGAGGAGACGCGGGCGCTGGCGCCCTACCAGAACGCCACCGCGCTGCAGGTGACCTCCGCCGTGATCGGCGGCATGGTCTGGGCGCTGGAGCATCCGAACGAAGGCATCGTCGAGGCCGACGAGATGGACTTCCATCGTCTGTTGGAAATCCAGTTGCCCTATCTCGGCCCGGTGAAGGGTTACTACACCGACTGGACGCCGCTCGCCGGCCGTCCGGGTCTGTTCCCCGAGGACATCGACACGTCCGATCCCTGGCAGTTCAAGAACGTGCTGGTGGGGTGAGACGCTTCACTCTAAATGAATTAGGTCGTCTTATTTTCCACACGTTTTTTTTTTGCCTTGGGTTTTTAAGATCTTCACCTCTATATCTTGGACCGATGG